>CAXBOY010000010.1:0-50027 GCA_963977405.1 uncultured Gammaproteobacteria bacterium
GTATCAAGTGCATTGGCCCGACATGATCGTGCCTATGGAAGAGTCTATGGCCGCACTGGACCGCTTAGTGGAGTCAGGCAAGGTACGCTATATCGGCACCTCGAACGAGAATGCCTATGGCCTTACTAAGTCCAACACCATCGCTCACTACGAAGGCTATGCTCGCTTCCAGTCTATTCAAAATAACTTCTCTTTGCTGCACCGCCGCTTCCTCGATGAGCTAGCCACAGTATGTCGGCGCGAGAAAGTATCACTGCTGCCATACTCCCCCATCGGCGGCGGCATGCTCAGTGGCAAATACAATCAGAAAGACATTCCTGCGCGTAGCCGTTTCGGCGAGTATCTGCAGCTGCCTAACGCCAGACAGCGCGCCATGGCGGACCGCTTCCTCAATAAGGGCACTCTGGATTCCACGGCGCGCTATATCGAGATCGCGAAAGAGGCAGGCATGACGCCCACCACACTGGCAACCGCCTGGAGCATGAATTTCGACTTCGTGGCGTCTACCATTATCGGTGCGCGAGATGCGGTGCAGTTGGACGACTCTCTGGCCGCGCTAGACGTTACGCTGAGTGCTGAGGTAATGAGCGCATGTGACGCCGTGCACAAGGATATTCCCTACCCAATGGGCTAGGCGGCCATAAAGTTTTTAATGCCGGTAAACATAATCTGGGCAGCGAGGGCTGCCAAGATTATGCCGGTTATCTTGGAGATAATGGCTAGGCCCTGCTTACCGACAGACCTCTCGATCAGATTGGAGAAATACAGCATTATGCCAATCGCGATAATCGAGCAGGTCATCGCCGTCGCCTCTAGGAAGAACTCCCCCAAAGTATCGTTGTCTGCCACCATTACTAGCAGAACACCAATAGTGGCCGGGCCCACGGTGATAGGCAGCGCCAACGGGACTACGGCTAGTTCGGAGAGTTTGTAATCAGCCAACTTCTGCCCTTCTTTATTGCCGTTAACTAAGCCTATAGCAGAGAGAAACAGCAGGGCTCCGGCACCGATACGGAAGGCATCGAGTGTGACGCCGAAGATGGCGAAGATATAACGCCCGAAGAACATTAACACGAGGCTAATCACGATGACCGAGAAGGTCACGCGTATCGCTAAATTGCGTTTATCCTCGAGGCTGGCCTCGTGAGTGACGGTCATAAACACCGACAAGACGAAGAACGGCGTCATCACGAAATACATCTTCAAAAAGGTGGCGATAAAAAAATCCATGACTTTCCCGCGTTCAGTAGGCTGATAATCGGCGCATAGTAACACTGCACGTCAAACTTGTGTGCCTAAGAGAACCGTGAAGGAGCCACTTTGGAAGACACGCCGCTTAATCGCTGAGAATATTGACACTCATTTCAAACAACTTGCCGCGAAACTCTTGAGAGGAATAATTATGGCGATCTGGACCCGCCCCATCGATCTAAACATTGCTAATGCCAATAGCGCCAACACCGCCGTCGCCAATCTAGGAATCGAGATCACAGAGATTGGCGACGATTTCCTACGCGGCCGCATGCCAGTGGACTCGCGCACGGTACAACCTCGCGGCATTCTTCATGGCGGTGCCTCAGTGCTCTTGGCCGAAACACTAGGCAGCTTCGCTGCGAACTTCTGCCTGCGCAGTCCAGATCAACATGCGGTGGGCCTAGAAATCAACGCCAATCATTTACGCCCAGTGGCTTCGGGCTGGGTAACGGGCACGGCGCGGCCCATTCACATCGGAGGCAGCACACAGGTGTGGGAGATCCGCATAGAGAATGCCGAGGGCAAGACCACCTGCATCTCACGCCTCACCATGGCGGTGATACAAGAGGCGGTTAAATGAGGAGCATCGCAGTAATGCTTTTCTTATAAAAGACTGGTGCTACAATCGATTCATCCACGAAACCATGCGCAAGGCCCAAAAGTCGCCGCGTCTATAACAAGCACAAGATAAGGACAAAACCCTATGCATACGCTACTCAAAGCAAGTCTATTGGCACTGAGCACCGTCTGTGCGGCCTCCTTCGCCCATGCCGAAAAGACCCGCATCATCAACGGCAAGTCTGCCAATATCACCACTTACCCTTGGTTAGCGAGTATTTATGTAGGCAGCGCAAGCGACCCAGATAATGGCGGCGGCTGTGGTGGCAGCTTGATCTCCTCGCGCTGGGTACTCACTGCGGCCCATTGTTTCTTAAACGAGGCAGGCGACGAGGTAGCCACAGGCACAGCTGCCCGTACTACCGTGACGCTAAATACCACTAACATTAATGAGAATATCTCCGGCAACGCGGTAATAGCGAACGTATCTCAGGTGATCGTACATCCCAATTACAACCCCAATACCGCGACCAGTGCCAACTCTAACGACTTCGACATCGCGCTAGTGGAACTCAGCGCGCCAGTCAGCATCACTCCCGTGCGCCTTTTCACTGGCGTTGTCCCCGCTAGCGTGCCGGTTATTGTGGCCGGTTGGGGTGCCACTGTCGGTGATGGTAGCAACTCATCAGATGACTTGCTGGCGACCCAACTGCTCACCAGCAAGGCCTCCGCGTGCACGGTTGCGCACGGCGAATTGATCACTTCCAATATGTTCTGCGCGGGTGGTTATACAGATACGGATACCTCTGACACCTGTCAGGGCGATAGTGGTGGGCCATTATTTATGCGCTTGAACCAGGGCGCTCTGCAGCTGGGTATTACCAGCTTCGGAGGCAGCGAGAGTGCAGGTTGTGGCACTCCGAACTCCCCAGGTGTATACGCCAATATTGGCGAACTTTACGGCTTCATTAGCACTCACGTGACCGACGTAAGCACCCTAAGTTCGATCGCCGATGCCAACACCGCTTTCAATCGTTATGACGGTGCCACAGACTCCGTTATCATCCCGAAAGTCTATGGCGGAGGGGTGAATTACTCGGTCACATTGCAACATAACGGCAATTACAATTTCTCGCTTAGCGCTGCTACCGAAAACCCATCCGACAACATGGATTCCGTGCCTGCCTACTTCGACGCTACTGCCAATGTACTAGTACTGCCGCTAGTTAAAGTAGGTGCCGACACACTCAATGTTCGCCTGAAGCATTTGGGTGATTTCAAGTTCACATTAGAGTCCGCCGACGCGCTGTAATTGCTATTGTCCATAGACGACTTCGCCACCCACGATCGTCATCAAGACCTTCCCATCGAGCAGTAGGGCTGGGTCTTGGGCGACGGTGGCGAATACGTCTTGATCTAATACGGTGATATCGGCCCACATTCCCTCTTTGAGCATGCCCGTCTCATTCTCCGTGAAGTTCGCGTAGGAAGCGTTCACGGTATAGCCGCGTATCGTTTCCTCAGCTGTTAACTTCTCCTCTGGGAACCAGCCACCGGGCGGCTGCGAGTCTGTACTCTGCCGAGTAATTGCTGAATGTAGACCGTAGAAAATGCTCCAGTCATAACCCATCAAGTCAGAGCCGAACACCAAGGGTACGTTGTGGCGGCGGAACGTACGCCATGCATAGGCACCAGCGGCACGGTCCATGCCAATACGATCGACCGTCCATACTTTGTCCTCTGCGACGAAAGGAGGCTGTACAGACGCGATGATGTCGAGTTCGTCATACACAGCAAAATCATCTGGATGTACAACTTGTGCGTGTTCGATGCGATTACGCAGCGCTTTCTTCTCGGGATCGATAGCGAAGTTGTCTCGAAAAAACTGCAAGACCTCACGGTTTCCGCCATCCCCGATCGCGTGAATGTTTACTTGGAATCCTGCCAACAACATCGCGCCAATCTCTTCAGTGAAGAAGCCATACTCCTCGCCAGAGACTCCGAAATGTTCGGGGCGATCGCTGTACTCTTCTAGCAACTTAGCGCCACGTGCCCCTAATGAACCATCGTAGTAACCCTTCACTGACTGTACGAATAATTTGTCCCCAGCAAAGCGTGTTGGCCCACGTGCAATCCACTGCGACATTAATGCTTTGTCACGCCCACTGATCATGGCATTGACGCGGATTGGCAGCATGTCCTTGCTAGCCAATGACTCGTATGCCGCCATAAGCTCCGTGTTCACACCTGCATGGTGCACTGCAGTGAAACCCGAGTCTTGCATTATGCGCAGCCCATTCACGAGACGGTTCTCGAGACGCTCCATGCTCAATGGCGGCACGGCCTCGCGATACAGGGCAACACCGCGATTGCGCACAGCGCCGGTGGGGGCACCATTCGCGTCGCGTATTATCTCTCCCCCAACCGGATCTTGTGCGTCTGCCGTGATGCCCGCAGCCACCATCGCCAACTGATTACCCCAAGCGCCGAAGCCATTCATACCGTCCATCAGTACTGGGTTATTGGGAACGCTGGCGCTCAGAAGATTATGACTAGGAAAGCGATCAGCCCACTGCCCTTCATCCCAGCCCCTAGCCACGATCCACTGCCCTGCAGGGACATCGTTGGCGGCAATGTGACGCACCACGCGCTCCACTGCCTCCTCTTCAGTTTGCACACCCTTCAGATCCACATCATCGAGCGTTGCCCCTAACTCTTCAATATGGGTGTGAGTATCCACAAAACCAGGCATGATGCTGGCCCCGTGCACGTCGACCACTTCTGTCGAAGCACCTTTGAATTCGCTCACTTCACTGTTTGAACCTATAGCGAGTATGACACCATCCTTGATAGCAATTGCTTGCGCATCAGGCGACCAAGCGCCATTGGCGTAAGGAGCACTAGCAGCGGGAACGCCTTCGGCAGAGGGCTCTGGCCACGCCATAGAATAGAGACGACCGTTCTCGATGATCAGGTCTGCACTTAGCGTGGGCTCAGTAGCAGCACCTTGGGTGGAGATAGGCTCTGGTGAACAGCTAATGAGCAACAAGATACCGGCGGCGGCAAGGAGTTTTAGGCATACAGGGCGATGCTGAATTTTATACACGTTCGATAGTCTCTCGTTTTTAATTGGCGTAGGGGTTCGGTTTAACAAACGACTATTCTAGCAGGAAGAAAGAGCGTAACGGACTAGCTAAGCCCAGAAACGGAACTAGAAATTAAAGATTCGCTAGCATCACGTCCTCAGCCCTCCTAGAATCCCGTCAATTGCTTCGAGATAAGAAGACAGCGATTACAACAAAAAGGAAGCGCTCCATGAAAAAAACTCTCCTAAGCGTACCCTGCATCCTCGCAATAGTGCTGCTACAACAAGCTTATACGCAGGAGGCCAACACGCCTTGGCAGCTACCAAGAACCAAGGATGGGCACCCGGATCTACAGGGGGTCTGGAGTAACGCGACGCAGCTGCCATTGCAACGTCCAGAGCAATTGGGAGAGAAACGCGCCTACACTGCGGAGGAGGCGGCAGCCCGAGAGGCCCGCGCAGCATTGGCAGCGCAGCGTAACAATAGCCCGAGTGACCCGAACCGCTCCGCGCCTAGCGATGGTAATGTGGCAGCGGCTTACAATACTTTCTGGCTCGACCGCGGCAATGCTACTGCACTTATCAATGGCGAATTTCGCACCTCTATGATTATCGACCCGCCCAATGGTCGCATTCCTTGGCTCCCTGAGGCAGAACGCATCCCCAATCAACTCGCACGCTGGCTCGACGGCAATGGAGTTAACGCCTTCGATGGACCCGAGCTGCAAACTATCGGAGAGCGCTGCCTTCTGTTCTTCGACTTCCGCACCTCGAACTCAAGCGCTGGGCCACCCATGATGCCAATCGCCTACAACAATAATTATCAGATCGTGCAGACTCCAGGCTATGTGCTGATCATGGCGGAGATGGTACACGACGCACGCATCATTCGAATCGATGCACAGCACGGCCCCGCCGTTCATCAAAAATGGATGGGCGATTCGATTGGGCATTGGGAGGGAGACACCTTAGTCGTTACTACGCGAAACTTGCATCCGCAACAATCTCACTACGGCTCTAGCGATGCAGTTGTCATAACGGAACGTTTTACTCGGGAATCCCAAGATCAGATCGTCTATCAGTTTACGATGGACGACCCATCGGTATACCGACAAACATGGACCGCGGAAATGGCGCTGCGAGCTCGACCAGCCGAAGAACGCATCTATGAATATGCATGCCATGAGGGGAACTACGCACTGCAAGGTATTCTCTCAGGAGCGCGCGTTCAGGAACGAGATGTACATAACTAGAGCCTATTACTCTCTCTAGTTCGTGACCACATTGGGAAAATAGGCGGCAATATTCTCAACTGCCTCACCATGCTCCTGTGCGGCCGCGAGTTTAAACAGTCTTAAGGCCTCGTCTTTATCCTGTGCAACGCCTTCGCCCTCAACAAGCATCCTAGCCAGAATGTTCTGCGCATTCGCATGCCCTCGTTGCGCCGCCTTCGCATACCATTGTGCCGCCTCCGCGAGGCTCTGACTTACGCCACGTCCTTCGGCATAGAAAACCCCTAGATTATATTGCGCATCGGCATTCCCAAGTGCGGCAGCCTTTTGGTACCAGCGCAGTGCCTCGGGGTAATTCTGTGGTACACCGTTGCCGTAATCGTACATCACGCCCAAACTGTACTGGGCCTGTGCGTGGCCTTGCGCAGCGGAGCGAAGCAACCAAGCACGCGCCTGCTCGAAGTCTTGTATCAATCCTTCGCCATTGCGATAAAGAATGCCGAGATTGTTCTGCGCGCGAGCGTCCCCTTGCTCTGCCATCGATCGCCAAGTCGACAGTGCACTGAAGAAATCACCTTCGAAATAGGCGTTACGCGCGTTCTCCATCGGGTCATCCCAACGTTGACGACTCGCCGCGTCTTTCAATATTACTCGATTAGCCTCCGTGGCGGCGGGCTCCGATTCGCCGAATATCGCCGCTAACCACTGCCCGTCTGTTGGGTTAGGAAAGATGACATATTCGCTGCCGAATTTATCCTTGTCTTGGGCCATCGCGGCGATGCGCCCATCGACGTCGCTGCGGATATAATATTTACGGCGAAAGTCGTTTAGATTATCGCCAAGAAAAGTCACAACTTGGTAATCATTCTTCAGTTCGTCTTGGCGTGGTTCCTTGTTCGAGGAGTCACGTAGTACGGTTAGGTGCTCTTGATCCACAAAGGGAAAATCAACCGAGCGCAAATTCTCTAGGGCTAACTCGAAAGTATCCTCACCTTGATCCCTGCTCGTGACATAGAACACCTCCACGTTGTTAGCGGCGCAGAACTCTAAGAACTCCAACGCGCCAGGCGTCGCTGTAACCCGATTTGACGCCACCCATCGATCCCAAATTGCGTCGTCGAAGAAGTCCATATTGCGCTGTACCAGATGTCCCCAATAGGTCAGCGAATGCAGTACGGTATCGTCCACGTCGGTCACTATGGCCAGTGGCTTGTCACCGGGCTGTCTACTGTCGAGCGCCGCTTGTACCTGCATTCGTGCGATATTGAAACCTTGATAGTAAAGCGCTTGATACTCAGCAGCGGTCTGCTTCCAGGCGAGGGCATACAGAAGCGCATCGCGCTGCACGGGGACATCGTTCACCTCCTGCGCCACACTGTCGACACTCATGAGCAGTGGCAGCGTGAGGGCCAGAATACTAAGTCGTTTCATTACTCTCTCCAGTCGGGTTCGATTGCGGCGCCTCCACCTCGGAGGGCACGGACTCTGGTGGCGCGGTTAGCGCCTCCGCAGGCATGCTTAAGTTGACTCTAGTCTGGACTATATAGCGATCGATATAAACGGCCGCTTTCACCGCCTGATCAATCACTCTGTGTAGCGCGCTCAGTCGCTCCAAGGCACCCGCCATAGCGCGAGGATCTAAAGTGCCCGTTGTGCCTGCGCGCAAGTAGCTAGCTTTCAGGCCCTGATACTGTGACTCGAAACTCGCGCGCAGTTCATTGAGACCGTGCACGTCCCAGTCGGGACGATCGACCTTGCACTGCTCAATAAGAGCCGCTGCTGCTGCACGCAATAAAGAGCGGGCCTGACTAATCTGCGCATCGTGCAAATCGATAACGGGTGTATCGGGCACTATCTCGCGGGCCTGTTCGGCCACGTTAACTAGATACTGTGCAACTCGTTGCGCATCGGGCAAGGCATTGAGTTGTTCATTGCCCAGCTGGGAGCGCGGGATACCGCTGGCGAACTCACTGATCGCATAGCTCAGAGACTCCAAGGCACGATGCCCTTGCTCCAGAAGATCATCATGACGCGACTCATCGCTAATCGCTTGCAGTGCGAGTTGCCCGGCAAACGCGTTCATGCGATGCAACTCCAGTGCGAGGGCATCCACGGCCAAACTCGGTGTCGCTTGCACGTTGCGGTCCAAAAACTGCGGCCTGCTACCATCTTCTTCCAGAGAGTGAAAACGGCGCTCTAACTGCGCGACCATCCAATCGGTGAATGGCCACATAATGAAAAGCCCGAGCAGATTCACGAGGGTATGAAACAGGGCCAAAGTAGTCGCCAAGTTATCCTCGCTGCCCAAAGAGTGTGCGATATACTGCACGAAGTTTAGGAGCACGGGGAGGAGAAGGAATGACACTAAACCCGTCACGAGATTGAAGATGACATGGGCACTGGCAGCGCGCTTTGCCGGCGCGGTAGCCCCGATCACCGCGAACAAACCCGTAGTGGTAGTGCCGACATTCGCGCCTATCACCATGGCCGCAGCTGCAGTCATTGGAATGAGTCCGCCTGCCGTCGCCGTCAAGGTTACCGCCAAAGCTGCACTCGATGACTGCATGAGCACAGTGAGTACTATGCCAATGGCTAGGAACAATAGCAGGCTCGCGATCCCCTGCCCCGCCCAAGTCTCAAGCGCGATGATGTCCCCTAGGCCGTCGAATGAGCCGCGCAAGACATCGATGCCGAGGAAGAATAGACCGAAGCCCGCAATTGCGCGACCTACTGCGCCATAGCGACGCGAACCCGAGATCACAGACACTGCCATGCCAATGCCGATGGCAGGCAGTGCTAGAGCCTGCAGATCTAAGTTAAAACCTAATAGTGCCACTATCCACGAAGTGAATGTGGTGCCCAAATTACTCCCGTAGATTACCCCTACTGCCTGCCCAAGCGTCAGCAGGCTCGCATTGACGAAACCTACGGTCGTGAAGATAACGGCACTGGAAGACTGCACAAGAGCAGTGATTGCGATGCCGGAAACGATGGCTCTGGCCCGGCTATGGGTTGCGATGCTGAGTATAGCGCGCAGGGTGTTGCCAGCGGCGGAAGTAAGCCCCTCGGTCATAAGCCTCATACCAAGGAGGAACAGCCCAATACCACCGAGGAATGTTAATGCCGCCTGCAGATTCATCATCGTTCTCGCACCATGTTCACAGTGTTCTAGCGCTACGCGCTACACAAAAAATTCAGGCCTATATTAGCCGAATCGCGCCAGAGTACATCATGGTCCAAACCACTTATCGTGGCGTAGATATTGGGTGTGTGTCAGTATTAGTGCCTATCAAGAGGTAAATAAGGTATGACCATAAAAGCAGTGATCTTCGATTGGGATGGCACCATAGTCGACTCTATCGATCATATCGCGACCAGCCTGCATATGGCAGCGGCAGATCTAGGCTTCCCAACGCTCGAGAAGGCCGCCTATCGCAATATCATCGGCCTTGGCATGGTCGATGCCCTCAAAGCGCTTTATCCCGGCGTCAGCGATCCGGACATAGAAGGCATACGGCTGGCCTATAGCAGCTACTTCTTCGCGAAAGAGGCCACCCCACAACAAATATTCGCCGGGATGACCGAACTCATAGACGGTCTTCGTGATCGCGGCATTGGCCGCGCCGTAGCCACAGGAAAGAGTCGCCGCGGCCTTGACAGCGCTTTGCAATCTAGCGGCTTACACGCGCATTTCGATGTGACCCGCTGCGCTGACGAAACACGCTCTAAGCCCGACCCGCGGATGCTCGAAGAGATCCTTGAGTTTTACAGCTTAACACCTAGTGATGCAGTGATGATCGGCGATACCACTTACGACTTAGAGATGGCACAGCGCATCGGCATGCCAGCTATTGGTGTGCGCTGGGGTGTCCATGAAGACGCCGAATTAGAGCGCTTCGGGCCTACTAAAATTGTTAGTTCCACACAGGAATTGAACGCATTTCTCGCAAGCCTGTAGCTTTGCTAATTCCACAAGAGAACGCGATATTATGCGAATTCTGATCACCGGTGGCAGTGGCTTTCTTGGCCAAGCACTTACTCAGGCCCTACTTGGACGTGGCGATGAAGTACTCATCTTAAGCCGCGATACAAGTAGCAATGCCCGGAATAAGCAGGCTTCTCATTGGTTAACTAGCCTCGAGGAAATTGACGCCCCAATAGACGCCGTATTCAATCTGACGGGGGCGAATCTTTTCTCCCGCCCTTGGACCAAAGCGCGCAAGCGTCAGCTACGTGACAGCCGTATAGCCCTCACTGAGTCGCTCGTCAACTGGCTAGCGAAACAAACACAGGCGCCACGAGTCCTCTTAAGCGGTTCCGCCATCGGTTTCTACGGTGACCAAGGCGAGCGAGAGCTCACCGAACAATCCGCGCAGGGGCATGATTGGGCGGCTAAGTTGGTAGCCGACTGGGAACAGGCGGCCGCTAATCTCGGCGTGCGTACCGTCTACTTGCGCACTGGCTTAGTACTAGGCGATGGTGGCTTGCTGCAGCCTTTACGCCCCTTGTTCAAGTGCGGAATGGGTGGCTCTCTTGGCGACGGTCAATTCTGGTATAGCTGGATTCACCTGCAAGACTGGGTAAGCGCAGCGCTGTACTTACTCGATCACGACAGCGCCAACGGCCCCTTTAATCTTACTGCCCCCACTCCAGTGCGCTACGAGCAGTTTGCCAAGGACATGGGCAAGACCCTACACAGACCCGTGTGGCTTACGCCCCCTGCATGGCTTCTAAAACTCCTACTTCGCGAACAGGCGAGCTTACTTTTGGGCAGCACAAAGGCACTGCCCCAACGCCTCCAGCAAATTGGGTTTCAGTGGCAGTACTCGCAGCTAAGCGAGGCGCTAGAAGCAATCCTTAAGCCTACTGAAAACTCCTGACATAGAACCCTTTGTGGGCTTAGGCTTCTACGCGGAAATTTTGCATCATCCCCAAGTCTTCGTGTTCGAGAATGTGGCAGTGATATAGATAAATGCCCGTGTGATTCTCAAACTTCATCAAGACCCTCACCCTCTCGCCAGGTAGCACTAACACGACATCTTTCAAACCATAATCTGTAAAGCCTGCGCTCAGGTGCTGATGCAGTGCCGATTGCACACTTTGTCTAGTTCGAGAGAGTACTTTGAACTGCACGTTATGCACGTGCATGGGGTGCGCCATCTGCATCATCCCCCCCATGCCCATACCCATGCCCATCGATGCGTCGTTAGTAAACTCCCACACCTCCGTGCTATTGAGTTTGACCACATTCTCTTCGGGCACATCCTGCATGCCGCCGAAGGTGCGGTTATTGAGATAGAAACTACCACGCATCATCGAGATCCGGACCTCTCTTGCCGCGCTAGAATTAATAGCCTCATCTTCACTTAGAGCGGGATAAGTACTCAGCTGCGTTGGAGGCGCAACTGTCACGGCCGCACCGCTATCACATTGAAAACTCGCTATAGGACGCGCATTTCCTTGCATCGTTGCGCCGCCTTGCTCGGCAGTAAAATTCTGCAGCGAAGGCGTATAGGATTCGGCCAAGAGCTGCACAACATTGCCTGCGGCTTTGGCTGAAAAATCTACCCAGACATCTACTCTCTCGCCCACCCCCAGGGTTAACGCAGATTGTTCAACCGCGCTCTCGAGCAAGCCGCCATCGGTGCCGATGACCCTGAAATCGCCACCGTCGCTCCAGCGCAGGTGGTAAAGGCTAGCGTTAGATGTGTTGATGATGCGCAATCGATGTGCGGTACGAGACACCGTCTTGCTATAGCCTACTCGACCATTTACCAACACATAGTCGCCACTGAAACCCATCATCCAGTTGTGACGCATATTGCCTATGTAGACGAATTGATTGTCAGAATCGAAAGTGCGCTCTTGAATCATCAAGGGTATTTCTTGCTCACCTTGCGGCAGATTGAGGGCATCTTCTTGGTCATCGTGCACGATCAGCATTCCGCTCAGACCTTGATAGACCTGGAATGACGTGCGCTCGTGTGGATGAGGGTGGAACCAGTAAGTACCGGCTCGATTGTCGATGGCAATCTCGTAAACATAGCGCTCGCCTGGCTCGATGGCATACATCGGATGTCCATCCATGCGCTGTTCAATATTCAAACCATGCCAATGCACGATGCTTTGCTCGGGCAATTGATTTTCGAAATGAATGCGAATTCTCTGCCCGCGCCTAACACGAATAATCGGAAGATGCCCTGAGCCGTCTAGATAGCTAAGCGCGCTGGGGTCCCCTTTCATGATCTCGCCGGTGAAGCGCCATAGCTGGGTTGCTGTCCCTTCACGCAGATTGGCTTGGCCAAGAACCGCACGCAAGACTATCTCTATATCGGGCATGAAACCGGAGGTCGCAATTGCGGGCTCTATGCGTTGCATCATCTGTGCGCTCAACGCACTAGGAGCATTGCTAAGCAGAAGCGAGGCGGCAGTAAGATTCTTCACAAATGATCGTCTTTTCATATCCACTCGCTAATTTACTTAAAATGCGGGTTCGGTAAACGTATCGAACCGATGTATGGAGTAATTATAGAGACTTTAGCGCATGCCTCATTGTGCTAGATCAAATAAGAGCAGGATGGAGAGAGGTTGCGCGAGAAAGCCCGCTGCTACGCCCAGAAACAGGCGTAGCAGCGCAGGCTTAGTTGACTGCTAAGACGTCGCAGTCGAGTTTATCGAGAATCTTCTGTGCGGTAGTACCTACAAGCACGCCCTTCGCTCCGCTGCGCTTGGAAACCCCAAGCACGACCATGTCGGCCTTGAGGAAGTGAGCGCGCTCCGGAATAACGCGCTTAGCATCGCCTCGCACCATATGAAAATGCGCGCGCTCCACACCGAAGGCGTATGCGAGTGTCGCTTCAGGACCGTCAGGATGTGCCTCTTCGCCCTCGATTAAATGGCTAAAGTCAGGCTTACGCGAAGTCGCTGCGATGACATGTAGGGGCAGGCCAGTAAAATCGGCCATCTCGTGCGCGTGCTTCATGACCGAGTTGTTCAATCCGATATGCCCTTCATCTTTCGACTCGATATCCAAGGCGGCGACAATTGCCTTCCCGCTAAAGCTCTTACGCTCTCGCACCAATAACACTGGCGCTGGGCTGTGGCGCATGATGGTGAAGTCGGAGGTACTATGGAGCAAGCGCTTGAGCTTGCCGTGGCGGAAGGTCGACTTAATGACCAAATCAGCGTCCGCGCGCAGTGCAGCCCGACTAACAGCGGCATACCAATCGGAGGTCCAAGCACAATCTTGGGAAATCTTCACACCTTTGGCCTTGTAAGGTGCGGCCATTGCTGTGACCTTTTCCTTCCAAGCCTTTAGCTCCGCCTGCTTACCCACTTTTCGAGAGTGCGAATTGCCCATTTCTTCGATTGGTTTGTAGACGGCGGAAAACGCCGTGACCTTGCCTTTGCTCTTTGCGGAGATGTCTGCAGAGCGCAGTAAGGCCGGTTGCTTTTTACTAGTAGGGTCGATTACAACAAACAATTTCTTATAAAGGCTCATAGGGTCCCATCTAAATATCAATACTGGAGTGGAGGTCAGAATAAACACTCTTCTATCGGCTGTCTACGCCTACTGGACCCGCTTGCAGCAGTGTTGATATAAAACAATAATTCCTTCTATCGATTGAAATAAACCCTCGCTTGTTCGGTTCTGTGCACCGCATAATAAATGCAAGGTTTAAGCAGGATTTAAGCATTTGTTGCTAGAGTTGCATCCATTGTTGAAGCGATTGCGTCCAAACACCTTGTTTACTTTGAAGGAGAACTATCAATGCTAGAACCTAATATCGTAGGCGGCTTAATCGGTGGCAGCTTAATTGGCATCTCGAGCCTATTGATGCTACTCCTGCTCGGTCGCATAACCGGCATTTCCGGTATCTTGACTGGCGTTATTACTTGGAACAAGCAAGATGGGCTGCCTTGGCGCGCAGCGTTTATTGGAGGCCTGATCCTCGGCGCCGTCCTCTATCAGTTTGCCTTCGATCGAGCCCTGCCTATCGAGATGCAGGCCAGCGGTCCGTTACTCGTCTTGGCCGGCCTGCTAGTGGGCATAGGCACCCGCCTTGGCTCAGGGTGCACCTCCGGGCATGGAGTCTGCGGCATCGCTAGGCGCTCACCGCGCTCCATCGTCTCCACCGCCACATTTATGGCTGTCGCGGTAATTACCGTATTCGTCACGAGGCACCTATTATCATGAAAACTTCACTAGCCGCCCTTCTAAGCGGGATCGTATTCGGGCTTGGTCTTGCCATCTCCGAGATGATCAATCCTGCACGTGTAATTGGCTTTCTCGACATTGCTGGGCAATGGGATTTAACGCTGGCGTTGGTAATGGGTAGCGCACTAGCATTTACCGTTATTGGCTTTCCTCTAATAACGAAAAAGGCTCATCCGCTTCTCGCCGAAAAATTCACACTGCCGACAAAAAAGACACTGGATACGCCCCTGATCACTGGGGCTGTATTGTTTGGTATTGGTTGGGGCCTAGCAGGCCTTTGTCCTGGCCCTGCTATCGCCGGACTTGCGTCGCTTAACCCCGATATATTTCTATTCGTGGCGGCGATGATTGCGGGACAGTTCATTGGTCTGAAGATAGAGAAAACTATCGCCTAGCACTTCAGTGCTTGAATCCCAAACTTTCATCTATGAATCCTGTTCATGGACTCATGAATTATTAGCATTTTTTAAGTTCTCCTATCCCTTCTATGATGCGTTTCTCGGCGAGCCATACGCTCGAACCGAAGTACATTATCATATGATGGATAGGAAGCCTCATGAGTAACACCGAACACTCTCTGCGGGATAATACCCGCCGCATTGAACAATTTTTAAAGCAGAAACCCAGCTTAAAACCGCGCTATCAGCGCTCACGTCTTATCCGCAAAGTGTTGAGGAAATCGAACAATTACGATCTGACCTCGCGTTGTAATCTATTCTGCGAAGGCTGTTTCTATTTCGAGGGTGATGACTACAAGAACGCCACGGAGGTCACGGATGACGATGCTTGGGAGAAATTCTTTGAAGCCCAAGCCGTGGCAGGGGTGAGTTTCGGTTTCTTTGCCGGAGCAGAACCGGCGCTGTCGCAGGAGCGCTTATTACGGGCCTCCGCACACATTCCACGCGGCTCCATCCATACTAATGGCACTATTCGCATTCGCCCCGACATTCCCTACTCCATTCAGATTTCAGTTTGGGGAGACGAGGACTCTACTGCGCATTTTCGTGGCGGCAATGTGTTCTGGAAATCCATTCGCAACTTCGCGAATGACCCTCGGGTGCGCTTCGTCTTTACTATAAATCCGAATAATCTCTCGCAGTTACCCGGCGTAGTGCGCATCATGAATGACTACGGTCATCGCATTATGTTCAATTATTTCTCGCCCACGCAGACTTACCTCGACAAGCTTGCTAGTGGCGCGAGCAACGACGACGGCTTCTTTCGCATCAGCTCTGACAACAGCAATATGTTGTTCAATGCTGAGTCTTTGCATCGTTCCCGGGGCGTGGTAAATGAGTTGATCGCGCAGTATCCCGGCACGGTAATTCAGACGCGCGCATTCAATGACGCGCTAACTGACCCAAAGCCACTCTATGAGCTCGACGACCATGGCGTGGCTCGTAATTGCAATGGCCGCAACTTTGCTTGGCATCAAGGCTATCGCGTCGACATGCAGCCTAGTGATGCAAAATGCTGCATGCCCAATGTGAACTGTGAGCAGTGCCGCCTATACACAATCGCGATTGCTTCGTTCATCTTCCAGCCCGAACGCTTCCTGCATTCACTCGCCGGCTTTCAAGACTGGCTAGACATCTGTGACCAGTTTGCTCGCGTCTGTCTACTCGAGACTGACATCGAATGGCCCCCTGCATGAGCTTGACCGTTAGAGCATATCGAAGCGATGATGAGTTCGGCATCATGGCCGGTTTCAACGCTAGTTTCGGCCTAGTGAGGGATGAACGTTATTGGTGCTGGAAGTACTTGCACGACGGCAAGGCCATGGCGTGGCTTGCGGTGGACGATCAACAGCGCGTGCTTACTCATCTCGCCGCACATCCCATCACTTGGTCCAGCCCGCACGGCGACTGGCAAGTAGCCCATGCCGGCGATGCCTTCGCCTTGCGATTGCCCGAGGTAGCCCACGGACGCGCCATGCTCAAGACCATCGCGGCCTTTCATCGGGCCCAGCGCGAGCACAATGAGCTTAAACTCCTCTTCGGCTTTCCCAGTGCCACCTTAAGCGGCCTACATCAGACACTGACTCCACTGCATGGCAAACAGCGTCCTATTCAGCTATGGCAACATCTTCCATGTGACTGTCCTCCTAACTCTTTAGTGCACAGCGGTCTTCCCGAGCGCAAAGCCCTCGATGCGCTTTGGCTACGATGCGCTGAGCGCTACACTCTCTCGTGTCGTCGAAACTCTGAATGGGTGTCATGGCGCTTCCTACAGCGGCCAGACGTACAGGACTATATCTACTTGCATGTAATTGATAGCGCGGGGGAGCTCGCCTGTTGGGCTGTGCTGCGAAAGAAAGAAGGAGTGCTATGGATATGCGATGTATTGTGGGATGGCATTTCCACTACGAGCATCGAGAACCTGCTCCAGCAGACTCGTTTCATCGCGATGCAAGGAAATTGCACGAGTATTTCTATGTGGATGGAGGGTGATGCCGCCTTGGTCGAGATACTGACGCAACTAAGCTGGGAGAATATTAGCCATAGCCATTGCGTGCAGCTGCTCATGCATGCCTACGACACCTCTCTCGACTATGAGTGGATACGCAACTCTTTGTATATCACGAAGGCAGATAGCGATCTCATATGAGTAAGTGCTAGACATGTCCGGCCAAGTCAATAAACCCCTTCAGGTACTCGAGTTCCTCATCGCTGCGCCGCACGCCTAAAAATATCTGCTTAGAGATACCGATGTTGCCCAAACGCATAGGGCGAATATCCATAGTTTGAGCATACTCCTCTACCAGCCAGCGCGGCAACGCAGCGACGCCGCGACCGGCTGCCACCATCTGCAGCATGATGTTGGTAGCCTCGATCTCCTTGTGTTCGCGTGGCGCACATTTAGCGGGCGTGAGGAACTCGGCATAAATGTCCAGGCGCTCGCGCTCTACCGGATAACTGATCAGTGTTTCGCTACACAAGTCCTCTGGGCGCACAAATGCTTTTTCGGCAAGTACATGATGCTTGGCCACTACCAACACCTGTTCGTAAGCAAACACCGGCGTGTAGTTCAAGCCTTTCTGTTGCAACGGGTCTGGTGTCACTAGAATGTCGATGTCATGACTGAACAGAGCACCAATACCCCCGAACTGGAACTTCTGCTTAACGTCCACATCCACATCCGGCCATTGCTCCAAGAACGGTGCAATAACCTTAAGTAGCCACTGATAGCAAGGATGACACTCCATGCCGATGCGCAGGGTGCCGCGCTGCCCACGGGCATATTGCCTAAGTAATTGCTCCGCATGTTCGAACTGTGGAAGTAGACGCTTAGCCAACTGCAATAGCTGCTCACCAGCCTGTGTTAGCCGCAGTAAGCGGCCCTCTTTCTGCCAAAGGGGCGTCCCGAGCTGATTCTCTAGTTTGCGGATTGCATGACTTAGCGCGGACTGACTTAGATGTAGGCTAGTCGCGGCCTCCGTTAAGGTTCCACGTGCATCAACAGCGGCGATTATTGCGAGGTGACTGCGTTCTAACATCCTTTCTTCCTTCTCTCAATACATGAGCACTATTCATAGATTTATGCATTTTTACCATTTTTATTCATTATTCGTAAACCCTAAGATGCAGTCTCGATACATTAGGGAGAAATACAATGCCATTGATTCACAACCTCGGATTTCCTCGCATCGGCGCACAGCGCGAACTCAAGTTCGCGCTCGAGTCTTATTGGCGAGGAGATAGCACTAGCGAAGCGCTAGAGGAATCCGCTGCCGGACTGCGCTCGCTGCACTGGCAGCAACAACAGGAATTAGACCTAGTACCCGTGGGAGATTTCTCACTCTACGATCAGGTACTCGACATGAGTTTCACCCTCGGCAACCTCCCTGCGCGAATTCGCGCATTGCAAGGAAGCGACTTGGAGGAATACTTCCGACTTGCCCGGGGCCGAGCGCCGCAAGACGCTAAAGAACAAGACCTTGCTGCTGGCGAGCTCACCAAATGGTTCGACAGCAACTATCACTATATCGTGCCGGAATTCGATGCCGACACACGCTTCCACCTAGATCCTTCGCGCCTTCTGAGCCAAATAGTTGAGGCGCGAACGCAAGGCATTAATGCCAAGCCAGTTATCATTGGACCGTTGAGCTATCTCCGCCTAGGCAAGGCACGCGATGGCAGCGAACGCCTGCGTCTGCTACCTCAATTACTACGGGAATACAAAGCACTACTTGAAGCCTTACAAGCGACCGGCGTGGAATGGGTACAAATAGACGAGCCGATACTAGTTACCGAACTCGAACCGCAATGGCAACGCGCCTTCGAACAGGCCTATCACGAATTGCGAAGCACTGGCCTTAAGTTGCTGCTCGCCACCTACTTCGGTGAATTGCAAGACAATCTTCAGCTTGCCTGCGAACTTCCAGTGGATGGTTTGCACGTAGACGCGATCAATGGGCGCGGTGAAATCGACAAGGTAATTGACTGGCTACCTATTCATAAGGTCCTTTCCCTTGGCATCATCAATGGCCGAAATATCTGGAAGAGCGATCTCACTTTACTACTTGATTGGTTGGAACCAATCGCTAAACGATTACAAGATCGTTTATGGTTAGCACCGTCTTGCTCTTTACTACACGTGCCCGTCGATCTTGAACAGGAGTCTAGGCTCGATCCAGCTGTGCGTGATTGGCTTGCCTTCGCCGTACAGAAGCTCGAGGAATTGCAAACTGTCGCTGGAGCCCTGCGACACGGTCGCGAACTCTATACCGATGCCCTCTCCAGCAACGCTGCTGCCGTTGCTGCGAGAAAATCTTCTACAAGAACATGCTCTCAAGCCGTTCGCGAAGCATCGGCCACGGTAGAGCCAGGAATGGCATGTCGACAATCGCCATTCGAAATTCGCGCCGCGCTACAGCAACAGGCCCTCTCCCTACCTCTATACCCGACGACCAGTATCGGCTCCTTTCCCCAGACCAAGCTGATCCGTCAAGCACGTAAGCGCTTTCGCCAAGGCGAGCTGACGGAGAAAGAGTATGAAAATTTCCTCCAGCAGGAGATTCGCGACTGCCTACAACGTCAGGAAGCAATCGGGCTCGACGTACTCGTCCATGGCGAGGCCGAGCGCAATGACATGGTGGAATACTTTAGCGAGCATCTTGAGGGGTTCGCGCGAAGTGATTATGGATGGGTGCAGTCCTACGGCTCACGCTGTGTGAAACCTCCTATCCTGTTCGGTGACGTGTCGCGGACAGCCCCCATAACTGTGGCATGGACGGCCTATGCACAGTCGCAGACACTCAAACCCGTGAAGGGCATGTTAACCGGACCGGTGACGATGCTGAACTGGTCTTTCGTGCGTGACGATCAGCCACGCGCTCAGACCTGCCTGCAACTAGCCTTAGCAATACGCGAGGAAGTGCTCGACTTGGAACGAGAGGACATACAAATAATTCAGATAGATGAGGCGGCTCTACGTGAAGGCTTGCCTCTACGACGAAGTCAATGGGGGGACTATTTGGAGTGGGCAGTAGAATGTTTCCGACTCAGCGCGAACGGTGTCGCCGATGCCACTCAGATTCATACCCATATGTGCTACTCGGAGTTCAACGACATCATGAGTGCAATCGCCGCTCTCGACGCTGATGTCATCACGATAGAGACCTCTCGGTCGGACATGGAGTTGCTCGACGCATTCGACGAGTTCGCCTACCCCAATAGTATCGGGCCTGGTGTATATGACATCCACTCACCTAATGTTCCGGAGGTTGCGCATATGGTGCAGCTAATGAGTAAGGCAGCGCTGCGTATTCCGGCCGCGAGACTATGGGTCAATCCGGACTGTGGATTAAAAACAAGGCAATGGGATGAAGTCGCGCCTGCCTTAATTAATATGGTGGAGGCCGCTACACAATTGAGGAAACAGCTCACTTAACGACGACTAGGTTAAAAAAAATCCGGTTAGAAAAACTAACCGGATTGAAGTTCCTACTATCCCGAGCGATCACATCACAAACCTAGAAGTTTGCCTCAATGAGTATTGCCATCTTACTCGCGCTATTCGCACAAGCAATGCGACACGTTGTCGCATCAAAAGGAGATCTTCACGGTTGTGCCTGCTCCGCTGTCACTCTCAATATCGATCTGCCAGTGAAAACGATTGCAGATTCTTCTCACGAGGTTTAGGCCAAGACCTGTGCCGCCTGCCTTAGTTGTATAACTTCGGTCGAATACCTCCTGAAGCTTGTCTGCGGGTATGCCCTCCCCGGTGTCGCTAATTGTAAGACTGGTGGAGTTCACAGCAATTCTAATTTTACCTTCTTGTGTATGTTCAATGGCGTTACGCAGAAGATTGCCGATACTTATCTGCAGCAAACTACTTGGAGTATTGAGCGCTGGAATGCCATCGAATTGTGTTTCAACGTGGATGTTGTGGGCACGAATCTGCTCTTGGTTGTCATCGAGAAGTCGCGATACGATGGCGCTGATATCGGCCGGAGCTGATTGGTCGATCTGGCCAGCATCCTCCCGCGACATGTAAAGTGTGGCTTCGATGAACGCTAACATCTCACTACAGGCTCGCTTAATGCGCTCGATTGCCCTTTTAGACGCAGCGGTCTGTTCATTGACCGCCAACACGTCCACGGCGCCCATCATCACAGAGAGTGGTGTGCGTAACTCGTGGCTAGCAGCAGCTGTAAATGAACGCTCACGATCAACGAACTGGTCCAAGCGCTCCATGTATTTATCGAAAGCTGCCGCGATTTGACCGATCTCCGTACCTTGATACTCCTGCGCAATGCGCAGGCTGCGCTCACCGGGTTGGATCGCTGCAAGTCGATCTGAGAGGCGGCGCACTGGAGCCAAAATAGCACTAGTCGCGGTGAACCCCATGATAAGAGCGGCCACGAGCACTACGCCAAGACCGTATAGCAACATTATCAACACACGATGCTCCTGGTCCTCCCACTCAGTGATGTCATAAGTAAGATAGGCAGGTCTGCCGTGCAGCTCCCCAACTTGGGTCTGCAAGACAGAATCTCCTACCCGGACACTGTGGTGCGCGCCGAGGGGCAAGAGTGCGATCTCATCGGGCACATCGGCAAGCCCATCGCCGAAGTAGAACTGCCAGCCGTTAAACAAGTCTGAATTGTGATAAGTGCCCTGCTCAACCTGTTCAATCAAGGCATCGAATTGACGCTCGGCCATCTCGCCAAAAATTACGGCCTCCAACTGAGCCTTGATAACTAAGACACCGCCAGCAAACAGAAAACTGGTTACGCTAACTATCAATACTAGGGCCAACAGCACTCGAAAGCGCAGGCTGCCAGTTCTCAGTTTCATCTTCTTCCCCAATGGAAAACTATTGCGACTTCGTTAGTCATTTTGAAGTCGGTAGCCTGCACCATGCACGGTGTGAATTAGCTTTACTGCGAAGGGCTTATCGACAATATTGCGCAAGTGGTAAATATGGGTCCGGAGCACATCGTTATCCGGCAGTTCATCGCCCCAAATCAGAGTTTCTAGCTCCTCACGGGATACCACACGATGAGTGTTAAGCAGTAAGGTTTCCAGCAGTTTGCGCTGAATTGGATTGAGCTCCAATGATTTTCCATCTCGAGTTGCCGACATCGTGTCAGGGTCATACTGCAAATCCGCAACCTGCAGCAGACGAATTGCCCCTTTATGTTGACTTCGCTTAACGAGCGCTTCTAGGCGCACCTCTAACTCCTTGACGGAGAAAGGCTTTACTAGATAGTCATCGGCTCCAACTTGGAAACCCTCGAGTTTATCGTTTAGTTGGTCACGCGCGGTAAGCATCAGCACTGGCGTATCGACTCGTGCCTCCGTTCGCAAGCGCCGACATAGAGTCATGCCATCGAGCCCTGGCAGCATGATATCCAAAACGATCACGTCATAGCGCTCGTTCGTGGCGAGTTGCAAACCTAGCTGACCATTTGCGGCGAAATCCAGAACGTGCCCTTTTGGCTCTAGGTAGTCGGCGATATTCGCCGCGATATCTCGATTATCTTCGACCACTAACACTTTCACCAACGCACTCCTATCAGGTGGATGTATAACGCTGCTGCGTCGCTCTTTCCGTTGATTCTCACAGAGTGGCAGTTAGACATAAAGCATGTCAAAAAAAAGTGAAAAAACCCGTTTGACAATTTTTTCACATAGTCCCGGTTAGGATGCATTCATCATTAATAAAGTGGGTTATACAAAGGTGAAAATCATCCGCACTCCCTCATTAATAGCACTCAGTTTTATGTCCATGATGGCGGGCCCAGCTTGGTCCCAAGAGATCGACCATATTCACCTGAGCAAGAGTGAAGCATTGCAGTTCGATGCAATCCTCGAGCAGGCCATGCTGCAGTCGCCGGCTTACCGCGAGATCTCAGCACGTAGCGAAGAGGTTAAGAATCACCAAGGCGTAGGGCAAAGCTGGATAGCGGGGCGCCCCAGCGCAGAACTGGATTATTTAGACGATCGCTCTCTCACCAATCTCGGGCAGACCGAGCTAACCTATGGTGTTGCCCTGCCTCTGTGGCGACCAGGCGAGCGTAAAGACATGCAAGCGCTTGGGCAAAGCTACTCTACCCAAGCGAGCGACTGGCAGGCACAGTTCAAGTTAGACACCGCGGGTAAGCTAAGAGCTAGTCTCGCGGACTTTCACGAGGCAGAGATGTTATTGACCGTAGAGCAACAGGCTACGCAAGACGCCAAAGAATTACTACGCATCGTAGAAGCCCTTTTCGCAGCAGGAGAAGTTGCGGAGCTCGACGTAATGCAGGCGCGTAATCTCCTACTTTCCCAACAACGTAACGAGCTGGATGCAGATGCGATGAAGGTCGATGCCGAACGCAGCTACGCGGTTTTAACCGGACTGAGCGAAGTGCCAGCTAACCCGCATACCGAAACACTTATCGCGTCCGAAGAGGTCACCCCAAACCATCCCATGTTGCAATATTTACAAAGCAGCGTGGACCTGCAGGACGCTAATATCCGCAAAGCCGAAACTGCTGCAAAGGGCAACCCCACTCTCACTATTGGCTCACGCCGCCAGAAAGCAAACGCCTATGCCGACTACGAGAATGCCCTCGCGATCTCGGTCAGCATCCCCTTCGGCGGCAAGTCATTCGTTGGAGCGGCGGGTAGTGCCGCACGTCGCGCGAAAGTCGATGCAGAAGTGCAGTACTTCACCGCGCTGCGCGAGCTCAACGCCCAACTCCACGAGGTTGAACATCAACTGTTCACCCTCGACCAAGCGCTACCTCTGAGCGAAGAACAAGCTTCTCTCTCACGAGCGCAATGGGATATGGCCCGCAACGCCTTCGAGCTAGGCGAGACCGATATCAGCCGCGTTGTGATCGCGATGCAACAAGCTCGCGCTACCGCCAAAGAATTCGAAACCCTGTCAATGCAGTATCAAAGACTGATCACAGAATCTAATCAGATCATCGGAGTCCTCCCATGAAGTCAACTTTCAAGAAGTGCCATACCCTAGTTCTTCTCGCGCTTTTCACCCCCTCACTCTTCGCGCAGGAAAACCTCGCAATATCGGACACCGATATAAGCCGCATGGGAATCGTCTTCGCTCCAGTGCAGGCATTGGACAACAATGCCGGTGCGCGCTTTCCTGCCACCGTGATCAATTCGCCAGATACAGTGACGACACTCAGCGCACGTTACTCTGGCGTGATTGAACAGTGGCAGCAAAGCGCTGGCAATGCCGTAACTGCAGGACAGACTCTCGTGACTATTCGCAGCCCCGAGATCCTTAGCGTACAAAATGATTGGATAGCTGCGCTTGCGGAAATGGACAGTACGCAATTTGAATTAACGAAGGATCAGGCACTGTTTGATCAAGGCATCATTGCACAGCAACGACTAATCCAGACGCGTAATCAAGCACAACGAGCAGCCTTCACCGAGAGGAGCGCTCGCGCACAACTTAGCCTGGCAGGCTTCAACGAGTCACGGTTGAACGCCCTACGGGAAAATGGCACAGGCCTTGGAACGTATGTATTGCTTGCACCGGTAGGCGCAGTGCTAACGCAGCGCATGGGCAGTGTTGGAGACTATGTAGAGGCCAATATGCCTCTGGCTTTCCTCAACTCGGGCGAGCGCCGCTGGATCAGCATTCATGTGCCGGGACGTTTCGCGACCGACATGGAAATCGGCCAGACCTTTACCGTGGCTGGCACCGGCGAGACCCTTACTCTGCGCCAGAAAGACTTCGTGATCGACAGCAGTAATCAGACCATCGAACTGTTCGCGGAATTTGATAGCGAGAGTAGCTTCACAACTGGCCAAATTATTTCCGTCGTACTACCGCCTTCACGCCAAGGCATCTTAGTTCCCGATCGCGCCGTGGTGCACAGCGGCAATGTCGCCACCGTCTATGTGCGGACTAACTCTGGTGTAGAAGCCCGTGAACTCAGCCTGCTCTCTGTGGGCGCAGATTACTTAGCAGAAACCGGCCTGCGCGCTGGTGAGCTGATTGCAATACAGGGCAGTGCCGTTCTTAAGGGAATTCAACTCGGTCTAGGGAGTGGCGAATAATGTTAGCCTCACTCGTACAATCGTCGCTAAGTCAGCGCTTATTAGTCATCCTCCTTTCGTTGCTTCTGACGGGGTTTGGTGTTCGTGCGTTGATGAATATCCCTATCGACGCGTTTCCGGATATCTCGCCTACGCAAGTGAAAATCATCATCAAGGCACCGGGCATGACGCCGGAGGAAGTAGAGTCTCTAATCACTCAGCCTGTAGAAGTGGAGCTATTGGGCATTCCCTTCCAATCGATGCTGCGCTCTATCTCTAAATATGCGCTCACCTCCATTACCCTAGACTTCGAAGACGGCACCGATATCTACTGGGCACGCCAGCAGGTTACGGAGCGCCTGAACAACGTGTGGGGTAATCTTCCCAGCGGAATCAGCGGCGGTTTGGCACCCATGAGCACGCCACTAGGCGACATGTTCATGTTCACCATCGAGAGCGATTCGCTAACGCTAGAGGACAAACGCTTCTTACTGGATTGGACCATTCGCCCAGCGCTGCGCACTGTGCCAGGGGTTGCGGATGTGAACTCACTCGGCGGCTTTATTCGCACTTATGAGGTTCAGCCCAATCGTGACGCAATGACGGCATTGGGGGTCAGTACACTCGATATCATCGACGCGCTGGAAATGAACAACAAGAACGATGGTGCTGGACGCATCAGCCAAGGCGAAGAAGTCATTCTGGTGCGCGTAACTGGCGCCATAAGCAATCGTGAGGACATCGGCAACACGCTGGTTAACAATGCCGAAGGCGAGAAAGTCATGCTCTCGCAAGTCGCCAATATCACCACTGGAGCAATGGAGCGCTACGGCGCGGTGACTGCTGATGGTGGTGCCGAGGCTGTGCAAGGCCTTGTGATCGGACTGCGGGGCGCTAACTCTCGTGACGTAGTGCAGGGTGTGAAAGATAAGATGGTAGAGTTAGAAACAACCCTGCCCGAGGGCACCAGCATCAACGTGTTCTACGACCGGACAGTACTGATCGAGAGTGCCGTGGGCACAGTATCGCAAGCCCTGCTCGAGGCGGTGGTGTTAGTTGTCATCCTGCTAGGCCTATTCCTCGGCAATGTCCGCGCAGCGCTCACCGTCGCAGTGATATTGCCACTATCGGCTTTGTTTACCTTCCTTATGATGGGCCAGCTGAATATGTCCGCTAACCTAATGAGTCTGGGCGGGCTCGTCATCGCCATCGGGATGTTGGTGGACTCCTCTATCGTGATAGTCGAGAACATCGTCTCATCGCTAGCGCATCAACCCAAAGGCGGGCGCAAATTACCGAACCTACATATCATTTACCGCGCAGTAAGAGACGTGGCGCTTCCTGTAACCTCAGGCATCATCATTATCGTTATCGTGTTCCTCCCCTTGCTCACACTAGAAGGCTTGGAAGGTAAACTATTTGGTCCGGTGACAATGACTATCGTGTTTGCCCTGTTGGGTTCACTGGTCCTGTCTTTGACATTGATACCCGTAGTCGCCTCTTTCTTGGTACGCGCCGATGGACATGACGAGCCTTGGCTAAGCCGAAAACTCACGGCGATCTATCGTCCTCTACTCAAGAAGGCTCTTCATCGCCCAGTGTTCCTGCTCACAGGTGCTGCACTATTGTTGGCGACAAGCGTGGTGGTATTTCCTTTAGTGGGCAAGACATTCATGCCGACGATGGATGAGGGTGACATCCTGATTCAGCTGGAGACCATTCCCTCCATCAGTTTGGAAGCGAATATTCGTATCGTGCAACAAGTTGAGCGCGAACTGATGGCAAACGTTCCGGAGATTCTAAGAATCGTCTCGCGCATAGGTTCCGACGAGATGGGCATGGACCCAATGGGTTTGAACGAGACGGATATTTTTCTACAGCTGCGCCCGGTAGAAGAATGGCGTGTGGCCACCAAGCCCGAGCTAGAAGATCATCTGCGCGAGGTCATGGAGCAATTCGTTGGGCTGAACTATGGCTTTACACAGCCGATCGATATGCGCGTGTCAGAAATGCTGACGGGCTCACGAGGCGATGTAGCTATCAAGCTGTTTGGTACCGACCTTAGCGCCTTGAACCAATCCGCGCAGGAAATTGCCTCTCTAATCGAGACCATTCCAGGCGCGATCGATACCAGCGCCACTATCAACGAAGGCGCGCAATACCTGCAGGTCACCGTCGATAGAATGCTGGCTGGACGTCTAGGCTTGAACGCCGACGAACTACAGTTGCGTTTGCGCTCCGAGATCGAAGGCCTCGAAGTTGGTAGCGTGATCGAAGGCACTGCGCGAGTGCCCCTAATGGTGCGCTATGAAGGTATAGAGGGAGATGGACTGGCACAGCTTAACAACAGCTTCATTGATCTGCCCAACGGTGAATTGATTCCGCTCGCAGATGTTGCCAGCATTGCCCGTGTCGAAGGCCCTATCACAATCTCACGCGAAGCCGGCCAACGCTTCTCTGTCATCCGTACAGACGTTGCCGAGCGAGACTTAGTAGGCTTTGTAGCTGAGGCGCAGCAATTAATCGCCGATCGCATCGAACTGCCCGATGGCTATCGCCTCGAATGGGGTGGCGAATTCGAAAATCAGCAGCGTGCAGCAGCGCGACTAACTTTGGTCGTGCCCCTGGCACTATCATTGATTGCACTCTTATTGTTCCTAACCTTCCATTCAATCAAGCAGACATTGATCGTACTATCTAATATCCCCTTCGCATTAACTGGGGGTTTAATCGCACTATGGGTCACGGGTGAGTTCCTATCGGTACCCGCCTCCGTTGGCTTTATTGCTCTACTCGGAATCGCAGTGCTCAATGGCGTGGTAATGATGACTTATTTTAATCAGCTGCATGCTAAAGGTATGGAGATCACAGAGGTGGTCACAGAAGGTGCGCTGCGCAGACTGCGCCCCGTTATGATGACAGCAACGATCTGTGCGTTCGGTCTCGTGCCATTACTTCTAGCCACAGGTCCAGGTTCCGAGATTCAGCGCCCACTGGCTATCGTCGTTATCGGCGGATTGATCAGTTCAACCCTATTGACCTTGTTCCTACTGCCGATTATCTACAAGGCCTTTCACCGCACTTTGCAAAGCACAGGTATCTAGAAATGAGTGATATTCAACAAGCACAATTGAGTGAAGAGTTCACCATGCTCGTGCTCAACACGGCACCTGAGTTGGAAGAGAATCTTATCGACTATCTACTTAGCTTCGAACAAGTAGAAGGATTTACCTCCTATCAGGTGCACGGACATGGCGAGCACCACAATCTCAGTGTAACAGAGCAGGTTACCGGCCGACGCAAACGCTCACAGTATGAGATCTTTCTGGCGAGCTCTGCAATTGCGAAGGTATTAGAAGGGCTAGCCTCTGCAGTGGGGCGAGACATCGTCTACTGGGAACAGACGGCGCGTAATTTTGGGCGCATTGGCTAGAGGCGTCCCATTAGTGACATAGCATCCAGAGAGAGCATTGCTAATGCAGTTAGCGTGTTCTATTCTCGGGGCAGCTCAAGAGTTCTACACAATAAAAATTGCAGACAGGAGCTCCACTATGTCACGTCATATACTCGGCGTCGCCGCCTCACTTCTCACCACTGTTTTGGTGACTAATTCGGCTTTCGCTCAAAGCCCCCCAGTCGAACCCAGTTTCGAGTTCTTCAAGAACGAAGTACAACCCATCTTCCTCGCCAAACGTGGCAACAATGTGCGCTGCATCCAATGCCATACGCGTAGCAGCGGCTTCCGTCTGCAGCCACTCGATGATCATGCCCATTTTTGGACTGAGGAGCAGTCGCGGATGAATTATGCCTCCGCTCGCGCCTTCACGGTTCCCGGGGCAGACCCTCTCAAGAGTCGCTTCCTAACTCATCCACTGGAGGCTAGCGCAGGCGGTGACCCCTTTCATGGCGGTGGCAAACACTTCGCAAATCGCAGCGACCCCGAGTGGCGTATTATGGCGGATTGGGTAGCTGGTTTGGCGGAACGGCGCCCAGCCTCTGGCACTGTCGTCCGCATCATTCAGACCAATGCTGCCGGCGATAATTCCAGTATTATCGATCCAGTTTCAAATACAGTTGTCGCGACTATCGACGATGTAGAAATTCCTCATGGCGTAACCTCGGCACCAGATGGCAGTGCCATCTACCTCAGCAATGAGACCATGCATAGTCTAGATGTGATCGATTCTAGAACCCTACGCGTAAAACGTCGCATTGGCTTGAGTGGTCGCCCAAACAATATCTCGGTCACCCCAGATGGCAGCAAGGTCTATGTTGCGATCATGGAGATGCCCGGCGCCATAGACATAATTGATACGGCATCACTCACTAATATCAAAACGGTCCCTGTGGATGGCGCCATTCATAACGTTTACGTAACCCCCGACGGGCGCTACGCCGTTGGAGGCTCGATTCAACGCAGCATGATCAATGTCATTGATACCAGCACGGACGAAGTAGCGTGGAAGCTGGAGATGAGCTCTGGCATCCGCCCTATGACTTTCGACACCAATGCCGATGGGAGCACCAAGAATATCTATGTGCAACTTTCTGACTTCCACGGCTTTGCCGTGGTGGACTTCAATACTCGCAAAGAGATAGCACGGATAGAGCATCCCGCTGTTGAAGGAGAGCATGCCCATTTAGATGGCCTTCAGGGTGCACCCGCACATGGTCTAGGGGTGAGTCCAGATGGCAAGACTTTATGGTCGACCAGCAAGGTCTATAGCCACGCCTATATACATTCTTTGCCAGACCTAAAGGAGATTGGCCGCGTCTTCGTCGGCCAACACCCTGAATGGATAACTTTCACTCCCGACGGCAAGACCGTGTACATCGGCGCTGCTGGCGACAACGCTGCCTACGCTGTGGATGCCGCATCGATGACGGTGATAGCAAAGATTCATACTGGGCAGACTCCCAAACGCAATGGCACGGTGCTAATGCAAGTGGATTAATAAAAAGGGGCGAGCCCTAATTGCGAGCTCGCCCCTTTTGAGTCATTGCGCACTATTGCTTAACTCGTCAACATTCGACGAAACACCCCTGCCGCAATCTCCATCTCTTCCATACTGCCCAAGGAAATCCGACAGTGGCTGTTATGCATTGGGGGGAAGTCCCGGCCTACCGAGATTTTCTCGGCCATGCATGCCTCACGAAACTTGGCGGCGGGCATGCGAATATTCACAAACAGATGATTGGTCTGTGATGGAGGCACTTCGTAGCCTAGCTCGGTGAACACCCCGGTAGTGAATGCACGCACGCGAGCATTCTCCTCGCGCTCCCAAGCGATATGCTCGTGATCCTCGAATGCGGTGACTGCCGCGACGGCGGCAAGCATATTCACATCCCCCATACCCCACGCGTCATTAATCGCATCGAGAGTCTCTTCCTGCCCTAGGGCATAACCTACACGCATACCTGCCAGTCCGTGGGCTTTTGAGAAAGAGCGCGAGATAAACACGTTGGGGAATTCCTTCGCCAATGGCAGGGCAGTTTCCATCAGACCGTCAGCCACATAATTGATATAGGCCTCGTCGATCAAGATGTGTGTGTCCGGGGACTGCGCTAGCACCTGTCTAACGAAGCGTTCCACTGCGGCGGGTGAATGCACTGTGCCAGTAGGGTTATTAGGATTACATAAATACACAAGACCTGCGCCTTTTGACGCAGCCGCCATCCCAGCGAGGTCGATACTCATGCCCGCATCCACCTGTATTTCCTTTACGGGAATACCCATTCTGCGCGCTGTCTGCGCACTGGTAGAGTAGGTAGGAACGGCAGTAACTAGGGGCCTATCGCTGGAACAAAACGCATGCACGGCCCCTTCTAATAATGGAGTGGACCCTGTTGCTAGTAGCACACTGTCGTTGCCAACTGCGTAGTAGTCAGCAAGAGCGCTACGCAGTTCATTGACGTGATCTGGAGAGTAACCACGGCCAACACGCTTTGTCGCATGCTCGCGGATTGCCTCGAGCACCTTCTGGCCTGGCCCACGCGCGCTCTCGTTCTGATTGAGCTGCATGATGCCGCCGTCGTAGACCTTTGACATTGCCGCCGCACGCGTCTGCGCATAACTTGGTCGGCTAATCAGTGTTGAGCCCGACAGCGCCCCCGCAGCAGCTCCCAAGCCAAGAGCGCCAATGAAGCCTCTTCTTGATAGTTTCACCTTACCTCCTCGCGTATTCGCACCATTGATAATTTAGTTATGACTTATACCTTCCTTAAAGCTGCCGCCATACTGTCGAACGCCTCTTTTACGATTAACCGGGAAGAGCCAAGATTCATTCGCATATGACCTTCACCCCCAGGCCCGTAATTAGCACCGGGATTTAAGTACACACCAGAGTGCTCGACTAACCAATCCTGCAGGTAGTGCTCGGGGCTTGAATAGCCTTTCTCTAATGCCATCTGTGGCGCACCGATGGCGGCGATGGCCTTGCTGAAGTCCAGCCAAGTCAGATAGGTGCCTTCCGCTTTGTGGTAGTCCACTAGCGGCATATTGTCCCGCACATAGGTCTCCACGAAACTGTGATTGCCATCTAGGTACGGCAGTAATTGATCGAACCATGGAGCGCCATTCCTGTAAGCGGCCTCTGTCGCAGTCACCCCAAGGGTATTAAGGTCGGCGCGATGATTCTGCACGATCCTGCCCAGAAGTGTAGGATTCTTAGAATACAGAAAGGCGGTCTTCATGCCGGCCATATTGAAGGTCTTGCTGATGGCATTGAAAGTGACACTGTTATTTACCACAGCCTCATCTGGCAGGCTCGCGAAGGGAATATAGCGCTGCCCCGGGCGCACGATGTCCGAGTGTATCTCGTCGGATAGCACCACGATCTTGTGCTCAAGGCAGAGCCTGCCGATGCGCAGCAACTCCTCCTGGGTCCACACATTGCCAGTCGGGTTCTGCGGATTACACACGATCATCGCATGGGTATCGGGGGTCATGCGTGATTCCAAGTCTTCCCAATCAATCTCGAAGCGGCCATTGACTCGCTTCAAGGGACTCTGACTGGGAATCACTCCAGTATGCCGGCAATGGTAGAAGAAGCCATCATAGATGGGTGTCAGCATTAGCACTTTAGTAGAAGGGGGAGAGAATGTGCGCAATCCAGCGATCACCCCAGGGTAAACACCGGTAGAGAGCACGACGGACTTAGGATCGAGATCGAGCCCATGACGGGTACCACTCCATTGCACCACCGCATCCACTAAGGATTCGGTACTACTCATGTAACCCCAAGTGTGATGCTCGCAGCGCTCCGCCAAGGCCTCAGTAATACAAGGCGGCGCCTCGAAGTCCATGCTGGCCACACCCATGCCATACTTGAACTGTCCGGCGGGGTAGCGCTTGGCTGGAGAGTCCCAACGCGAACAATTAGTACCAGTGCGATTATAGGGGGTGTCGAAGTCAAAAGGGCCGTTCTGCGTGACTTTCTGCGGGCTTGCCGCCTGGGAGTTGCCAGCACCGAGGGTGCCAACTAGCGCGGTAACGCCTGCGCTTTTCATGAAGTTGCGTCTGCTAAAGCTCGCTATCTTAGGCATTGTCGTTTCCTTTCTTTTTAGTATTTTTGAAAGAACCGTCAGCCGAGCATATGCCTTCTTGACCGATTGCGCAAAAACATTAGAAAGGAATTAAACTGAATTTTAATACGAGGAGTTTCTGGACCTAAAATACCGAAACACCGCTGGAGCACACATTGCGCATTCTCCAGCGGCATAACAAGTCTTAGGACTGAATATCGACCAGCATCTCTGTTGGGGTGATTCGGTCGCCCTTCTTGACGAGAACGCTAGCGATCTTACCCGCGACAGGAGCCTTAATTTCTGTCTCCATCTTCATCGCTTCGATGACTAGCACAGGATCGCCAGCCTTCACACTCTGCCCTTCCTCGACGAGCACTTCAACGACATTGCCAGGCATAGTCGCGGTGACGTGACCTGGGGCAGTAGCGCGTGGTCGACGACCAGGCTTGATCTCGCTTGCGGCCTCGGCAGCGCCGGTAGACTCCAGGGTGATCTCTTCGGGTTCGCCATCGACCGTCATATAGAAACGACGCTCGCTCTCGCCGGAGGGGCTAACCCCAGTAACATGAATATCGTAAGTCTCGCCGTGCACCGTGATCTTAAACTCGTGTGCTACGCTCGCCGCGGAGTTGCTCGCATTCGCGGGCAGCAGAACTTCGGGCTTTAGCGTACCCTTATTGCGATTCTGTAAATAGCTCATGCCTACGTCCGGGAACATGGCATATGTGAGCACGTCCTCTTCGCACTTGGCGTCTTCACCAATCTTTGCGCGTAGTGCGTCCAGCTCCGGCTGCAATAGATCAGCAGGACGGCATTCCACTACTTCTTCTTTGCCGATAGCGCGCTTGCGCAGTGTCTCATCCACCTCGGCAGGTGCGGCGCCGTAATGGCCTTGAAGATAACGTTTCACCTCATTGGTGATGGTTTCATAGCGCTTTCCAGAGAGCACGTTCAGCACAGCTTGAGTGCCGACGATCTGCGAACTAGGCGTTACTAGGGGCGGATAGCCTAAGTCTTTACGCACGCGAGGAATCTCTGCGAACACTTCCTGAATACGATCGAGCGCACCCTGCTCCTTGAGCTGGTTAGCTAGGTTGGACATCATGCCGCCGGGCACCTGGCTCAGCAACACTTGAGTGTCCACACCATTGTATTCGCTCTCGAACTGATGGTATTTACGGCGCACTTCGCGGAAGTGTGCGGCAATCTTTTCCAGCAACTCCGCATCTAAGCCTGTCTTATAACCTGCCGCTTCGAGCACGGCCTTCATAGTCTCTGTTGGCGGATGGCTAGTGCCGCCCGCGAAGGCAGAGATCGCGGTATCCAAATGATCGATGCCCGCCTCTACGGCTTTGAGCTGACACATCGACGCCATGCCAGAGGTGTAGTGAGAGTGTAGGAACAGAGGCAAATCGATTTCTTTCTTGAGCGCCGTCACGAGGTTGAAAGTGATCTCCGGGGTCAACAATCCTGCCATGTCCTTGATCGCGATGCTGTGGCAACCCATCTTGGCCATCTGTTTGGCTTGCTTCACGAAACCCTTGATCGTGTGCACAGGGCTGGCGGTGTAGCAGATAGTGCCTTGCGCATGTTTACCCGCTTTGATCGTGGCTGCAATGGCGGTTTCGAGATTGCGAACATCGTTCAAGGCATCAAAAATGCGGAATACGTCGATACCATTCGACGCCGCTTTGGCCACAAAAGCCTCTACTACGTCATCAGGATAGTGACGATAGCCAAGCAGGTTCTGACCACGTAGCAACATCTGGAGACGGCTATTCGGCAGTGCTTTGCGAAGCGTGCGAAGTCGCTCCCATGGGTCTTCCTTGAGGAATCGGACGCATGAGTCAAACGTTGCGCCGCCCCAAACTTCTAAAGACCAGTAGCCGGCTTTGTCCAAGTCCGCACAGATCGGCAGCATGTCGTCGATGCGCATACGTGTTGCGATCAATGACTGATTGCCGTCTCTTAGTACGACGTCGGTGATGTGAACCTTTTTGCTCATGTCCTACTCCATCCTTTCGCGGGCTAGCCCGCTCCTACAATTTAATTCATCTGCCCGCGAAGAACTTGCCTCTTCCACAGATCTGTTTTATTCGGGCCTCATTCGCGGTCAAGCCCGCTCCTACAGAAACTCTATGAGTTACATACCCGACTGCGCGGCAATGGCCGCTGCGATTGCCGCCGCTAGGAACTCAGGGCGTCGCTTAGTCGAGTAGCGCGTCAACTCAGGATGCGCCTCCACAAAACCTGTATTGAAATCACCAGACTGAAAATCCGGATGATTCAGGATTTCTTTGTAATATTGCTTAGTGGTCTGAATGCCATAGATCTGCATATCTTCTAGTGCGCGTAAGGAACGCTGAATGAGCTCCTCCCAGTTACGAGACCACACCACCAGCTTTGCACACATGGAATCGTAGTGTGGCGGAATGGTGTAGCCTGTGTAGATCGCGGCATCGGTACGTACACCAGGGCCACCTGGCGAGTAATAGCGCGAGATGCGGCCGAAGCTGGGTAAGAAGCCGTTCTTAGGATCTTCTGCGTTAATGCGGAACTGTGCGGCAAAACCAGAGTAAGTGATGCTCTTTTGCTCCACACTTAGAGGCAAACCAGAAGCGATGCGGATCTGCTCGCGCACGATATCGATACCGGTAATTTCCTCGGTAATCGTGTGCTCTACCTGAATACGGGTATTCATCTCCATGAAGTAGAAGCTGCCGTCACTATCGAGCAGGAACTCCACCGTACCGGCATTCTCGTAGCCTACTTCCTTGGCCAGCTTAACCGACAGTTCGCCAATATAATTGCGTTGTTCGTCATTCAATTGTGGGGAAGGCGCCAGCTCGATTAGTTTCTGGTTGCGACGCTGAATAGAACAATCGCGCTCGAACAGGTGCACGGTGTTGCCTTGGGAGTCCGCGAGAATCTGTACCTCGATATGACGCGGATCGACGATGCATTTCTCCATGAATACATCGGCGCTGCCGAAGGCTTTGGTCGCCTCGGATATTACGCGCTGATAATTCTGTTGTAGCTCTTTGGGATCGTTGCAGCGACGAATACCGCGACCGCCTCCGCCCGAAGTGGCTTTGAGCATTATAGGATAGCCGATCTTCTTGGCCACCTTGAGGGCCTCGGCGACATCCACTAGGTTGCCATCGGTTCCTGGGGTAACCGGTACGCCTGCCTTCTCGGCACTGCGACGCGCCTCCGTCTTATTGCCCATGGAGTTGATTACGCGGGCCTCGGGGCCGATGAACTTTACCCCACGCCGCTCGCAGATCTGTGCCAGCTCTGCATTCTCGGAGAGGAAACCGTAACCGGGGTGCAGGCCATCGCAACCTGTCTCTACGGCCAAGTTAACTAGTTGATGGGGATTTAGATAACCCTGCAGCGGGTCTGGCCCAACGGAATAAGCCTCATCGGCTTTCTTAACATGAAGGGAATAGCGGTCGGCCTCGGTATAGATGGCGACCGAGCGCACGCCTAGCTCTCGGCAAGCGCGGGCAATCCGGACCGCAATCTCGCCGCGGTTTGCAATTAAGACTTTTTTTAACACTGAAGAATTCTCTGTGGCTGGAGTCTGTCTGAATTCACGCTAAAAACTAGGGATTTGGTGGGTTCAATCCCACAATCTACCCAACGTGATCTAAATATTAGGAATCGCAGCTTACTTAGGCTGCAATTAGGCGTCAACTAGCAAAGTAGGGCTGGTCTAGCAGTTTAGGCTTGTTTGAAACGTAAACTGAACAGCGCGAGACCGAGCTCACGAGTATCGCCATTACCGGGAAGACGGGCGTCCGGTAGTTCGAATTGAAGGGTATTAGTGCCTTGTCGCAAGAGGCCTGCAGGCACTATGATTACGACGTCGAAGATGTTGGAGCCGCTGTATTCCTCGGCAAGTACAGGCTGCTCGTTGATTAGAATACTGACTCGCTGCCGCTCCAATGGGCGGAAGCGTAATACCAACTCTCTTACTCGCTCAGCATCCACGGTGTCATCCAAGGCAAAATGTAGGCTTGGACTATGCCCAAGAGACCAGCGAAACTCCTGTTCGGCGTTCGACCAACCATCAAAGGCCAGCTTACCCGAATCAAACCCCACCTCTTCCCCGGGGACTATTTCATCGAGCGCGGCTAATTCGGCAGCGCTAACGCGCGACTCCCGACTAATGTAATAGCGTTGGTATTGCTCGCTCACCGCGGGGTTCAGGAGTAATACCAGCACATAGATGTAGAACAGTGACAGGCCAAGCGATGCTAAAACGAGAGTGGATTTGATGTTCATACCACAAAGCTCTCCCGCAGCAGCCATGCTTGATACATCGCTGCCAGCCCCCAGACACTCACTGGAAGCGCCAACGCGGCCAACGGCACCCTTTGCCACCATATGGGCGAATGAGCCGCAGCTGAGGCCACAGAGCCTCTAGTACCATTCAAAGTCACTATGCTGATGCTTAGACATTTAGCGATCACTAACAACAACGGTGCCTGCCACAGGAGGTATCGCGGCATAGCGGCTAGGCCTGTCGAAAGTGGAATTAGAGTGGCGAACAGGGAGAATGCGGCGAGCCCGTGCTCCTTAATGAGGATTAGGTAGGCAATCATCACGAGTGCCAGCACGCTCATCCAAGCCCACAGTTGGGCCATCTGGTCAGAGGCCTGAATGCCAATCTCAATGTATTTGAAGGGGTTGGACGGTATGCGCTCCCAGGCAATTTGCACATGGGAAAACGCCAATCCATCACCCATTCGATAGTACAAAAAGACCATGAAGAGTGACAACCCTAGTGGAACCAATAACAGCCCGAAGCCCATTCGCAAACGCTCCAGCGGCCCGGCACTGGGGGCAGATCTCAGCGCTGCAAGCAAATAGGCTAGCCCGAACATAACCCCGGTCGGGCGCACGGCGCTAAGCACAGCACCTGCCAACCCCGCCGCCTCGAATCTTCGCTGCTTGAGGGCAATAAAGCTTAGGCAGGTAAAGAACAGGAACATGGACTCGGTATAGCCAACATTGCCGTATATCGCGTAGGGATGCAGACCCGCAACGGCACCGGCAACCCAAGGGGAAACCCTAGGAGCATAGAGTGTTGCGAACTTAATGAAGGCAAAAATAGATAAGAAGAAAAAAAGCTTAGCAACCACTACGAGCGCAGTCTGCGCTGTCCAAGGCCCCAGCTTTGCAAGAAGACTAGCCACTAGTGGTAATGCGGGAAAGAAGGCCCAGTTCGCCGCATCACCTCGTTCGTGACCATGGGCCTGATAGTCATAGCCGTAATTAACGATGCTCCCATACCATGGGCAGTCCCATTCGCATAAGCGTGAGTAAGACTCTGCGTTGGACAAAAGGATAATGAACTCTAAGAATTGATTAGACAAAAACACCCAGAAGGCGATGTTGAGTGCGCCTGCGTGTTGCCGAGCAAATTGTGTGATGCCGTTCATTTAAAATGTGTCTTCCAGACATGTCATTCCATGAAATTGCGAAATATTCCCACGCATCACAATAGCCGCCATAATGGCGGGGCGCAAGTGAGATTTTGAGTTGTGGAGGATTTTCTCTATCAGCTGTGAGCAGGCGCACAGCCATGGCATTCGCTGCACACTTGTAGTGCAAGTGTGCTCGGCAATAATGCAGTTGAAAGTTTGCTGCGGGCACCGGAATCGATGCGAGATTAGTGCGTTATTTATTGACGGTCGTATACCCTCACGACTTTCACTGCCGCGCCAAAATTGGCAGGCTTTAGTTCTAGCTCGGCACGCAACCGCTCGCCATTAGCCTCGACTGTATAGGTCTCCAGAGTAAAGCCCCCGTCACGCGGGCGCCCTTCCACATAGAGAACGTCTCCTTCCCATTGCCCAATGGAGAAGTCTTTGCCGCCATTGGCATAATGGTCGCTTGCACCGACGGTGCGAGTGCGACCATCTGTATGAAACACACGTTGATAGCCATCGGCATAGCCAAACCAGAACTCAGGCTCGGTGTAGTCGATACGCAGAATACTGTCGTAGGAGATGCGATCATACAGCTCCTGCTCCTCGGGACCGCCTCGATAACGACCCTTCTCTTTCTTCTTAAACCAACTCTTGGAAACCTTGCCACCCGCTTTAATTATAGCGGCCTCTACGGCCTCGTCTGTGTCTTCGCTTAGCTCCTCGTTGATGAGCCAGCTGCCCACTAAGGGATGCTCTTGCGCCTCCTGCCCGAAACTCAGGGCGGCACCAAAGGCCATCAGCACACTCAGGCTCATTGCCTGTGCAAGGGTGGCAATTTTCATGACTTGTCTCCTCACTCACCGAGTAGATTTCGCTTCGATACTTTAAAAGAAGCTATACCTTAGCACGGCACGGTTGCGCTGACCGCATCATCAGCGGCGTCGTTGCAGGGCCAAGAAATTACTGCTCATCAAAAACGTTATCACTAGCACTATAAGCGCCATGCCAAACCACTGCAGGGCGTATTGAATATGCATGCGAGTGTTCACTGTCACTGCGGGCCAGTGCCTAGCGAACACGCCTGTCTCATTCGCCCCTAAACGCACCACCCACGGTAGTAGAGGACGCTCCATCAATTCGGCAGCACGAACGATGTCGAGACTGCGAAAGCGCAGAGGCCAATCGTCCCCTTCAACTTGAGTCACCCCAGGAAGCGTCGCCGGAATATGCAGTTGTCCGCGCAGCGTCTGCAGCCCCTCGACGGGTGGAATATAAGGCATGCCATCGGCACCCGGCCCTGGCGTTACCCAGCCACGACTGACCAGCACGAACTCACCACTATCTTCCAGTTCGAAGGGAGTGATCAGCTCGAAACCCGGCGCCCCTTGAAAGAATTGAAAGGCAACAATGAAGGAGGCCGTATTCCAATAACGCCCGGTTGCCGAAACGCTGAGATTCTCCAGTTCGTTGACCTGTGCCTCGCTCAAGGGCCCTGCGCGGGGAGTAATTGTGGCTAGTGGCATAGGGGCTTCCTGCTGACGCAGTTGCATCGCTTGTGCAAGCTCGCGTTTTTCTTGAACGCGGCTCAATTGCCAAAACCCAAGATTGATTAGGAGTGCCAGCGTTAGCACTACGCAGATGGCGATTAACCAGTGAACACGTATACGCAATTCGCCAAACTTCAATTCTGTTTGCACAGCAGACCCGCCATTTCTTATCGTTTGTTTTGCATCGATTCTAGTGGCTAAAGGCTCATAGAGCGATTCTTTTTACCGCGCGCAGTCTCTTTTATTTAACGCATATGATAAATTGTCGCCCGACGCATCTTACTGACTCCCCCAACCCTCTCCGCACGGAATATCCACAATGAAAATCGGCGTTTTATCGCGAAACGGCAAGCTATACTCAACTCGTAGACTCGTAGAGGCCGCCAAAGATCGTGGACACGATGTGAGGGTCGTAGATGTCCTCAAGTGCTATATGAATATCACGGCCAACAACCCTACCGTTCACTACAAGGGTGTAGGAGATCAAGAGACTCTTGAGTTCGACGCGGTGATACCACGCATTGGCGCTAGCGTGACGGGCTATGGCTGTGCCGTATTGCGCCAATTCGAAGTCGCCGGCATCTACTCGGTTAACGAGTCGATCGCTATCGCGCGATCGCGCGACAAACTTCGCGCGCACCAACTCTTGGCGCGCCGCGGCATCGGCCAGCCCATCACTAGTTATGCCCACTCTGCCGACGCCACTAGCGACCTCATTAGCTCTGTTGGCGGTGCACCACTAGTCGTCAAAATCATGGAGAGCACCCATGGCAATGGGGTAGTCCTTGCGGAGACTCGCAAGGCCGCAGAAGCTTTGATTACTGCGTTTCGCGGTTTGCAGGCAGACTTTCTCGTTCAGGAGTTCATCAAGGAGTCCGGCGGCGCCGACATTCGTTGCTTCGTGATCGGCGAGCGTGTAATAGCCGCTATGCAGCGCACTGCGGCAGCTGGCGAGTTCCGTTCCAACCTTCACCGCGGCGGCACCGCAACAGTGGTAAAACTGCGCCCCGATGAACGCAAGTTAGCGGTTAAGGCCGCGCAAGTGATGGGGCTAGACGTCGCAGGCGTCGACATCATTCGCTCCAATCACGGCCCCTTGGTGTTAGAGGTTAATTCATCACCCGGACTTGAGGGTATCGAGGCCGCCACTGGCAAAGACATCGCGGGCGCGATCATTGAATATATGGAGAAAGATAGCCTGAAAGGCCCCAATAAGATGAAGGGCATTGGCTAAGCTGGAAAAAATAGTGCCGACAGGAATTTGAGATTCCTGTCGGCACTAGCGGACTAATCCTGAGTCCCTAACACCGTCCATAGAACCGTATCGCTGAGCTGCGTACCATCTTCCAATTGCAAGCTCACCGTTAATGTGTGCGACCCCACGCCTATCTGTGCCGAGATATTCGAGCAGCGGAATACTCTCCCACCTAGCGCTAACTCAGACATAGTTAAGCATTGTGCCAAGTCTTCGGATACATCGATGCGCTGTGCAGAACCCGCATTGCGCCCCGATAGATACGCGCTTCCTGAAACTACATTGCTTCCCGGACCATTAGGATCGCGCTCAAGAAATATCGTGAAGTCAAAGGTCTGATTGCTGGCATAGACACCCGTCGCTGGCGAGAGCGTCAGAGATGCATCTGCGGCTGTCACTGCGAACTCCTTTTGCGGTCCAGATGCCTCGCCGTTGATCTTGGCGGACACCTGATAGGTACCGGGGTTCAGACTTCCTATCGTCTGATTGAAATCCAGAGGCACCACCACCGCTGGGCAGATCGCAACCGGATTGCCTTTAATCGTCGTGTCTATCACGATGTCGGTGCCATCGATTAGCACCTCGCTAGTGACAATTTGACAGCCATCTCCCTTCAAACCCTTCACTTGTACACCGATCAAATCTCGATCGTTAGGGCTTGCTGGCAAGACAGCGATCTCTTCAACACTGCCCCATTGCGCACTGGCCTCACTGGCCGAAAACGCCAACAGAGCAGCAAAGAATAAACGTTTATACATTCCTTCCATTTTAGATTTCCTCCTTTGTTATAACCCGAATAATTATGGGGGAATATTTCCCACAAATTCGAGAACTGATAATACGCAAGCATTAGCACTGCTGAAGTGATCGGAATCACACGCAATGCATAGAGCGAAAAAAGAGGTTTTGAGAGAGGTGTTAGGGCCGCCTAAAACCTATAGGCTTTGGCCTATTAGGTCTTGGAAGCGTCATACAACAAGCAGGAAACGGGCTGAGCCTCATCACTTAAACGAGGAACCACTTGCTTACAAACCTCCATTGCCTGTGGGCAACGAGTATGGAAATTACATCCAGAAGGCGGGTTTATCGGTGAGGGCACATCTCCCACCAATATCTGCCGGTGAGCCACGTGATGTGGATCGGGCACTGGTATCGCCGATATCAACGACTGGGTATAGGGGTGTCGTGCCGTTCGGTAGATGCTCTCGCCGACTCCGGACTCGACAATCTTACCCAAATACATGATCGCGATACGGTCGGAGATATGCTTCACCACGGCCAGATCATGCGCGATAAAGAGATAGGAGAGATTGAATTCCTTCTGCAGATCGATAAGTAAATTCAAGATCTGACTCTGAATCGAGACATCTAGTGCCGAAACTGGCTCATCGCAGATGATCAGCTTGGGGTTCAGTGCGATCGAGCGCGCGATGCCAATACGCTGGCGTTGACCACCGGAAAACTCGAATGGGTATCGCGTCACCGAGCGCGCGGGCAGGCCAACTAGGTCCAAAAGTTCTTTCACCCGCTTCTGTCTAGACTCTCGATTACCAATATTGTGAACTTGAAAGGGCTCTTCCAATATCTGCCCCACCGTGTGTCGGGAGTTCAACGACTCCATGGGGTCCTGAAAGATCATCTGAATGTCGCGGCGAAAGGGCATGAGTGGCTTGCGGCCCAGCTTCGCAATGTCCTGGCCCTCGAAGCTAATTTCACCCGCTGTAGGCTGATAGAGCCTCGCGATGCAGCGCCCGAGCGTGGATTTACCGCAGCCGGACTCGCCGACTAAGCCGAGAGTCTCGCCCGGGGCAATGTCGAAACTAACGCCATCGACCGCCTTATTGAATTTTCCGGTGCGCATGAATATGCCTTCCTTCACGGGGAAGTGCATCTTCAGGTCACGAACGCTCAGTAAAGGGTCTACTTTCTTGCTTTGCAAAGGGATCACGCTCATGCGACGGCACTCAACTTAAAATTGGCACTATCGCCACCACCTCCCACGCTCGCCTTTAACTCGCGCCATTCATAGCACGCGACCTCGTGGCCCGGGCTGATAGTCTCCGCCACTGGCGGCGCAAGCAAGCAAGTATCTTTACGGTATCGACAACGATTCTCAAAGCGGCAGCCCTTCGGCATATCTAGCAACCCAGGCACCATGCCAGGAATGATCGTCAACTTAGATTTTGGCTCCGTGTCGAGGCGAGGTATCGACTCTAATAGACCGCGCGTATAGGGGTGAGTAGGACTATCGAATATCTCATAGACATTACCGCGCTCCGCCACCTTGCCAGCATACATCACGACTACGGATGCTGAGGTCTCAGCAATAACCCCGAGATCATGGGTAATCAGAAGAACGGACATACCCATATCTCTCTGCAACTCCTTGATCAGCTCCAGTATCTGCGCCTGAATGGTCACATCCAATGCCGTAGTGGGCTCGTCTGCGATCAACAGGCTAGGCTGGCAGGCAAGCGCCATGGCGATCACCACACGCTGGCGCATGCCACCGGAGAGCTGGTGAGGGTATTCCGTCATGCGGATATCGGGTGCTGGGATGCCAACCTTGTCGAGCATGGCGACGCCTTCTTTAAGGGCTTTTTCCTTGGAAATCTTCTTGTGTAGCAGAATCACCTCGGTCAACTGTCGACCTATAGTGTGTACAGGATTTAGCGCCGTCATCGGCTCCTGAAAGACCATGCCGATGCGCGCGCCGCGAACTTTCTGCATCTGCTCGATACTCATGCCCACAAGATTCTCGCCCTGCAAAAGTATCTCGCCGCCCATTATCTGGCCGATGGGCTGCGGCAATAGGCGCATGATCGATAGCGCCGTTACGCTCTTCCCACAGCCGGACTCCCCTACTATGCCCAGAGTCTCACCCGCTTTGATGTCGAAGCTAACATCGTCCACCGCGCGCACGCGGCCTTCATCGGTAGCGAATTCGGTGACTAGATTTTTTACGGACAGTATCACATCTGACATATGGGCTTATTGCTCGCGGTATTGGTCGTATACATTGATCTGCGGCTCGAAGCGCTGGCCAGCACGACGCGCCGCAAGTGTCTCTTCCTTCATGTCCATGTCGATCCAGTGCACGAAGGCATCCTCGGCATAGCTGGAGTAACGCACGTTAAAGTCCTCTGGCCAGCGCACCCAGCGCCACGAGGCATGCCAGTAGAAGGGCTCCGCAAAACCGGGTACGAAGGAAGCGTAGTCGTGATGCATCTGTGACAACTCATGGGAGAGTTCAACCATCTCGTCTTTGTCCGAAGATGCACCATACTGATCTATCTTCTTGTCCATCTCGAACACGGCCACGGCTTCCAAATTATTGGTCTGCACCTTAACCTGACGGTTTGGGTTCACAGTACCGTCATCTAGGAACGCGTCATCATAGGCATTGTCGGAGTGATAGGAATCCCAAAACCTCGGATACATCTCAAGACCGACATTCAAGCCGATGAAGTAGATGTCGTGCTGCTTCTCGGAAACCTTGCGCGAACCTGCCGCCACATCCAGCATCTCTAGACGCAAGTCTAGCCCAGCCTTTATGGCCTCCTCCTTTAATATGGAGAAGATGTCTCGATAGCGTTCATAGTGTGTAGATAGAGTAAACGCGAGGCGCTCGCCGTCGGCATTCATAAGGATGCCATCCGGGCCACTGCGGTCGAAACCAGCCTTGGCGAAATGCTCACGAGCCAAGTTGATGTCAAATTCTCTAGCTTTTACATCTGGATTGGTGAACTCGCCATAGCCTTCCTCGGACGAATTTAACCGCGTGAAATCACCGCGGAAATATTGCTGAAGCACTAGCTCCCAGTTTGATGCGTATTGAATGCCTAAGCGCACATCGACATTGTCTAAATGTGGGCGCGCGGAGTTAATCCACATACCCCAAGGAGAACGCGGCATATTATTAAAGAACTTAGCCTTCTCGATATAACCCGCCTGCACATCCGGGTCGCTGTCGGGAAGTCTTTCATACCAATAGTCTGCGGTGCGTATCTTGAATTGACCGATGTCGCCGCGGCGGAAGGCCTCGAACTGATTCGCCGTATCGCGAATCACATTAAAATTCATACTGTCCATATTGTAGCGGTTACGGAAGAATTTCAGATCCTGAGCCCACCAATCATCCACGTGGGTCATCACGATATTCGTGCCCATCCTCACATTCTCGGGCTTGATCTCATAAGCGCCGGCATGGGGGACGAAACGCCACTGATAGCGCTCCGCAAAGTCCGGCCCTAGCTCCTGATAGAAATGCTCGGGAGTTGGGGGAAAACTCAAGGCGAGCGCATCCATGTCGGGCTTGGCCTCTGCCATGCTTATGGAAATGGTGTGATCGTCGTACTTGGTGATATTCGTATACTGCGTAGAGTACCAGTTGGCGTACCACGGAGAATTGATATGGGGCGACAACATGAAGAAAAAGGTAAACATGAAGTCGTCGGCGTTGATCGGCTCGCCATCGGTAAAACGGGCGTTTGGATTGAGCCGCGCATAAACAGTCTTGCTCGGCATGTCGACAGCCCATTCACTGGCAATTGCTGGGTAAAAATCGAATTCGTTGGGGTGTCGATGAGCGAGAGTAACCTGCGTATAGTCGAGAATCCAACGACGGAATTCGCCATTGGCATCAGGACCATTGACGCGCAAGGTGGCGGGAAAGTCTGGCATATATTCGTACTGGGTGCCGCCCTTCTTGGCATTAGGAGAACCGATATCGGACAAGCCTTCACCGCTCTGCCAGACTAGATCTTGTGGAATATCCGCAAGGGTCTTGAAGGAATATTTCTCCGGGTCTGCAGCATAGAAGGCCTGCACATCGGCGCTAATATCCGCGCTCGAGTCCACGCTGCTGTCTTGCTCACTGCCACCGCAGGCAACTAAAAGAAACGCGAGCCCTGCACCGAAGATGGATCGTGTGATTAGCTTGCTCATTGCAGTCCCCTAAATTGATCGTAGACTTCTATGCTTGGCTCGAAAGTGCGGCCGTCGCGGCGGGCATCCATTGTATCTTGGCGCATCTGCGGATCGATCCAGAAAGCGAACATTTCATAGGGATAAATGGTGAATCGGAAATTGAAGCCCTCTGGCCACTGCACCCAGCGCCAATACATGGTGCGGTAATAGTCCTCGACAAATCCTGGCGAGAACGAGGCATACTCGAAGATTCGTTGTTGAATCATGTGGGATAACTCGATCATGCGCTCTTTATCTGACGAGTCGTCATATTCCTCGATCCATTGATCGATCTCGAAATCGGCGATGCTCTCAATATTATTAGTCTGCGCTTTGATCTTGCGATTTGGGTTGACCGAACCATCATCCAAGAAGGCATCGTCATAAGCATTATCGGAATGATAAAGCTGCCAATAACTAGGATACATAACCTGCTGTGGCGCGAGGCTCATGAAATAGATCTCGTGCTGTTTCTCGGCCTTTTTACGAAATCCTGCGGCTCCATCGAGAATCTCGATGCGAATCTCCAACCCTGCCTTAATCGCCTCTTCTTTTAAAATAGTGAAGATATCCGCGAAACGGTCATAGTGCGTACTGAGGGTAAATGCCAAACGCTCATTCTGCTCATTTACTAGAATGCCATCTGGTCCCCTCTGCGTGAACCCAGCCTTCGCGAAATGCTCTGTCGCCTTCGCTATATCGAAGGGGCGCGCGGGCACATCGAGATTACTAAACTCTGGGTAACCGTCATTCTGCGTACGCAATCTCTCGACATCACCTCGAAAGTAATTACTTATTACAAGATCCCAGTTTGCCGCATATTGGATGCCCAAGCGTACGTCAATATTATCTAGCAAGTGCCTATCCGAATTCATCCAGAGTCCCCACTGGCTTCTCGGGCCGCCATTGTAAAAGGTACTCTTGTGGATATAGCCACCTGCGATGTCCGGATCACTGTCTGGAAAACTGTCATACCATGTTTCAGCAGTTGCAACCTGCATCATATCGAGATCACCGCGCCTAAACGCCTCAGTTCGTTTAGAGGCGTCACGGATAACACTGAGATTGATTTGATCGGGATTAAACAGATAGCGCCAATACTTCTTATCGTTTGCCCACCAGTCCTTCTTACGCTCGACTATTAGGCGTGTGCCCATGTCGATATTCTGATCGTCGATGAAATAAGGACCTGCGTGAGGCTCGTAACGCCACTGATAGCGCTCTGGATAGTCCTCGCCCAATTCCTTATAAAAATGTTCAGGCACGGGAGCAAGGGTCAGAACATAGTCAGCCATATCAGGCTTCGCTGTGGCCACTCGCATGGAGAACGTAAGTTCATCGTACTTGGTGATATTCGTGTATTCGCTGCCGTAGAAATTATTCGAATACGGGGCTTGGATATAATCGGATAGATAGAAGAACAGGGAAAACATCTGATCGTCGGCGGTGATTGGCTCGTCATCAGTCCAACGGGCATCCGGATCGATTTTCACGTACACGGTTTGGTTCTCGTAATCGATTGCCCAGCGCTCTGCGATCGCTGGCACATAACCCTTTGTATCAGGATGTTGCACGGCATATCCAATGCGATAGAAGCCACTAATCCAGGAGCGTGCGCTGGAATTCGTATCTGGTCCTGTGAAGCGTAGTGTTGGCGGGAAATCATCCATATACTGATAGAAGGTGCCCCCCTTCTTCGCATCGGGAGAGCCTATGATCGGCTCACTCATACCATCGTCCCACTCTAGATCGGCGGGAATATCGGCTGGTGTGGCGAAGGTAAACAAGTCCGGGTGCGCCGCGTAATAATCTTGCACCTCTTGCGTGATATCTAGGCCAGAGTCTTCGCTGGCGCTTTGTTCAGAACCGCCCCCGCATGCCGTCAAAGTGGCGGCGCATGCGAGTAGTACAAACCTTAATCTCACTAGTGTAATCATTGCCATTAACTCCCGGGCGCTTAGGTTCAGGATGCCTATTTATAGAGTGTGAATTTCTTCGGATCGAAAGACTCGCGAATCGCCTCGCCTACGAAGGTAACGAGGGTCAGCAATACCACGAGCGTACCAAATGCCGACATGACTATCCAAGGAGCCGTGCGCAAAGTCTGCGTGCCCTGCTTGAGCAACTCACCTAGGCTAGGCGTGGGTGGCGGTAGGCCGAAGCCAAGGAAGTCGAGTGCGGTGATCGCGCTGATTGCCGCGACGATAGTAAAGGGCATAAAGGTGACGAGGGTAGAAAGGACATTGGGCAGAATATGACGGAAGACGATACGGGTGTTAGAGGCGCCTAAGACGCGGGCTGCGGCGACATAGTCACGAGACTTCTCTTTATAGGTCTCGGTGCGCATGTAATAGGTCATCGAGGTCCAAGAGAACAGCACCATCACCCCTAGCAGGATCAGTATCCGCGAGAATATCGTGAAGGCATCCGGTATCACGGAGAATACGATGATCACCATGTACAGGAACGGAATATTGCTCCAAATCTCGATTAGGCGCTGACTCAAGATGTCGAACATGCCGCCCAGGTAGCCCATCGCACAGCCTACAGCAACCCCTATCATGTATACCGCCACCATGAAGCCGATTGCGAAGATCAGTGCTATTCGCGTTCCGAAGAACAGCCGCGCCAAGATGTCTCGACTGGTAGTGTCGGTGCCTAAATAATGTTGTTTCTCAGCATTCGGAGCCTCGGGACGGAAGATGCCAGTAGAGGCGTCGTTCTCATAGGCGCTGTAGGGAATCAACGGCATCAATACCCAGTTGTCTGAACCCGTATCTGCGAAGTGCTGCTTGAGCTGCCGATAATTAGTCTCGTACTGATAATCGAGGCCGAAGTCAGTGCCTGGGTGGAAAGCGGTATAGGTCGGAAAGAATATCTCGCCCTCATAGCTGACGACGAGAGCCTTGTTATTGATGAACAGCTCCCCGGTCAGGCTAAGGAGCAGGAACACCGCCAAGATCACGAAGCTGTAATAGCCGCGTTTAATCTCGCGGAAGCGACGCAGTTTCTTGGTGGTTTGTGGGTTTAATTTAAACAGACTCATAGCGGCACCCTAATTAAATCGAATGCGCGGATCGACCAGCGCCACAAGGATGTCGGAGAGTATATTGCCAATCAATAGCAACAGGCTGGCGAGAAATATCACGCCCATAACTACAGGGTAATCGCGATCTACAATGGAAGTGAGCCCTAACAAGCCAAAGCCATTAATGTCGAAAATAGTCTCTATGAGGAATGAACCCGACACCAACAGGGTAATGTTCTGTCCGAAGGTGGTGGCGATAGGAATCATCGAATTGCGCAGCGCGTGACCGGTGACCGCCTTGCGGAAGGACACACCTTTGGCGATAGCCGTGCGCACATAGTCCGAGGCAAGATTGTCCATCAGGTGATTCTTCAGCAGCAATGTGACCAGCGCGAAGCTACCCATCATGTAGCAAATAAGCGGCAGAGCCGAATGGGAGGCCAAATCCTTGATCTTGCCCCACAGACTGAGGTCTTGGAATTGCAAACTTGTGAACCCCCCCATCGGGAACCACTCCAGCCTTACCGAGAAATATAATAGTAAGAGCGAACCGAGGGCATAGCCGGGCACCGCGTAGCCGATGAAGATGAAGATCGAGCTGATATTGTCCACCGCGGTCCGGTGTTTTATGGCTTTGACGATGCCTAAGGGGATGCAGATGGCGTAGGTCAGGATGAGGGTAATAATGCCGTAATAGAGAGAGACGGGAAAACGGCTGGCCATAACGTCCCACACGGGCTGGTTATAGCGATAAGAGGTGCCCAAGTCACCGGTAGCGACCTTGCCTACCCATTCAACATAGCTCTGCAGCACGGGCTTGTCGAAGCCATAGTACTCTTTCAGGCGGTCTAGTTGCGCTTCGGACAGCGCCATGTTCTGCCCTGCAGCCGCACCGCGGGTGCCACCACCGCCGAGTTGGGCCTCCATAATGGCGCGCTCGATCGGTCCACCCGGCACGAGGCGGGTGATCAAAAAGACAATTATCGTGATGCCAATCAGCGTTGGGGGTATTAGCAGCAAACGGCGTATAAAATAGTCACGCATTCAATTCTTCTTGCTCGTTATAACGGGTTAAAGGCAGCCAAAGAGCATACCCGGTTTTAAGTTCAGAACGAAGAATTATCCTTTTTCTTACAAGCCGCAGGCTAGCCCAATGTCATCATATTGTCATTCCCTTGACCATGCCATGTCACAGAGCATGCCCATACTGCGTGCATGTCGTCGTTGTGGTTGACCTCCGACAACGACATTGCGAAGAGGTTTTACTCTCCTTCAAGGCTACCCTAACCGGTGGCCTTTTTTTATTCCCTGTGACTTTAGCTGAATTCACTCCGTTGCTCGATCCGCGGGGAAGGTAAGGGATTGCTGGAGACGCCAAAAAGCTCACGTCCGTGTGTAGGCTCGACGTG
>CAXBOY010000011.1:0-48876 GCA_963977405.1 uncultured Gammaproteobacteria bacterium
TACTGAATAAGTATCCGGGCTTTTTTATTACCAAGAATTCCAGGGACCTTGCTGATGACAACTGAAACAAAGAAAGAGACTCGTGGCTTCGAGACCGAAGCCAAACAACTTCTTCATCTGATGATTCACTCGCTTTATAGCAACAAAGAAGTGTTTCTCAGGGAACTCATCTCCAACGCCTCAGACGCTGCAGACAAGCTTCGTTTTGAAGCCCTTTCGAAACCAGAGCTATTCGAGTCAGACTCTGAGGTGAAAGTGCAGATCGAATTTGACTCTGATGCGGGCACAATCACCATAAGCGACAACGGCATCGGCATGAGCCGTGACGAAGTTATAAGCAATCTGGGCACCATCGCCAAATCTGGTACGGCTCAATTTCTCTCTAATCTGTCCGGTGACCAGAAGAAGGATTCCCAACTTATCGGGCAGTTTGGCGTGGGTTTCTATTCCGCCTTCATTGTAGCTTCTACAGTAGAAGTCGTGACGCGGCGCGCGGGTTCGCCCTCTAGCGAAGGTGTGCGTTGGGTTTCCTCAGGAGAGGCAGACTACTCGATCGAACAGGTTGAGAAGGTAGACCGCGGCACCTCGATCACTCTGACTCTGCGCCCAGAAGAAAAGGAGTTCGCCCAATACTATCGACTCTCCAATATCGTGAAGAAATATGCCGACCATATTTCAATTCCAGTAATGATGCTCAAGCAGTCCTTCGAAGAAGACGATAGCAAAGAAGAGAAAAAAGCCCCCGAATTTGAGGCTGTGAACGCGGCGAAAGCACTTTGGACGCGCCCTCGCAATGAATTGAAGGACGAGGAATATGTCGAGTTCTACAAACATGTCTCCCACGACTTCGAGGAGCCATTGAGCTGGAGCCATAACAAGGTTGAGGGCAAGCTCGAATACACCGGCCTTCTTTATGTGCCCAGCCGTGCGCCTTTCGACTTATGGAATCGTGATGGCGCTCGTGGCTTGAAACTCTATGTGCAACGCGTATTCATCATGGATGAGGCGGAGCAGTTCCTGCCTTTGTATCTTCGCTTCATCAAGGGGGTAGTGGACTCTAACGATATCTCCTTGAATGTCTCGCGCGAGATTCTGCAGAAAGACCCTGTCGTCGACTCGATGCGCAGCGCTCTAACTAAGAAAGCACTGGATATGTTGGCGAAACTTAAGAAGGACGAGCCCGAGAAGTATGCCAAATTCTGGAAAGAGTTTGGCCAAGTACTAAAAGAAGGCCCGGGTGAAGATCAGACCAACAAAGAGAAGATTGCGGGCCTTATGTTGTTCGCCTCAACTCACAATGCTACGCCGAATCAAGATCAAGGCCTGACCGACTATGTCGCTCGCATGAAGCCTGAGCAGGACAAGATCTACTATGTGGTCGCCGAAACGGTCAATACGGCTCGTAACAGCCCACACTTGGAGATCTTCAAGAAGAAGGGCATCGAAGTACTCTTACTATCCGATCGCATCGACGAATGGCTCATGAGCCATTTACAGGAGTTCGACGGAAAGAAATTCCAAGACGTAGCACGCGGCTCTCTAGACCTAGGCAAGATGGAAGACACTGCGGAGAAAGAAGAGCAGGAGAAGACCGAGAAGAAGTTCGAGGCCTTGACCACCCGTATTAAGACTCAGCTTGAAAGTGACGTGAAAGAAGTGCGAGTGACCCATCGTTTAACCGACTCGCCGGCGTGCCTAGTTGTCGACGACGAAGACATGGGAGAGCAGATGCGGCGCATTATGGAAGCGGCGGGGCAGGCAATGCCAGAGACTAAGCCTATCTTCGAGCTTAATCCAGATCATCCTCTCATTGTGAAATTAGACCAAGAGCAAGACGAGGAGCGCTTTGGCGATCTAGTCTCTATCTTGTTCGATCAGGCAAGTCTTGCGGAAGGACGTCAACTGGAGGATCCAGGTCAATTCACTAGACGTCTGAATAAGCTACTACTCGAGATGTGCGACTAAGTTAGTACTCCGGCGCAGCACACTGTGGCTGCGCCGGTATTTCGCTACATCTTCTCTAGAGTCTCTAGACCTAGTAATTCCAAGCCACGCCCCAACGTCTTTGCCGTCAACTCCACTAGCTTCAAACGTGAGTCCCTAATCTCAGGCTCCGCCTTCAATACCGGGCAAGCCTCGTAGAAACGCATGAAGATGCCAGCCAACTCGTACAGATAGGAACACAGGTAATTGGGAAAGCCATCGATCGAGACTACATGCACAGCCTCTGGAAACTGCAGTATCTTGAGGAGTAGATTGCGTTCCTCACTCGCCTCGAGTTGAATCTGAACATTCTCATTAATCTCGCTTTCCTGGCGACGTAAGATACTCTTGATTCGCGCAAAGGCGTAAAGCATATAAGGAGCAGTATTACCCTCGAAAGACAGCATGGTGCCCCAGTCAAAAATATAGTCGCTAGTGCGATTCTTCGATAACTCGGAGTATTTTACCGCCGCAATTCCTACCACTGCGGCGATCTCGTCACGGCTCTCGATATCCAGATCAGGGTTCTTCTCACTGACGATCACATGGGCACGGCGCACCGACTCTTCCAGCAGATCGATCAGCTTAACGTTGTCGCCACTGCGGGTCTTGAAGGGTTTACCGTCCTCGCCCATCATCATTCCATAGGCGATGTGCTCGAGCGAGCACGACTCCGGTGCAAACCCTGCAAGCCTTGAGATCGCGAATATCTGTTGAAAATGCAGGCTCTGCCGAGCATCTACTACGTACAGAACACGATCGGCGTGGAGCGTCTTAGCTCGGTACTGCGCTGCAGCAAGGTCCGTCGTGGCATACAGGTAGCCGCCATCGGATTTCTGCACGATCGTAGGCAGCGGCGCGCCTTCCTTGCCCTTGAATTGCTCTAAGAACACGCATCGCGCCCCTTCGGAGACGCTCAGAATGCCTTTGTCATCTAAGGCCTGAACAATACTGGCCAGTTCTGGGTTATAGAAACTCTCTGGCTTCAAGTCCTCGCGCCGCAAAGTCACACCAAGGAGCTTATAGACGCTTTCGCAGTGTCCAAGCGACTCGTCGATAAAGCTCTGCCAGGCTTGTAAGCATTCGGGGTCGCCTTGTTGTAGCTTCACTACATAGCTGCGCGCCGTCTCCGCGAAGCCTTCCTCGTCGTCGAAACGCTGCTTAGCCTGACGGTAAAAATTCTCTAGATCTGCGAGCTCTGTCGAGACTTGGGCGTTCGCGGATTTGAGCGAGGCCATATGGGCTATCAACATACCAAATTGTGTACCCCAATCCCCAACATGATTCTGACGGACCACTTTATGGCCACAGGCTTCCAACACGCGAACAAGGCAATCGCCGATGATGGTGCCGCGCAAGTGTCCTACGTGCATCTCCTTCGCCAGATTAGGGCTAGAATAATCCACAACAATGGTTTGTGGCTCGGGAACTGCTTCAATTAGAGGTGACTGCGGCTGTGCATAGTGCGAGCCCCACTGCGCAAGATAAGCGTCGTGCAAAAACAGGTTGATAAAGCCGGGACCAGCGACTTCGGCACGCGCGATAAGATCATTGGCAGGAATATTCTCTAGCACACGGTTCGCTAGCTCCCGTGGATTGATCTTTAACTGCTTTGCAACGGCCATCACGCCATTCGCTTGATAATCCCCGAACTCTGCGCGAGTAGCATAGATCACATGTCCCTTCGAGTCGCTCAAGCCAGAGGCCTGATCGATTGCGCTACTCATCAATTGTTCGAGAGATTGTTTGATATTGAACATATTTCTTTACCCTGACTCCTAGTGCGCTGAATTGTACACTATTCAAAACGCGGATTTAGGTATAGCCAGCAAGGTATTGCTACAATAGCCAGCTTTTCCTAAGTCCTAACTCCCAGAGATGCATCCAATTGCCAAGCAACGAGAACACAGCCACTGTGAATGACCCCAATCGCGGTGTGCAACTGCTCGAAGTCGGGGCACACTCCGAGGCGCAACGGATCGACAACTTCCTAATGTCCCACCTCAAGGGCGTGCCGAAATCGCGTATCTATCGTCTCATTCGTAAGGGTGAGGTTCGAATCAATAAGAAGAGGGCGAAACCAGAGACTAAACTCCATGCCGGCGATATCGTGCGTGTGCCGCCGATCCGAGTCGCTCAACCCAGTATCGCAGTAGCGCCTAGCCAAGGCCTTGTAGATTTACTCTCCAGCGCAGTCCTATACGAAGACGAGCAGTTGATCGTCATTAACAAGCCTCAAGGTTTAGCGGTCCATATGGGCTCAGGATTGCAGACCGGCCTGATCGAGGCGCTGCGCTGGATCAAGAAAGAACAGGGCAGGGAGGAAGACTTCTTAGAGCTTGCGCATCGTATAGACAAAGACACCACGGGCTGTCTCGTAATAGCCAAAACTCCTTTATTTTTGAAATACTTACAGGCTGAATTTAAAGCTAGAAGAGTCCATAAGCATTACCACGCAATAGTGCATGGTGCTTGGTCAGAGGATATTCGCGAGGTCAACGCTCCGCTACTTAAGCGCGACATTCATGAGGGCGAGAAGATTGTCACTGTGGACGAGTCCGGCAAGGCGTCCAATACTACTTTCCGTCTAATAAAGTCGTCTCAGGCTGCAAGCTTCATCGAGGCGAGTCCTCTGACAGGGCGAACACATCAAATTCGTGTACATTGCCAGTACGCAGGACATCCAATCGTGGGAGATCGCAAATACACAGCTCTACATCCAAACTCTTTAACCCATGTCAAAACCCTTTGCCTGCATGCTGCGAGCATCGAGTTCGCTCTAGAGGATGGTCGTAAAATTAGTGTTCAGGCGCCCCTTGCCGAGCATATGCGCCAGCTACTGGATTCTCTATGAGGCAAAAGTAGAAGAATTTCTTAAAATGTCGAAATATCATGCCGTTGTGAGTAGATTTTTTTGACAGAAGCACTCTGGACGCCTATTATTGCGCGCCTATGGAAGACACCCTGATACCAGACTATGTTGATGCGCGGAAAATCTTTGCTCAACAGGCACTTATAAAGGGAACAATCCCAGTGTCTCGTTTGCCGAGATTCTGTGAGCTTGTAGCCGCCACGCAGGGGGATGTACAGGTAAGAATGAAGTTCGACTTGGATGAGAGCAATAGACGCATCATCGAGGGTGAGCTCGACACGCAAGCGCAGGTACTCTGCCAGCGTTGTCTAGAGCCAATGGAAATAGCATTACACGACGAGTTCAGGCTAGCCGTGGTGAGCTCCGAGAGCAAGAGCGAGGGTTTACCGAAGAGTCTGGACCCTTGGATTTGCGAGGATATAAAGCTCGTAATAGCGCAAGTGATAGAAGAGCAGTTAATTCTCTGCATGCCTATCGTCAGCTACCACGACCACGATTGTATTGAGAAACTGTCATTCGAAGCCACTGAGGCTAAAGAAAATGGCACAGCGAGAGCTGCGAACGGAGCGAATAAACCCAATCCATTCGACATTTTAAAGACACTGAAAGACAAAGATTAATGAATTTCTTTTAAACGCGCCGGTAACAGCGCAGCTAAAAACTAGGAGCTACAAGCATGGCAGTTCAACAGGTAAAAGTTTCCCGCTCACGTCGCAATATGCGTCGCGCACATGACGCCCTAACAGGCCCAACTCTGTCTACAGATCAGACTACTGGCGAAGTACATCGTCGCCATCACGTCACCGCAGACGGTTTCTACAAAGGCAAGAAAGTGTTGGATCTTGGCGACAAGTAAGTTTGTCTTCGCCTAAGCGCATTGCAATAGACGTCATGGGAGGGGATTTTGGTCCTTCCGTGACAGTGCCTGCTGCACTTCGCGCTCTGGCGGCCCACGACGACCTTGCTCTGATATTACTTGGCGATCAGGATCAGATTGACGTCCAATTGACCGGCGTCGATGCTCGCCTCAAGCAGCGTCTGGAAATTATCCACACCAGCGTCTGTGTCGAGAACGACAGCAAACCTGAGTCAGTATTACGAAAGTCTAAAGAGTCCTCCATGTTTTTGGCAGTGAACCTCGTACACGAGGGGCGCGCAGATGCCTGCGTCAGTGCAGGCAATACCGGAGCATTATTACTCGCTGGACGACACCTGCTTAAAACCCTCCCCGGAATATCCAAACCCGCCATCATTGCGAGCGTTCCTCTACACGCTATGGGGCGTAGCACATATATCCTGGACGTGGGTGCAAATCTTTGTAGTAGTGCAAGAGAGCTTCTCGAGTTCGCTATAATGGGTTCGATACAAGCAAGCGTGGTCAGTGGCATTGACAAGCCTCGTGTCGCACTATTAAACGTAGGGCACGAAGAACATAAAGGCACTAGCATCATTCGCGAGGCAGCACAGCTTTTGCAGCAAACCGAATCGCTAAATTATGTAGGCTTCGTTGAAGGCAACGAGATATTTACAGACAAAGCGGACGTCGTGGTATGCGACGGTTTCTCCGGAAACATCACCATAAAGACTAGTGCTGGAGTCGTTAGAGTTATCGAACAGATGTTAAAGCAGAGTGTATCTAGCAGTTTCGTCTCTCGACTGCTTGGCTTGCTTGCGTCACCTTTATTGCGACAACTACGGGCTCAGATCGATCCTGCACAGTTCAACGGGGCTAGCGTGCTAGGCCTGCAGGGCATTATCGTCAAGAGCCATGGGCATGCCCATAGCACGGCGTTTTACTTTGCTATCGAGCAGGCTCTTAAAGAGGTTATAGACTGTGTGCCAAGCCTCATTACGCGGCGCATGGAAGCTTTACAGACTAATCATGGTGATGCACTCGCAACACAAGACTAAGTTTTGAATCTAGGAATTGCTATATGAAGAAATTTGGATTTGTATTCCCAGGCCAAGGATCACAGAAAAAGGGCATGCTCAGCGCTATTGCAGCGCAACACCCAGTGATCAAGAGCAGTTTCGATGAGGCCAGCGCAGCGTTAGGAATCGACCTTTGGGCGATCGTTAGCGAAGATGCAGACGGCTTACTAGACCAAACCCACATCACCCAGCCTGCACTGCTGACTGCATCGGTAGCGCTTTGGCGTTTATGGCTAGAGCAGGGCGGAGCACTTCCCGAGTTGCTAGCGGGCCACAGCTTAGGGGAGTACTCCGCACTCGTTTGTGCAGACGTTCTCTCTCTTGGCGATGCCGTGCGCCTAGTACACAAACGCGGACTCTATATGCAAGAAGCCGTACCCGCAGGCACTGGCGCGATGGCGGCCATCCTGGGCCTAGACGATGACAAGATTCAAGCCATTTGCGAGCAACAGGCGCAAGGGGAAGTCGTAGCTCCTGCAAATTATAACTCCACAGGGCAAACCGTAATCGCCGGCAGTGTTGCCGCAGTGGAGCGAGCGATGGCCGCATGCAAAGAGGCCGGCGCTAAGCGCGCCTTGCTTCTCAATGTCAGCGTACCGTCTCATTGCGCGCTTATGCTGCCCGCGGCGCAGCGACTGGCTGAAGACTTAGAGGCAGTGGACTTTAAAACCCCGCAGGTGCCAGTTATACAGAACATTAACGGCCGCGTTGCAAAGAACTCAGAAGACATCAAGGCCAATCTCCTCAAGCAGTTGTATATGCCTGTTCAATGGGTAGAGTCTGTTGGCTGCATGTGGGACTTTGGCGTTAGCCAACTTGTCGAATGTGGTCCTGGAAAAGTTCTTGGCGGCCTCATTAAACGCATAGAACCCAATATGGAAACATTTTCATTAGAAGAGCCCGAGAATTTCGTGCAAACGCGCACACTTATCTCTCAATAGGCTCCACAATTACATTTGGAATTCATTATGAATGATGTCACTAAGAAGATTGCACTCGTCACCGGCGCCAGCCGTGGCATTGGCAAGTCCATCGCGATGACCCTTGGCAAGCAAGGCATGACCGTTATCGGCACTGCGACAACTGAGAAAGGCGCCGCAGATATTGCCAGCTACTTGAAAGATGCCGGCATAGAGGGAACGGGCATGTGCCTGAATGTTGCCTCTGTGGACTCTATTGCCGAAGTGTTCGCCCGTATTGGTAGCGACTATGGTGTGCCTTTAGTTCTCGTGAATAACGCTGGTATCACAAGAGACAATCTACTGATGCGCATGAAGGAAGAGGAGTGGGACGACGTGATCGATACCAACCTCAACTCGCTATATCGCCTGTGTAAACTCGTAGTCAAAGGCATGACCAAGGCACGGTGGGGGCGCATTATTAACGTCAGCTCCGTTGTGGCATCCAGTGGTAATGCGGGTCAAACGAACTATGCTGCGTCCAAGGCGGCAATCGAAGGCTTCTCTCGTTCGCTTGCTCGCGAGATAGGCTCTAGAGGCATCACTGTGAACTGTGTGGCGCCAGGCTTTATCGATACAGACATGACCCGAGCATTGAATGAGAAACAAATGGAGAGTTTCCTTACACAGATTCCTTTGGGCCGTTTTGGCCAGGTTGAGGAAATCGGTGCGGCGGTTGGCTTTCTAGCTTCGGATTCCGGGGCCTATATTACGGGCGAAACTCTGCACATAAATGGCGGAATGTACATGCCGTAAAACTTTAGATACGCGACGTAAGAGACTGTACTTAAAAACATTTCACTCATCGCGTCGAATTATTTTAGACTTAAAGATTACAACCCGTTGAAAATAGATGTAAACTTGCGTTTTCGATTATCTCGGCCGCTCAATTTATGGCCACATAATCAGAAGGCAGTATCAAAAAATTAGTATTTAGGAGCTAATAATAGTTATGAGTAGCATTGAAGATCGCGTTAAGAAAATTGTCTGCGAACAGCTTGGCGTTAAAGAAGAAGAGGTGAAATCGTCTTCTTCATTTGTAGAAGATTTAGGCGCTGATTCTTTGGATACTGTGGAATTGGTTATGGCTCTGGAAGAAGAGTTCGAGACCGAAATTCCTGATGAAGAAGCCGAGAAAATCACAACGGTACAACTCGCCTGTGATTACATTAATTCGCATTTGTAAGAATTTTTAGGCTCGAAAATTAAGCTACTCCGGGCATGTTCTGGAGTAGCTTTTATTTTGCCTGTAATAATAAGTCTGCAACACGGAATTAATCATCCGTAATGGAGAGCGACGCAGTGAACGGTAGAAGAGTTGTCATCACTGGCCTAGGTCTTGTTACCCCTCTTGGGAATAGCGTTGATTCGTCTTGGCAGGCTATTAAAGAAGGCCGCAGCGGTATCAATATGCTTACGCAATTTGATACCGCAGAGTTTTCAACCCGCTTTGGCGGCTCTGTCAAAGACTTCGATTGCACGCCCTATCTCAGCGCAAAAGAAGCGCGACGAATGGACGTATTCATACAATATGGACTCGCGGCAGGCGTGCAAGCAGTGACCGATTCAGGTCTACTCGACAGCCCAGTAAACTTCGAGCGCATCGGCGTAGCAATTGGCTCTGGTATCGGCGGTATCAACACCATCGAAGATACCTCCAATCTCGTACGCACATCTGGACCTCGCAAGGTCTCACCATTCTTCGTACCCGGCTCGATTATCAATATGCTCGGCGGTACGCTGTCGATCCGCTACAACTTCCAAGGCCCGAATATCGCCATCACCACGGCGTGTACCACGGGAACCCATAATATCGGCGTTGCTGCCAATATGATTTGCAGCGGTCAGGCCGATGTCATGCTTGCTGGCGGCGCCGAGATGGCGACATCCCCAGTAGGCCTAGGCGGTTTCTGTGCAGCACGTGCACTATCGACCCGCAACGACGATCCACAGAGCGCTAGCCGCCCATGGGACAAAGACCGCGACGGCTTTGTACTCAGCGATGGCGCCGGCATCATGGTCTTAGAAGAATACGAACATGCGCGAAAGCGTGGCGCCAAAATCTACGCCGAATTGGCTGGTTTCGGGATGAGCGGAGACGCTTATCACATGACTTCGCCATCAGAAGGCGGGAAGGGTGCGGCTCTGTGTATGCGCAACGCTCTTGCCAGCGCCGAGCTAGATCCCTCGACCGTACAGTATATTAACGCACACGGCACCTCGACGATTGCGGGCGACCTCGCGGAAACCCACGCTATCAAGAGCGTTTTCGGGCCCTATTCACAGCAACTGGCCGTTAGCTCCTCTAAATCCATGATAGGGCACCTACTAGGTGCCTCTGGCGCTGTAGAGGCCATCATCTGTGCACTTTCTATACGTGATCAAGTACTAACGCCAACGATCAATTTAGAGAATCCCGATGCCGAATGCGATTTGGACTATGTTCCTCATCACAGCCGCGATGCGAGAATCGATGTCGCCCTCAGCAACTCCTTCGGCTTTGGTGGAACCAATGGCAGCTTGGTGTTCAAACGTCTGCAGTGAATCCGCGAGTGACGCTGATATCGTGTTGAAAGCGTCATCCTGGGAGGCGTCATGCTCGTAAACGGGCAGCATCAGAATCTAATTCCAGTCGCCGATCGTGCGGTGCAATACGGCGATGGCGCCTTCGAGACTATTTTAGTTCGCGACCATCAGCCTGTATTCTGGCAACAACACCTCGAACGACTGCAAGCCACTTGCCAAACACTGCAAATCCCAGCCGATCTCTCTAAGCTTCGCACCGAGGCCGACTCCTTGATCTCCGCACACGGCGCTACGGGTGTCTTGAAGATTATCATCAGCCGCGGCACAGGCGGTCGCGGTTACAGCGCTCCTGCTTCGCCTGAGCCAACTCGAATCCTACAGATACATCCACTACCACAGGACTATCTCCACGCCGCACGCAAAGGCATTCGTGCATTTAAGTGTAAGCATCCTTTATCGAGCAACCCCGTTTTAGCAGGGCTTAAGCATCTCAATCGTCTTGATCAAGTAATGGCTAGCTTCGAGGTGCCGACCCAGTTCCAAGAGGGCCTGATGTGCAATGCGGCAGGAGACTTGATAGAGGGCATTAAATCCAATGTCTTTATCGTCATAGACGGCGTGCTGCTTACACCCGAATTAAGTCAATGTGGCGTGGCGGGAGTGATGCGTGCGGCCATCATATCGCGCTGCCATGAGCATGCGAGCTTGAATGTCGCTGAACGCAAACTCGGTCTGGAGGAGCTGGAGAATGCGAGTGAAGTCTTTGTCTGCAATAGCGTAATGGGCATATGGCCAATAACCCAGATTCAGTGGAACCAAGCAGCGCTCAGCTATGAGATCGGACCGATCACTCAAAGGCTACAGGCGCTGATCGCTGAGGATAGGCCGATATGAACCTTCGCAAGATCTTACTACGCACCCTTTTGCTCAGCCTCTTGCTAGGCGGGCTCGGTATACTAGGGGCATATAACTATCTTCAATACTATCTAGATAAGCCTTTAGCACTGCAGACCGAACAATTGATAGAGGTGCGACCGGGCAGCTCTCTTGGGCAAGTTGCGAGACAACTAGAGCAGGGTGTTGGCTTAGAGTATCCGCGTATTTTCTCGTACTGGGCCAGCAATGAGGGCTTCGATCGCGCAATTCGCGCAGGCGAGTTCATCATCAGCCCAGGAATGAGCCCAAGAACGGCGCTACAACACCTCATAAGTGGACCCTACGTGCAATATCCGTTTACCTTGATCGAAGGCACCACGGTCCGCAGCGCACTCGATGCCCTATGGCAGAGCCAAAAGTTACGCATCACGCTAAGAGAGAGCAGCGACCAGGAAATACTCGCGGCGATAGGAAGCGACTATCCAAGCCTAGAAGGGGCGCTCTTTCCCGATACCTATTTCTATACCGCTGGCACCACAGACCAGGCCTTGCTTAGCCGTGCTAGCAATCGCCTTCGAGAGGTCCTAGAGCAAGAGTGGGAGACCCGCGCAGTGAGCCTGCCCTATGCAAGCCCCTACGAGTCCCTCATACTCGCCTCTATCATAGAGAAGGAAACTGGCTTGCGTAGCGAGCGCGAGCAGGTGGCCGGGGTTTTTGTACGCCGCCTGCAACGCGGAATGCGCCTGCAGTCGGACCCGACGGTTATTTATGGCATGGGCGAGAGCTATACAGGCAATATTCGCCGTGTAGATCTTGAGACTAGCACCCCCTATAACACCTATAGGATCAACGGATTGCCGCCAACTCCCATCGCGATGACTGGCCGCGGAGCAATCCATGCCAGCCTGCATCCTAGCGACGAGCCCTATCTCTACTTTGTAGCCACCGGCGATGGAGGACACCAGTTCTCAACCACGCTCGACGAACACAATGCAGCGGTAAGACAGTATCAGAATCGAATGGCGACCCAACAAAGCACTAATTGAAGGCGGTACAGCAAGACATGACAGCGCGGTTTATAACCATAGAAGGGGGAGAGGGTGTCGGGAAAAGCACCAACATCCAGCTCATTACCGCTCGCCTGAGCAAGGCCGGTATCGACTATGTTTTGACTCGCGAACCTGGCGGTACTCCACTAGCGGAGAAAGTGCGGGACTTGCTACTCAATGAGCATGAGGAAGTAGTGGCCGAGATGACCGAGCTACTGTTGATCTTCGCCGCTCGGGCACAACACCTGAAACTAGTCATTGAGCCGGCTCTAAAAGCGGGAAAATGGGTGGTTTGTGATCGTTTTACAGATGCTACCTATGCCTATCAAGGCGGTGGGAGAGGGCTAAGCAAGAGCACAATCGCCGAGCTCGAAACTGTAGTACAGGGCAGTCTGCGCCCCGACCTTACCTATCTACTCGATCTCGCGCCCGACATTGGCCTTGCTAGGGCTAGCAAACGCGCTGCCCTTGATCGATTCGAATTAGAGAAAATAGAGTTCTTCGAACGCGTGCGCGCCAGCTATCTGGAGCGCGCAGCTCAGGAACCCGAGCGCTGCGTGGTAATCGATGCGGCGGCGGAGCTCGAACAAGTGCAGACAGCCATCCTAGCCCACTTGGAGACCCTACTGTGAGTAAGGACCTGATTACTAGCCCACTGCCTTGGCACCGTGAAGCCTGGGACGCGTTCCATCAGCAACTAAGAAAAGGGCAGATTTCCCATTCTTTTCTAATCAGTGCAGAAGCGCAGAGCGGCAAACGGCTTTTCGCCACCATGCTCGCCCAGTGGCTACTCTGTGAAACGCCGAAGCAGAATCAAGCTTGTGGGCAGTGCGGCGCCTGCCTACTAAGCGATGCGGGCAGTAACCCCGATTTCATCATCGTGCAGCCAGAAGAGAAATCCAAGATCATCAAGATCGATCAGATTCGTGAACTCAAGCAATTCATCGAGACTAGCTCCCACTCTTTCGGCAAGCGCATTATCTTATTAGACAGCGCAGAGAACCTAAATATCAATGCCGCCAACGCCTTGCTAAAAGGTTTGGAAGAGCCACCCGCTGACGTGATATTCCTGCTCTTAAGCGACCGCCCAAAGTCTGTGTTGCCCACCATATCTAGCCGCTGTCGCGCTCTGAAACTACCCAAGCCAACCACAGAGCAGTCCTTGCAATGGCTAGCAACCCAGGCCCCCGAGTCAGCAAGCGAGGAGCGAGAGTTTGCGCTAGACTATGCCCAAGGCCGCCCCCTCAAGGCATTGATAACGCTCGTCGATGAGAGTGCACAGCGCAAGAAAACACTAGGCAATGACCTTCTTAGCGTGATGAAAGGGCAGGAAATTGTCAGTAAGATGGTCAGCCGCTACTATAAGAACGATGCACTCGATGTGTTAAACGTCCTATCCTATTGGATGAGCGTACTCGTTAAGTTTCAGATATCGGGCAACAGAGACCTAGTGAAAGGGCGTACGCTACAGCAAGCCGCCACACTAATACCCGATCGAGCTTTTCAGGCTCGCGAATTCTCTTGCGCATTACTGGGCTTATATGAAAATGTTTGCGAGGCACAAACACAGGTAGCGAGCGTTTCGAACCCAAATATGCAGCTGCTTCTTGAGGATCTCTTGCTACAACTGCAGCATCTATTTAAACAGGACGCTCACGATTGAATATGCCCGTGGCAGAAACAGAGAATAGGCCAGCCAAACATGGCATTTTGTCGTTAACCATCAACGACAAGGCCGTGCTCTATGCTGCCTATATGCCATTTTTAAAGAATGGCGGCCTCTTCATTCCAACCACGCGCAGCTATGAGATGGGCAACCAAGTTTTCATGTTGCTCAAACTAATGGACGACGGCGAGCGCATTCCGATTGCAGGCACAGTAGTGTGGATTACCCCGGAACTAGCACAGGGCAATCGCTCCGCGGGCATAGGCATACACTTCAAGGATGCCAAAGGCGTAATTCGGAATAAGATTGAAACCATACTCGCCGGCAGCCTTAATTCCGACAAACCCACGAACACAATGTGAGGATAGACATGTTTAATTTTTTCGCGAATTTGCTACCTAGGCCAGTAAGCTCTATTGGCGCAGTCCTATTCAGCGCGCTGCTACTAAGCGGCTGTCAGCAACAGGGTAACAGTACAGCCATTGCGGCCCAATCCTCCAGCGATACTACTGTCTTGCAAGTGATGAAAGACCCTTCCTGTGGATGCTGTGAAGGTTGGGTACAACATGTCAGTGAACGCGGCTTCCTCGCACAGATCAGTCACCCACAGGATCTCAACGGCGAGAAACTCAAGCTGGGCATTGCGCCACAGTTTCAATCTTGCCACACCGCAGTATCACCCGAAGGCTATGTTTTCGAGGGCCACATCCCTGCCAATATCGTGCAGCGTTTCCTAGACGAAAAACCTGACGATGCTATCGGCCTCGCGGTTCCTGGTATGCCTATGGGTAGCCCGGGCATGGAAATTGGTGATCAGTTTAATCCCTATGATGTGATCGTCATGATGGCCGACGGTAGCTCACAGGTTTATGCCCATGTCGCGACTAAAGCAGAGCAATACTAAGCTAGGCTAAATGCTGCGCGATGGTTTTTCCTATTGCTAGGCTCGCAGTTAGCCCGGGGGATTCAATCCCAAACAATTGCACTAAACCCGGCACTGCGTGCACATCGGCCGTCTGTAAAACGAAGTCCATTGGCAGCCCCTTTGCGGAATACAGCTTCGGCCGTACGCCTGCATAGTCGGGCTCTAATTGCTCAGGTTTAAGGTTGGGGTAGTAACGCCGAATCGCCTCCACAAATTGTGCCTTCCTTTGCACATCCACTTTGTAGTTCACTGCATCGATGGCTTCGATGTCGGGCCCAAAGCGCACCCCACCGCCAAGATCTAAACAAGCATGTATACCAAGCCCACTAGTTTGCGCGGCAGGCATCGGATAGATTAAATGTTGAAACGGTGAGCGGCCATTAAGCTTAAAATAATTGCCTTTACTCAACAGCTGAGTCGGGATGTGGGCACTGTCTAGGCCATCAATACGCGAGGCCAATGATTGTGCATTTAATCCTGCTGCGTTGATCAAGGCACTGCATTGAAACCGAAATTCTTCCGCCTGCCCGTGCTCACCACTTACGGTGTGCACGTCGAAACCTTTCGCGCCGCACAACACACGCTCTACGCGAGTGCGACAGACAAACTCCACTCCTGCTACCTGCGCATGGGACAGAAGTGATTGCATAAACCCGTGGCTATCCACTATGCCGGTATTAGGGGAGAATAGGGCGGCACTCGCTTCAACGAGTGGCTCCTTTTCCTGCAAGGCTTTACGATCGCGCCAATGCAGTTCCTCTACGCCATTATCGCGGGCACGTACGGCCAAGGCTTGCAGGGCTTCCAGCTCGTTCTCTTGCGCCACGATGAATTTTCCGACGCGGCGATGCGCTACATCGTACTTACGACAATAGTCATAGAGTAGGGCGCTGCCCTCTCTACAAAGACGCGCCTTCAGGGAGCCTTGTTGATAATAGAGACCAGCATGAATCACTTCGCTATTGCGACTACTGGTTTCCTGCCCAAAGCTAACATTTTGCTCTAGCAAAACAATCGAATAAGAGGAGGGCTTTGTGCGTGCGATCGCCTCGGCAATGGCGATGCCGATAACACCAGCGCCTACGATGCAGAGATCGAAATGATCCATCTAGCCTTCTACCTTTTTGTGCAAGATCCTGCGGAACGTCAAATTGATTCGCGCCTCGTTCATGTTTTTGACCTTAGCAACACGGTGGCGCCAAAATTGTTGCGTGCTGCCTTTCATAATCAATACGCTACCATGACTTAAAGTGGACTTCAGAGTTCGCAGTGATCTCTTATACCGATGCTTTAATTCGAACACGCGGCTAGCGCCAAGACTCAAGGAAGCAATGATGGCATTCTCGCCCAGTTCCTGCTCGTCATCGCTATGCCAATCTACACTGTCTTTACCATCGCGATAATAGTTGGCTAAAGCAGAGTTAAAGGAATGCCCGCAGAGGCTTTCGATGTGCGCCTTTATCGGCAGTAGAAAATCTGGCCAAGGCTGCGGACTCAACGCAATATCGGAATAGGAATAGTGTGCATCGGGATCGCCCAGCCAACATTGTAGGCGTGGTATAGGAATCGACTTAGCAGCGATTTTGATATGATCTTGGCGCCAAGGGAGGTCTGTGAGGCAGTGTTGCATTAACGTATCTGCTTCCGCCTCACTAAACGCATTCGAGTAGTAGTGTAGCAGCCCATCCTCTATTGGAAGCGCGACCCCATCAACAGAATCATCGAACAAGTCGAGAACAGGGTCTTTTGCAAAGGACATTAATTAGGCTCTTCGAAATCTCAGTCGAGCAGATCGAGTAGTGCCTCGATCTTTTGGGCAGGAAGGGCGCTGAGCTTATTCAACAACTGTGAATCTAGCTTCAAGTGCTCGTCGACACCAGGGCGCGACTCTCCTTTCACTTGTTCAATATAGCGGCCTAGAAGAAGATTTATCTCTGTATTCATACTGCGCTTATGGTGCCGGGAGACATGTTTTAGCTTCTCCAGCAAATCGGCTGGCAAACGCACCACAAACTTACTCATCTCTGGCTTTACCGGCGCAGCACCATTGTCTTTCTCACTCTCGCTTGAGTCTTGCTGAGAATATTCACCTTGCTCCAAAGTGTGAGCTTGCTGCGGAATATCTGTGTTAACTTGTTGCGAGTCTGATTCGGGAGAGTCCCAACACATAGTAATAGCCTGTATTCGAGCAAATTTATTTGTGATCATAGCTGTAACAACTCACTGACTCAACTCTCAATAACGCATTGATCCTACAAAGGAAGGCCTAGAAATTGACTAACTACGATTACGATCTCTTCATCATTGGAGGCGGCTCCGGCGGCGTAAGAGCTGGCCGCATAGCCGCTGCACTTGGCGCAAAAGTTGGCATGGCCGAAGAGCGTTATATGGGGGGCACTTGTGTCAACGTAGGCTGTATCCCCAAGAAACTCTACAGCTACGCCGCACACTATGCGAAAGACTTCGCCGATGCCCGTGGCTATGGCTGGCAATTCCCCGTGGAGCCTCAATTCGATTGGCCGACCCTTGTAAGCAATCAGAGCAAAGAGATTAGTCGACTGAGCACTATATATCAGTCTTTGATGAACGGAGTTGGGGCCGAGGTTTTTCACGAACGCGCCACGTTGCTAGACGCCCATACAGTGCAACTGCAAAGCCGCAAAGTCACCGCTAAGGAGATTCTCATTGCTACCGGCGGCTGGCCCTTCGTGCCACAGTTCCCTGGCAGCCAACATGCCATCACCTCTAACGAAGTCTTCTCACTCGAAACCCTCCCAAAATCAATTCTAATTGTCGGTGGTGGCTATATAGCTGTCGAATTCGCGGGCATTTTCGCCACGCTCGGCGTTAGAACCTGCGTTTCCTATCGTGGCACACACTTATTACGCGGTTTCGACCTAGATGTAGCTGCAGCCTTTACCATCGAACTGGAGAAATCCGCGAAACTGCACCTACAGTCGAATGTCGAGGAGATTACAGAGCAAGACGGGCGCTTACGCGTGCGCTTTGATCGTGGAGACGACATAGAGGTGGATACGGTGCTTTTTGCCACCGGTCGCCATCCCAATACGAAGGAACTCGGCCTAGAACAGCTCGGAGTCAAACTCGCCAAGAACGGCGCAGTGATTGTCGACAAGCATTTCACCTCGAGTATTGCCAATATTCACGCGGTGGGAGACGTGATCGACCGTGTCGCCTTGACTCCCGTGGCGCTCGCAGAGGGTCAGATTCTCTCGCAACGCTTGTTTGGCAAGGGCAACAAAGAAATGGACTACCATGACATTCCAACTGCGGTGTTCTGTCAGCCAGAGATTGCCACCGTAGGCCTTACCGAAACCGAGGCGCGTGAGCGTTTTGACAAGGTAACCGTTTATAAGAGTCAATTTACTCCCTTACGGCATACGCTCAGTGGCCGCATTGAGAAGACCTTCATTAAGCTACTCGTGGATGCCGAATCCGATAAAGTGCTCGGCGCCCATATGATGGGCGAATACGCAGCGGAGATCATTCAAGGCGTTGCTATTGCAATCAAGGCTGGGGCAACTAAAGCAGATTTCGATGCAACACTCGGAATCCATCCTAGCGTTGCCGAAGAGTTTGTAACGATGCGTGTACCTGTGTAGGTATTTTGTAGACTACGCCTAGATTCCTGTAGAACAGAAATATGATTAGAAGCTTTTAACTTATGTTTTAGCCTAGAAATAGCTCAAAGTTTGAAGATTAACGTATTGAGGGGGCTAGATTTCCCTCTATTTCTCACAATTACACTATTTCCGGTAATAATAATTACCGGAAATAGTAAGTCATGGATCGTTATGGCATTTGTTGTGGATCTTGCGAAACCCAACCACTACCCCATCTTCAATAGAACTTAGTCGACGGTAGCCACCGGGCCAAGATGAAATGATACCGGCATAAACAATGCTTCACGGCAAGTTCGCGGATATTGCAGATTGAGTAAACAACCGATCGAATATTGCGAATCAAAATAACCGGGACAGTCTTGTTACAAAATCTTTGCGTAAGCTTTTGATTTCTATGTGCGCGGGCGCACAGATCATAGGCCTACATTTAAGAGACAATGCCGTTGTAGCGTGTCTGGTGACGAAAATGGGAATTAGACCAATCTACTGAAAGTTCGAACGTAAAAGCATCAGATACGAGTCTGATGACCTAAGAGCTACCAGCTAAGTAGCCAGAACATCAGTGCAATTCATTGATATTCAAACCATTACTAGTGTTATAGAGACAGGCATTTTAGGTAATTCTGCCCTACTTCGGGCTAAACCCAATTTGCCAAAACCACATGATCTGGTAGGCACGAAATGGATGCTTAAATGCTCCGAATGTTAACGGGATAATATAGTTGTCCGCCCCATTGACAACTACATTACTAAAGAAGAACATGCGCGCCCACAATGATCCACCTGCTATTTAGTGAATACGAGAACATAGTTCTCACGGAGAAATAAATGAAAACTACACGATCCATTGGTACAGCACACATCTGCTTGTTAGCGTGCTTCTTGAGCCCAGTTGCTTTGGCTGCAGAACCAGGGATTTACGCCGGTTTCAATCTAGGTCGTACCTCATCAGGTATCGATAAAACCCGCATCACAGACGAGCTATTCGCACCGGGCTTTACCTATACTAGCCGTCGCGCTGAGACTAAAGACTTTGGCTTTAAACTGTATGGCGGTTACCAGTTCACTCCTTACTTCGCATTAGAAGCAGGTTATTTCGACCTTGGCAGCTATAACCTAGATAGCGCAATACTGCCTTCTGGTCAGTTATTAAGCGACATGGCGTTTCGTGGCATAAACTTCGATGCAGTCGTAACTCTTCCTGTTACCGATAAAATGGATGTTTTCGCACGTGCCGGTATGAACCAAGTTGAATTGAAAAGTGATTATTTCGGTTCTGGCTCTGCTGCCGGCGGTATCTACCCAGAAGGCACGCGTCGTGACACGCACGAAAAATTCGGCGTAGGCATGTCATATGCACTTAGTGATGCAGTTAGCGTGCGTGTTGAAGCGGAACGTTACCAGTTCGAAGACGTCATCCGTCGCAATGGCAACATCAACCTTTACTCAGTAGGCCTTGTCTATAACTTCGCTAAGTCAAAGCCAATGCCTGTTGTAGCCGCCCCAACACCAGCGCCTGCGCCGGCACCTGTACGAGCGCCTGCTCCGGCACCAACTCCAGCGCCAGCGCCCGCACCGGTAGTGACTACTCTATCAGCTGACTCATTCTTCGCGTTCGACAGCGATGTATTGTTGCCTGCTGGTCAGCGCGAACTTGACACTTTGGCAGCTAGCCTAAGTGGCACTGAGTATGACGTGATCACAGTTACAGGCCACACTGACCGTCTAGGTCGTCAGGCTTACAACTTGGCACTGTCAACTCGCCGTGCAGAGTCTGTGAAAGCTTATTTGATCACTCGTGGCATTCAAGCTGCAAAGATTACAGCTCGCGGTATCAATGGCTCTAACCCAGTTACGACTATGGCAGCGTGCCCAGGCACAGTGGCAACTCCTGCACTGATCGCTTGTTTGCAGCCAGACCGTCGCGTAGAAGTCGAAGTGACTGCACGTCGCTAATCCTTCTGCTCTCACCAGGCGCTTCGATGAGAAGCGCCTGGTGACTTAAGCAAAAGAAATAAAAAAAGGGGCTCTTAGCCCCTTTTTTTATGCCTTAGTTCCGTCTCTTTTAGGACTCGCTAGAATCCCTGCAAGGCTCGTCCTTAAACTCTAACTCTATTGTAGAGTGCACAAATCTAAACTCTCGCAAAGCTTCCGCAACTCGCTGTTTTAATTCTAATTGCTCCTCCACCTCGAGATCATGAGCAAGCACCAGATGAGCGGTCAGCACATGCTGCTCTCCATCGAGCGACCACACATGCAAATGATGAATTTCCGCTACCCCATCAAGCGCGCGGAGCTTTTCCCTAATAGGCCCTAAACTGAGCTCCTCTGGCGTGCCCTGTAAGAACAGCCGCAAGGTCTTCCAAAGATTGCGCACCACGTTCAGCAAAACAAAGAGCGTGAATCCGATCGATAAGATGGGATCGAGAATGGGCCAATCCTTGAACATAAGCACTATAGAGACGATCAGCACGGCAACCCAACCGAGCACGTCTTCTAGTAAATGCCAATTGAGCATCCTCTCATTGAGAGTATTACCCTTGGAAAGCTTGAACGCCGCGAAGCCATTGACCGCGATACCGAATATCGCTAAACCGAGCATGCCCTCGGTAACCGGCATTACCGGGTCTTGCAGCCTTGGTATGGCACTATTGAGCACCCACACGGAGCCAACGACCATCACTATCCCAGTGAGCAAAGAGCCCAACAGGGAGAAACGGCGATAGCCATAACTGAAATCATCGGAAATTGGTTTGCGACTGAGCCGAGCGAGAAGCCAAGCGAGACCGATCGATAGGCTGTCGCCAAGATCATGCACCGCGTCGGCCATGATCGCGGTGCTATTGGTAAGAACGCCGCCTACGAACTCAATCAGCGTGAAGCCTACATTGAGGAAGAAAGCCCAGCCGATGCGCCTAGTGGCGTCATCGTCGTGGCTATGATCATGACCGTGAGAGTGTGAGTGCATGTCTCCCCTAGTCTCTTAGTTGCTGGCTGGCGGCGTCCAGTCACAGGCTTCACACTCGTGAGACATGCCGCGGTCTGCCATTACGGCAAAGATGAAGTCTCGCCATACCTCGTTGGGCTGCCAGACGGTATTCATGTCGGCCTTTGCCTCAGCGATATCGACACCCTGATAAAGCACGCGATAGAGGAAGCTAAACGCGGTGGCTCGGGCATTCACTTGGCAGTGCAGAAAAGTCTTACTCTCTGGTTCCCGTTGCATGGCGTCGGCGAAGGCATCGAAATCACGAATCGTGGGATTGTTGAAGTCCACGGCGATATGCAAATAATCCATACCGAGGTCTTTGACTAACTGATCCTCTTCAGGAATTGCCGTGCGCCCATTATTGAAGGCGATGTAAATAACACGATCATAGCCTGCCTCCTTGATCAACGGTAATTGTTCGCGGCTGGGCTGGCCGGCACTTGAGAACAGAGGCGTGTATTGGCGGTAGTTTAGAATCTCACTCAGGCTTTGCTCGCCTTGAGCACTGGCAAAGCTTGCCAGCGATAGTAATACGGCGCCCACGGTAGCTTTGGCAATGCTTGATCTAGCAGTGCGACTAATTGTAAGACTAGCTTTGTTCATGATGACATCCTTAATGGTTCGCGCGCCTCGTAGTGCGCAGTGCTTAAAACCCGAAGTGCGCACAATAGCGCAGACTGCTAGTACCGCGCCAGAGCCACTCAAGCGCTATAAGCTAAGTTAGCAATACATTGCACACAAGCTCTTTACAATGAGGCTAGAAACCCCCATAAAGAACCCTGTATGAAGACTCCTAAACAACCTAGCGCGCTGTTCGATACTCTTGAGGAGATGCCCAATCCCTTCAAGCACCCTACCCGCTCTCTCAGCCACCTGATAGAAGATGCGCCCGACGAGGCTGTGCCTGACTATCAGTTCGCCTGTGAGTTCCTCTATAGCTATAGAGGCAGCCCCGATACCTTCTCTACCTATCGACGCGAAGTAGAGCATTTCCTACAGTGGTCTTGGCTTGTCGTGGACAAGTCTCTGGCGCAGGTAAAGCGTGAGGATATCGAAGCCTATGTAGAGTTCGCGAGGAGCCCACCGCTAAGCTGGATAAGTAACAAGAACGTCGCGCGCTTCCTCAACCGCGACGGCGGGCGTTTACCGAACCCAGAATGGACCCCCTATGTCAGTGCCGACGGCGAATATGTGTGCTCTCAAGCGGGCCTACAATCTTTATTTAGTGTGTTAAGTAGCTTCTTTAACTTTTTGATTCAAGAGAATTATTTAAGCGCTAACCCTGTCTCTCAGATTCGCCAGAAGAGTAAGTTCCTGCGCAAACAACAGTCGAAGACACAGATTCGCCGACTATCGCCCCTGCAGTGGAGCTTCGTAATCGAGGCGGCCGAAAATTTGGCTAATGAAGACCCAGTTACTCACGAGCGCACCCTATTCATCATGAACGCCCTTTTCGCCATGTATTTGAGGATATCGGAACTCGTCGATACCCCGCGCTGGTGCCCACAGATGGGGCACTTCCAGCGCGACCCAGAAGGCAATTGGTGGTTCCTAACAGTAGGCAAAGGCAACAAAGAACGCGAGATATCAGTCAGCAATCAGATGCTGGAAGCTCTGCGGCGTTATCGCCTATCCAGAGGTATGACCGCCCTACCGATGCCTGGCGAGGCTAGCCCACTTATTCACAAGACCCGCGGCAAGGGCGGCATCACCAGTACGCGTCAAATACGCGGCATCGTGCAGAAGTGTTTCGACCATGCTCAAGAAAAGCTCAAGAGTGAGAGTTTTATAGAAGAAGCTGAGCGTTTAGCTGCCGCCACTGTGCACTGGCTTCGTCATACAGGTATATCAGAGGACGTTAAATTCCGTCCCCGCGAACATGTGCGCGACGATGCCGGACATGGCTCCAGCGCGATCACCGATCGTTACATCGATGTAGAGAGAGCAGAACGACACGCTAGCGCGCGTCAAAAGCCCATAAAAAGTGACTAAATAGGCCCATGTGGAGGAAATCTGGACTTTTTTTGCCTTCCTGCACCTATATGATCGCGATAGACTGAAGACATTATAGAAAACAGCTAATCAAGACTGGTAATTGGATGCACGCTTGGTTTATAAATGTGCAAGAACTCCTCGAGAAACACAGATAACAACGGTGTAAAGCAATATGACTAAAGCAGAAATTGCGCTAACGCGAACGCATAGCCTCCTCGGCTTCAAAGCAGCGAAAAGTCTCTCCCCAATCATCGCTTTAATGTTTAGCTTGGGCAGCGCCAGCCTGTTCGCCCAAGACGTCGAAGTTCTGAACCCGGTTTTAGACGTTGAATCGCTTTATACAGAACTCAGCTCTGAGCCGGTGTATGGCCGAACTGCGGCCGAACTACTCAAGGAACTCGAGGACAAACACTATTCACGCATATTGTTCGACGATCAGTTCTCTCACACCGTATTCGATGCCTATATAGACGCACTAGACGGCTCTAAGCTGTACTTCCTCCAAGAGGATATAGATGCCTTGTCCGCCTACCGCGATGCCCTAGACGACACACTAAAGAGTGGCAGCATCGACCCAGCCTTCGAGATCTACAATCTCTACCATCGCCGCCTACTCGAGCGAATGGTGTACGCAATCAACGAGGTCGAGAACAATCTCGACACGATCGACTTCACACTAGATGAGTCCATCGAAATCGACCGCGAAGACGCTCCCTACGCTCAAAGCGTTGCAGAGCTCGATGAGCTATGGCGCCAACGCGTCAAGAACAGTGCCCTTAGCCTGCGTTTAGCCAAACTCGAGCCCGAGAAGATCGAAGAGCGCTTAAGCAAGCGTTACCGCAATCAGTTGACTCAGGTCATGAAGACGAATAACCGTGACGTCTTCCAGTCTTACTTGGCAACCGTAGCAAGCACGATCGACCCGCATACCAGCTACTTCTCTCCTCGAGACTCAGAAAACTTCAATATGAGCCTGCGCCTGTCATTGCAAGGTATCGGCGCACAACTCACCACTGAGGACGAGTACACGAAGATTGTCGAGCTAATCAAGGGTGGCCCAGCCGAGCGCGGCAACGAGCTAATGGCGGGTGATCGCATCATCGGCATCGCGCAAGGTGTCGAAGGCGAAATAAAAGACGTCATCGGCCTGCGTCTTGACGATGTGGTCGATCAGATCCGCGGCGAGAAAGGCACAGTAGTACGCCTAAGCGTCATCCCGGCGGACGCCACGGGCGAGACTCAGTCCCATGAGGTGTCTATTACCCGCGACACGGTCAAGCTTGAGGACCAGTCTGCAAAGAAGGAAGTTATCGAGGTCAGCTATAACGGCAGCCAGTACAAGGTGGGCGTCATTAAGCTTCCAACCTTCTATTTCGATTTCGAAGCCGCCTCTGCTGGACAGCCCGACTTCAAGAGCTCCACACGTGATGTAAAGGTCTTGCTGGAAGAACTTAAGGCCGAGGGTGTTGAGGCAGTTGTCATGGACCTACGGGACAATGGTGGCGGTTCTCTAACCGAGGCAAACGATCTAGTAGGCCTTTTCATCGATACAGGCAACACAGTGCAGATTCGCTATTCTGGCCTGCGTAACGGTTTCGTTCGCGCCTACGGCGATGGCAACCCAGAGGTAACCTACTCTGGCCCACTCGGCGTACTCACTAACCGTGCCAGTGCCTCAGCCTCTGAGATCTTCGCCGGCGCTATTCAAGACTATCAGCGCGGCATCATCATCGGCGGGCAAACTTTCGGCAAAGGCACCGTGCAGGAAATCATCCCGATGAACTATGGTCAGGTTAAATTGACCCGCTCTAAGTTTTATCGCATCTCTGGCGCTAGCACACAGCACCGTGGCGTGATGCCCGACATCCTCTTCCCCGATCGCTATAGCGCGATAGAAGAGATGGGTGAGAGCAACCTAGATGGCGCGCTCCCTTGGGATACCGTGCGTCCTGTTGAGTACAATACTTACTTCCCAATCAAAGACATATTGGGCGATCTTCAAGCGAAACATGACGAACGTGTCGCCAGCGATCCGGATTTCATATATCTCGCGGAACAAATAGAACGCTCACGTGAACTGCGTGAACGCACTTCGCTGTCGCTAAACGAGGAGAAGGTTCGCATGGAGCGCGACGAGAATCGCCGCGCGGAGTTTAACGCCAATAATATGCGCTTATTCCTCAAAGGCCTGCCCTTAGAAGTTTGGGAAGAGCCCTCTGAAGAAGATCTCGATCCCGAAAGCGCAACCATTGCGAGCGCCGATGAGGAAGAAGAGAAGAAAGAAGAGGATCCACTACTGCGCGAGAGCAGCTTCATCTTGATCGATATGGCCAAAGCCCTTGGCAATCCGATGACAGCGAATAACAGCGGTGGCCTAAACTCAGCGGCACTGTAAAAAAAAGGCCCTCTGTTAGAGGGCCTGAATTGGCACAATGGGTTACCTACAAAAAACGCTCAATAGAATCTCTATTGAGCGTTTTTATTTGACCACAAGAAAGCATCATTCCCATACTCTGAAGTGGGCGATCTGCGGATCAATCCTGTCCAGAGTATGGCAACACCCCTGCCCTTATGAGCCTAAGCGATAGCGCAGCTTAACGACCAGCGTGCTTCCTAACGGGTTATCCCAAGAGTTCTCGAACAGCTCGTCGAAGGCCATTAGCGCACTGCGCCGATTGTCGCCCTTGGTATACACAACGAACAGGTCTGACAATGGTGCGATCTGCCAGCGATAGCGCAGCTGAAAGTTCAACTGAGATAGGCCGAAGCTATCCGACGGTCCAGCAGGTTTAGTCGTCCTAATGAGATCGCGGTTTTTAGTGATCGCGTTGGCCGGAAGATAGTAGAACTCGTCCTCTACCGCCTCTATACCTACCCACTGTAAGGCTATGCTCAATTGCTGCCGCGAAGTTAGGAAATAGTCGAAGCTCGTATCAAAACGCCACTGCTGCGCCTGGAAGGTGGTGAAGTCTTGATTGTCTTGATACAGGAGCCAGCCGTCGCGATCGTCGTAACTAATCTCGCTCGTAAGCGCGATGTTGTCGCGCGGGCGCCAAGTAATTCCCGCGTTTGCGCCTTCACTATTACCACCTACAAACTCGCCAGAGGTAGAGAAGCCAAAGCTATAGCTTATCGGTCTGGCCGTGTTGGTCTGATAGCTAAAGTTCGAGTTCGTGCGTTCAGATGTGGCAAAAGTGCCATGACCGAAGCTGTTCTGATCATCGTAGCGCTTAGGAAAATGCTGAAGGCCTATGTTAATCCTATCTAAGTTATTCAGGGTCACAGAGGCGCTGAGCACCGGAATGGCGTTATTGGTGCGATCGCCGTTGCCGTTCTCCTCATAACGCAGGAATGGTGTAAACCGGAAATTACGCACGATCTCTAAGTCTGACTTGACCCATTCGAAACGATACCAAAGCTCGCGGGAGTCATTGCGCTCTTGAAAGCCGAAGTCGTTAACATTGAAGGTGTCGTCCAGATAAGTCATCTGGAAATTATGACGAATACCCTGACGCGGCGTGTACACCACGTCTGCGAACATACCCGAACCATTGCCTAGGATGTCGGTATCCGTGCGAATGATTTGTCCATCCACGTTCCAGCGCCCACCATTGGTGAGGTAATGAAAGTCCACGGCGTGTACTTCGGCATCAGACTCAGGGTGTTGAACTAATGAGCCGATATAGCCCAAACCGCGATAAGCTGCGCCCTTGCTATCTTCGTAGATCATGCGGAAGGTGCCGAAATCACGGCCATCTTGATAATAGCGTTTGCCGCCGGCCAGGAACTCGCTTTCATCTTCGAAAGCCGTCATCACGCCATAGCGCACAGCCCCTGCTTGGCCGGTCATCTTCACGGCACCTAGTAGGTCTGCTGGACGAATTCGCTCGCGCGTCGGCAGCGCAACCCCTGCAGGCAATTGAGGAGGACGCGGACGGGCACCGATGCGGCGTGTGTTAACGATAGAGAGTCGTTTGCCATTGCTGCCTGTTGAGCGTGGCGTAGTATTGAAAACCTCTTGGCCTTCTTGGAAGAACAATCTCTTCTCGGGAAAGAAGGTCTCGTTCGCGGTTAAGTTGACCACCACATTGTCCGACTCTGTCGAACCGAAATCTGGGTTGGCCGCAGCGGTCATCTGGAAGTTACTAGAGGGGCGCCAAAACACATCGAAGCCCGCCTTATTCGTCACGTCGCTATCGATTTCATCGAAGGTCGATGAGGCATAGGGGAATACGCTCCATTGCTGGCGAACGTTGACCCCTTCCAACTCAAGCAAAGGCAGATTGCTCATGAAGATGGAGCTCGACTCCGGAATGGCCGGCCAAGCCCAGGTCTGATTAAGATAAGCCACTTTGCGCTCGGTATAGATGCCGATGCGGCGCACGGCGTCTTCACGCGGCATCGCCATCTGGCCCCAGGGCACATAGAACTCAGCGCTCCAGCCATTTGCCGTCTGCTGTGTGGCCCCGTACCAAGCACCGTCCCACTGTGTGGTGTAATTGCGCTCGGGTAACACCGTACCATCGGCCTGATTATCCCCTAGTGCTAGGGTCATCCAATAGGCAAACAGGCCTTGGCCGGAAGTGTCTAAGGTGATGGAGACAGAGTCTCGATCAATCGCGATATTGTCCCGCGTACTAATGCGCTGCACGATGCTATCGGTAGGTTGCTCTAGATCGAAGCCAACATAGATACCACGTTCGGTATAGAAGATTCGCACTGCTGTGTCGAAAGGCACATCCTCTAGTGTGTCCGGATCAATCACCCGCATCTCATTGATCGGTGCGATACGTCCCCACACCGCCTCATCGATATTGCCATCCACGTCCACATCCGCGCTGCTATGTGCAAAGCGCTGCAATGTTAATGCGCTGCCGTCGCGCAGAGTTAACTCCACGGGAGCATTTGTTGAATCTTGGCTATAGGAGGGGGAATTGAGGAAAAATAGACACACTAATGCCGGGAAAGTTACGCGGAATTTCAATCGACTCACCTTTGCTTATTTTGATTGATAGGTGTAAAGCACCTGATTTGCATACGAAAAAAGACGCGTAGCATAAACTGTGCGCGAAATTCCGTCCAGATAGAACTATAAAGCGCTGCCCATTAACACTTGCGCATTAGCGGGCAGCATTGTCTTCGTTTTTGCCCTCTAGGCTAGAGGAGCACAGGCGTCGCCGAGATAGCCCCCACCACCGCAATAGTCCAGATGCTGCAGTTGAACGTGAATGCTATCAGGGTCGGAGAAATACAACTCCGGCGTGCCGCCCTCTGCACCGCCTCGGTTCGGCATTCGCAGGCTGATCCAGTGGACCAAGGCTGGCGTGTTGTTATCATCCATTCGCGGCGTGATTCCAACGCTCTCCAGCTTCGCCTGAATGGCTTCCACATCGAAGCCCTCCACACTCATGCTCACATGATCCATGCGTCCTGGTCGCGTTGGAGCGCCCTCTTGTGCACCGCCTACGAACATTAGGAATTGCTTGCCGTCGCCTACCCCTACTGTCGGGCTGGTAGGTCCTTGGTAAGCTAAGTATTCCAAACCGAACAAGTTCAGATAGAACTGATTCGTGTTAGGAGCATGGCTCATAAAGTTGGTGAAGTGGTTGATGTCATTTAATACCATCAAGCCAGCGCCATTGGGAGCCGCAATATTGCTGCATTGACCATTGTCGCTTCCGCAGTACGCGGGATCACAGAGTTGGAAGTTGAGACCCTCTTTACCAGCGAAAGCCACCGCCTGCTGGTTCAACGGCCAATAACGCATCGCCCGTTTTAGGTTGTCTGCTTCGTTCGCAGCGCTCGCATCGTTGACGAAACCGTGAGCCTGCAGTTGTGCGGCAACAGATCGAGCATTAAAGTCGCGCACGCTAAGCCCGATGTGCGTAATTCCGGGGGTTTCACCTGGCTGGAGCGGGCGCAGCGACATAAATTGCGGCCCACTACCGATCCGCAAACACACCGTATCGCCAACCCGCGCAGAGATAGGCATGCCAAATAACTGTTGATAGAACGCCACGGAGCGCGCAACGTCGCTGACCCGAAGACCAAAAGTATGCAGCTTCTGCACCGCAATCGCCTCGGCGGCCGACTGCGCGTTTAGGAAAGAGGCGAATGGAGCCAAGGCAGCCATTTGCAGCATGCGACGGCGCAGTGTATTGGGAGAGTATCCATGATCGCGTTTGCTAGGCGTGTAATCTTCAGGTCTTTTCATTATTATCTCCGGTACTTTTTAACTTAGACTTGGCCCTAAGTATTTTGGGCTTCGACTATAACGCGCACGGCGCGAATCACAAAATGAATCGGTCGATTTCCCCACTAATCTGGCCGCTCTTCAAACAAATGGAAACCTCTTATGACATTTATCTCATCTAAGACCGGACGACAGCTCGCAAGCTTTGCCGCGTTGTGCATTTTCTCTCCTTTGGGCGTCGCGCAGACGACCTTGATCAGCGATGTCAATGGCTACACGATCAATGCGGACCATCAGATGGTGGCGTTTAGTGCGTTACAGTACACCGATGGCAAAGTCGACAGGCTCTACAGTACAGGAGAACAATTACCTGAAGATGAGGAAATAGTGCGTATAGATGGCGAGGGTAAGACCTTGCTTAGCGGTCTGGTAGATGCGCATGGCCATATTCTCAGCTACGGCCTCAGCCTATTGCGCGTAGATCTCACTGGTACTACCTCCGAGCAGGAAGCGGTCGAGCGCATTCGCGCCTTTCGTGATGCCAATGGCAATCTCGAATGGATTCAGGGCCGCGGTTGGAACCAAGTATTGTGGGACAGCAATGAGTTCCCATCGGCTCAGAGCCTCGATGAGTTTTTCGGCGATACACCAGTATGGCTAAGCCGCGTAGACGGACACGCGGGCTGGGCGAATAGTGCCGCCATGGAACTTGCAGGGGTCAATGCGGCCACAGCAGACCCCGCAGGCGGACAAATCATACGCGACCCAGAGGGCCGACCTACTGGCACGTTCGTCGACAACGCTATGGATCTGGTTACCGCTAATATCCCGCAGCTAAGTGTGCAGGAACAAGCCTTCGCGTTGCGCCGCGCCATGACGGAGTTGGCTGCTCAAGGGCTCACCAGTGTTCACGATGCGGGCGTTTCTAGCACAACGGTTGAAGCCTATAAGCTCCTACTCGAAGATGGCCCCCTCCCCATTCGCGTTAATGCGATGTTAGGTGCCGGAGATCCTCGTTTGCCCGAACTGCTCGCCGCCGGTCACTACGAAAGCGAAGATGGCACCTTCACAATAAATAGCATAAAAATCTCCGCTGACGGCGCTTTAGGGAGCCGTGGCGCCTCCTTAATCGAAGACTATAGCGATATGCCCGGTCACAGGGGCCTTCTCCTCGTCGAGCCTGCGCGTTTGCACGAGATAATGGAGATGGCGATGCAAGCCAATTTTCAAGTGAATGTTCACGCTATTGGGGATAACGCTAATAAACTCGTGTTGGATAATTTCTCCGTGCTTATCCCCGCAACTGGCACGCGTGATCTGCGCCATCGCATCGAACACGCACAGATCTTACGCTATGAAGATATCCTTCGTTTCGCTGAGTTAGGCGTGATTCCATCGATGCAGGCTACCCATGCCACCAGCGATAAGAATATGGCCCAAGACAGACTGGGTGAGATCCGCATTCAAGGTGCCTACGCTTGGCGCAAATTAATCGACGCCGGCGCGATCATCGCCAACGGCTCAGACTTCCCTGTGGAATATCCCAATCCTTTCTTTGGCTTACATGCGGCAATCACGCGACAAGACCATGACAATCAACCACCCGGTGGTTGGTTCCCTGAAGAGCGCATGACTGTCGCCGAAGCGTTCGCGAGCTTCACGTTGGACGCTGCCTACGCAGGGCATCAAGAAAATACCATAGGCTCCTTAGAGCCAGGCAAGGCTGCAGATTTCATTCTTGTCGACCAAGATATTTTTAGCGACGCGCCCACAGAAATTTGGAAAGCAACGGTCTCAGGTACATGGGTTAACGGTGTTCGAGTCGGCGCCGATTAATAGTCGCAGTATTATGTGTGTAGTAGCGTTGTAAAAAATATTGAAAAAACGTATTGCTAGTACTCCATGGAAAAAGACATTACGCAACATCTCTACGGCGCTTGCACTGAGCACCATGATCGCCTGTGCAAGCACCGACCCACTCGACCCACAACTAGAGGAAGCTATCCGCTGGTACACGGGCGAGATCGGGAGTGTAGACGATGAACGCGCTCGCATCCTGCTTGAAAGCGCCGCTAGCGACAACGACACACTCTCTCGAATGTGGATGGCGCGGGTCTACTCCACAGGACGCATGACCTTTCCAACAGACAAATCTCTGGCAGTGCAAATTGCCGCATCGGTAATAACACAAGTGGAAGTCTTAGCGGAGGCTGGCAATGCGGAGGCGATGTTTCTTATGGGCACTGCCTACGCCGAAGGCCTTGCGAAAACACAGGACCCTATCACAGCATTAACATGGTACAGACGCGCTGCCGGTCAGCAGCATGTATTAGCTCAGCACAATATAGGCAACGCCTATTCCTCGGGAACAGGAGTTGAGGCCAGCTTTGACATGGCCGCCTATTGGTGGCAGTTGGCGGCGCAGCAAGGAGATGCAGTTGTGCAGTACCGCCTTGCGCAGCTGTATGAACAAGGCCGAGGTGTGCCTCAGGATATGTCGCTGGCATTGCGATGGTATGCAGACTCTGCACGCCGCGGCAATGACAATGCTAAGCAAGCGTTAGCGCGCCTCGGAGAGCCTCTTTAAAGCGCGCGTTAAGCTTAGCTAGCTAGTCTTTTCGATAGGCACTCAGCAGCCCCTTCATCTCGCCCCGCAGTAAGAAAATACCTAGCAGGTTTGGCAGGGTCATCACTACCACCGAGACGGCAGCGAAGTTCCACACGATAGTGGTGTCCGTAAAAGAGGCTATGAAGAATGCAAGGCAATACACGACTCGATAAGGCATTACCATCCTAGGACCGAACAGATACACGATGGCGCGGTCACCATAGTAGGACCATGCGATTGCGGTCGAGAACGCAAACAACACCAGTGCGATTGACACTATATATTGCCCACTATCCCCGAAGAAACCTTGCGTAAATGCAATGGATGTTAATGCAGCGGAATGCACGAGAGACTTGCCTATTAGCGACACATCGCTATTGCTTAAGGAGCCATCCACAATTTGAACTGTGCCCGTGAAGGGTTGACCTGAGCGCTGATATACGACGTCTTCAGCAACTGAGCGCGAATGCAGAATTGTGAAATCATTTTCATTTGTGGCGACTCCATCCTGCACAGAAACACTGCCCGTATAGCGACTCACCGCCGAGGCTTCGTTCAAGGAGAGGAAGCGATAAAGTGATTGCCTGTCAGCCTCATTTTCATCGCTAATAGTGCCAGAGAGGTATACCAGATCCGCATCCTGGAAAGTATTCTCATACTTCTGCGTCCACACACCTGAGGAGAGAATGACCAATCCGGTGATAGTACAAATGATAATGGTATCGATGAAGGGCTCTAAAAGAGACACCATGCCCTCGGACACTGGATCATCACAACGAGCTGAGGCGTGCGCAATCGGAGCAGAACCTTGGCCCGCTTCGTTTGAGAAGAGACCGCGATTGACGCCACGGTTAAATGCGAATGCGAAGGTAGCCCCAAGGAAGCCCCCCACTGCGGCAGAGCCGGTAAAAGCGCCGGTAAATACCTCTATGAAAGAAGGAATCACATTGCCGATGTTCGGAATAATTACCGCCGCCGCACCAACGAGGTACAGGAGCGCCATCGACGGCACCAGTGTCGAAGAAACCAATGCTATTCGATGAATACCGCCCACAATCACTAGACCTAGAAGCACGCTGAGTACTGCGCCTGTGGCAATAGGGGCAAATCCGAAGCTGGTTTGCACGCTTACCGCAATATTATTGATCTGCGGAAGATTACCTGTACCGAATGAGCTGATCACTGTGGCTACCGCAAAGAAGATGGCTAACCAGCGCATCTTCAAGCGCTTCTCCATGTAGTACATTGGCCCGCCCGCCACTTTGCCATCGGCCATAACACTGCGGTATTTATGGGAAAGCGTTACTTCGACTAATTTCGTAGCCATACCAAGGAATGCGGTCATCCACATCCAGAATAGGGCTGCTGGACCACCTAGAAAAATCGCCAGCCCCACTCCACCGATATTGCCAGTGCCCACCGTTCCGGACAGTGCCGTGCTCAGCGCTTGGAAGTGGGAAGTCTCACCTAGTTCTTTAGACTCACTCTTCTTACCACGTAATACAGTCCATGCATGCTTAAAATAACGCAGCTGGGGAAACCCTAGATAGACTGTGAAGAACAAACCCACCCCCAGCAAAACGAAGGGAAACCAGGCTGACGAGCCAAGATAGCTGTCGATGGTGAGAATAAAAGAATTAAATGCGTCCACGTAGATCTCCTGAGCGGCAAAGGGTTTTACTAAGCGATAATGGGCAGATCGACCGGTGATCTAAACCCATCCTCGCCTCTTAGTGGCGATGTCGCCAAATTATTATTGGTATAGATCCTGATAATCGCTGTGTGAAAGCAGCGCGTCAAGCTCGCTAGGATCGGCTAAGGTGATCTTATAGAGCCAACCTCCCGTGTAAGGCTCCTCGTTCAAAGTCTCTGGGCTATCGGCAAGCCCTTCGTTGACCTGCGATATAGTGCCACTGACAGGGTTGTAGATATCCGAGGCAGCCTTAACTGACTCGACCACAGCTACAACCTCATTCGCCTGCAGCGCAGTATCGACCACGGGCAACTCCACGAAGACGATATCCCCGAGGGCAGATTGGGCAAAATCGCTAATCCCTACCGTGGCACTTCCATCCTCGTTCAGGCAAACCCATTCGTGACTTCTTGTGAATTTGAACTTTTCGATCTCTGACATTTTTGTAGAACCTCGTGAAACTGTGGCTCACTGAGCCAAGGGTTGAAAGACTTTCTTGCCGAAACGTACAAAACCAGGTTTGCCTAAAATCACCGAAACAAGCTTGCCGCGTATCTCAACTTGCGCGCTCCTGCTGCCCGCTGGCACGCGAGCGAGCGCCACAGACATATTCAACGTGGGTGAGAAGCTGCCGCTAGTGATCACGCCCTCCCCTTTGTCAGTCACCACACGCTGATCGTGGCGCAACACACCGCGCTCCTCTAGTACAAGCCCTACCAATACAGGTATATCTCCCGATAGCTGCTGTTGCTTTAGACTCGTTAATGCTTCTCTACCTATGAAATCCCGTGTTTGCGGCTCCCAGCTAACAGCGAATTCCATATTCGCAGCCAAGGGCGAGACGCTCTCATCCATGTCCTGCCCGTAAAGATTCATTCCCGCCTCAAGGCGCAGAGTATCGCGCGCACCCAAACCGATAGGCTTTACCCCCACTGCGAGTAATTTCTCCCAGAACGCAGGCGCCAACTCCTGTGGGAAAATCAACTCAAGGCCCTTCTCTCCTGTATAACCAGTGCGGGCAATGAACCAATCTCCACACATCACGCCTTTGAAGTTAGGCAGCGCTCTAACAGCCTCGGCGTCGCTCGGCTCAAGCACGCTACACACCTTATCTATGGAGCTAGGACCGTGAATCGCTAGAATCGCGAGCTCGGGACGCTCAAGCACCCACACCTCAAAGTCCTGTGCTTGCTTGTTTATCCATGCAAGATCTTTCTCACGCGTTCCACAGTTAACCACTAAGCGAAATCCATCTGCCATTGCGTAAACGATCAGATCGTCAATGACACCGCCCTCGTAATTGAGCATACCGCTATACAGAGCCTTGCCTGCTTGATCGAGTTTAGCGACATCGTTACAGAGCAGATGCCGTAAGAAGGGTTCGGCCTCAACACCATCTACATCTACAACCGTCATATGGGAAACATCGAAGACACCACACTCCTCTCGTACCTGTCGGTGTTCGGCTAGTTGAGAGCCATAGTGAATTGGCATGTCCCAACCCGAGAAGTCTACGATCTTCGCATTTGAGTCAAGGTGTTGCTGATAAAGTGCTGTGCGTTTATTCATAAGAGTCCATAAGTTTAATGGTTGCGGTTCATCACTACGTGCAATGCCCGCATCAAAGATACGGGCATTGCTGGAAAAGCATTTCTATCCGGTGTTATTCCTACAAGGGAGGACCAGGTGGTAATGGGAAGCGTGAGCGCGGACGTTTGCCCCAGCCCCCGGCAGCCGATTCGAGACCGAAGGCCTCAGGCGCATCCAGATAACGGTCGATATCTCGCTTGGCCTGCCGAAGATGGGAAACAGCCAAAGGATCGTTCGCTGAAATCGATTCTAGTGTGTCCTCTAGTACCGCTAACTGATCGAGTATATAGGCGCGAACCTCTGGACTAACGTCGTCATCGGCTCCCAACATCATCATCGCGTGCAGCGTTACCCACTGTGTCACGCGTCGTAGAGAGCGATCCCGTGGATCTGCATCCTCAGGGGCTAACCAAGTATTCTCGAAAATTGTTGCGAGCATTTCGGGTAGCGTTAAGGTGTTTGGATCGCGATCTGCAAGTGCGACCATACGCGCCGTTTTATCTGCGGCGAATAAAGGCTCGATCACCATGGCTGACAATGTTCGTGCCGCCCCGATCTGGTCGAAAGCATAATCGGCAGACATGTCTTCTAAGTTGTCATGGGGAGACGGAGTTAGCTGTGCGAGCAACTCTTCGGACAGGCGTAGACTCTCAGGCGAGATCGCTTCCATTAAAAGGGCTAGCACTTCTCGTTGCAAGTCCGCAGGGACCAACTCGGTAGGGGGCAGGGTCTCACCCTTCACTACGATGTTATGGTAAAGCCCGCCCACATAGCGTTGACCAGCTTCGATAGCATAGCGATGATGCAGATAATTCATCCACAAGCGCAGGTCGCGAAGCGAGCCAATCGCCTCGCCCTCTTCTAAAATATTGCTGCCGTACCGAGCAAGCATAATTTCGCGTGCAGCTAGGGTTTCCTCTAGGTACTCAGTGGGCGTAGCCCTATCGTCGTACCATGCCCAACGCGGATCGGTGCTCGGCACATAGAGGATCTCTGCTTCACGCATCTCGGCGATAATGGCATCCAGCCCTGCCGCTTCATCTTCTGCTGTGAACACCGTATAGGCGTACCGTGCTAGAAAATCGTCGTAAAGACCGGTGCCATACTCGAAGGACTCACTGAGATCCAGCTCACCATCAACCACTTTCACTCGTGGCGTTGGATACTCCATCACTGAGGCGCGATCATTAATACTTGAGGCCCAGTTATGACCGAAGCCCATCACGTGACCTAATTCATGAGCGGTTAGCAAGGCTTGTCGCAACAGGACCATGTCTCTTTGCCCGTCGGGCATATTCATGCCATAGGCCTCTGGACTCAGTTGCTCGGGCATCGATGCATTCTCGAACTGCTCGGGTAATATAGTATAGGCCTCGTAGTAGTTCGCGATGGTACGAATGCGGTGCGAGTCCATGCGTGTTTTCGAACCTAAAATTTCTCCTGTACGCGGATCCCTAAACGTTCCACCACTTGAGAAACCGCGCTCGTCTCGATCTATCCAGAGTATCCAGGCATAACGAATATCCATGGGGTCCATATCAGGGGTCGGGTCACGCACTTGTACCGCATTGCTAAACCCTGCGGCTTCAAACGCTTTGTTCCACCACAGCGTGCCCTCTTTCATGGCGCTTCGAACAGGCTCGGGAACGGCGGGATCAAGATAGAATATGATGGGCTTTATAGGATCACTTAGCGGTGCATCCGGATCTTGTTTCTCTAGGCGCCAACGAGTTACCCAGTTAGTCTCCGTACTATTCTCGAAACTCTCAGAATAGTTTCGGAAATCGATAGAACTGACGCCTATGCGTGGGTCGGCTTTGCGCGGCACATAACCCACTGGAGCTTTGAGGAAAGAATGATGGATGCGCACACTCATTGTGCGATTGTTCGCTAATACATTGTTTGTAGCGACACCTGGGTTCTCGACTGAAAATGTCGAGATGGTTTCGATCTCGGTATTCTCTGCGAACGCCCTCATGCGTGCAGGATAATAAGTACTGCGCGAGGCGTCGTAGCGGAAACTGCCTTGATTAGCTCGACGCAGACGCGTCTCTAATCCACCAGCATCTTGCAAAAATAATGCGTTGCCATTGACGAGCACCTGGCCATCGTCTTCGGCCACAATGGGAAGTGACGCGAGAACGGAGCTTGGAAAAGAAGCATCGACATTGCTCCCTTGGGCTTCACTGTCTGCAAGTGCGCGATAGTCCAGGTTTAACTCTTTGACAAGAACTCGTTGGCCTATCTTTTCGAAATGCACCACCACGCTGCTAAGAATGCCACGATCGAGTCCTAACTCGACGGAGCCTCCCCCGCTTGCGGCGGAAACATAATACAGAATATCTTCGTTGAAAGCGGGAATCTCGAGTAGCACACGGCCGTCTTTCTCATCCCAATAGAAAGGCACAAATCCTTCCTGTCTTTCGATCCCTTCTGTCACCTCGGCAATAGTGGCGCCAAGAGCAACGTTCGTTGCAAAGGACGCCATTAATGCGCTGAAGCTTGTGAGAAGTATAAGTAGCAGGCGTCGTGATAGAGACTTCAGTTTGCTATCAATCATCAGAACATCCGACATGCTACTACTCATATATTTCACTCCATTTACTTACAATTACGATGCGAACTATGCATCCGCTTTTTTAGAACTCGACTCTAAAGCCAAGTCGATAAGTTCTGCCCATGACATCGTAAAGACCACGGTTGGTAGGCAGATAGCCAGGACGATTCTCTGAACCCTGGTTTGCTGGATAACCAATAAGAACCGGGTCAGTGTTCATGACGTTCTTGATCGACAGGAACAGCTCTGCGTCTGACTCACCAATGCTGAACGAGTTAGCGATGTAGGCATCGTAGTAGATCTCACCAGGAATGCTGTTATCGTTGATCGTAAAGTTAGGCGAAGTGCTAACAGGACAATCTGTTTGACACTCGATATACGCGTTGCTGATTACACCATCGCTTACACCGCGCCCAGTCATTCGGAAACTCCAAGTATCGAAGTTATAACCCGCAGTTAGTCGATAAGCCCAGTCTGGAGTAGAACCAGCATTGGAGCCCGCAGCGTCGATTGCCGTTACGCCATTATCGGTTACATATTCAGTGTAGTTAGTTGCAAGTGCACGCAAGCTGACATCACCACCGAATAGAGGGAAACGATAAGACGCTTCGTAATCCACACCCTTTACCGTGCGGCTATCGAGGTTTTCATAAAGCAGATTGATGCTGCTAAGCACACCACCTTCATAGATGATGTTATCGCAGTAGCGTTGCACCTTGTCGAAGTAACAGAAGTCGGCAACACTTTGTGCTCCAACAAAACTGATCAAACCATCCACCTCGATATCGAAGTAGTCGATTGCGGCGGAGAAGCCATCAAGCATGTTTGACTGATAGACTAAGCCTAGACCAATTGTGTCAGCTTCCTCTGGACCAACTGCAGTGCTGCCTTTCAGGCTTTGCACAAACGCTTGGGAAGTGCCGTTGATATTAACCGCGTTTGTTCGTGCTGTACCCTGGTCGAACAACTCACTCAAGTTAGGTGCACGTATATCACGAGACTTTGTGGCACGGAACGTTATGTCGTCGATAGGTGTATATGTTAGACCTGCTTTCCAAGTAGTAACGCCACCGGACTCACTGTACTCCGTGTAACGAGCGGCACCATTAAACTCCAAGCCCTCAAATACAGAGAAAACCGTCTCTACATAAGCTTCAGCCACATCGACCTCGCCAGTAGTAACTTTGTAGTTACCGTATTTCCAACCACTGTCATAGATTGGATCTACTTTGCCGTCGATAGAGTCTTGTCTCCACTCTGCACCGAAGGCAAGGGAGATGGGGCCAGCCCAACCTTGCAGATCACTAGTGCTGAAATTAAACGCGGCAACGTCTTGCGTGAACTCTTGCTCACGGCGAGGACGACCCATCACATAATCCAACCCCGCTTCACTCGCAACGCCAACTCCGAACCGGTTCAATGGCACACAACCATTGCTCGTATCGCTAAGAGTTGAGCGACACACGATATCGCCACTAACAGGATCAACAACGGCATCTGTAGCCAGTGTTAAGGCAGCGAAATTGTAAGTAGGGAACTGATGTTCGTCAGTCTCCGTAATACCGCGTTGGTAATAGACATCCCAATCCCAGCCTAGTCCAACGAGATCGAAGCTACCGTTAGCACCGGCCACATATCGAGTCGTTGTACGAGTGTTATTACTGCCAGAGGCTGGCATATCTTCATTGCTTGTCCCTAAAAGAAAGGAGTCTTCGCCAGCGGCAGCTAGGCCATCTTTAATTGACTGCGGCAGATACGCGTTGTCTGCGTAGATGCGACGGTTACGATCCGTTGGATTGATGTAGTAGCTCTCCCCTTCATAGCTCGCCTGTGAGCCTTGGAAGAACACTTCCGTAGTAGGGGTAACCATATAACTAACGCGACCAAACAAACTGTCTCGAGCATTATCGGCTGCAAGAGAGTTAGTGCCACGAATACCTGATGTCGCGTAATCCCAATCGCCACCTAGCATCCAGTTGCCAGCCGCGACACCGTAATCTAGTTGATTAACAGCGCCATTTGTCCCGAAATAGGTACCTTTTAGCGCGCCAGATGTAATCAAGCCACCTGGTGTATAAACCGAAATACCGACATTCTCTGAAACGATGTAATAGGGCTGTCCCGGATCGCTTCTATACGGGTTCAGCATGCCCTGATAACCCTTAAGATTCCAATCGCGAGAAGTGTAATGCACACCTTCCGAACGGAAGATGTCGCCACTTAAAAGGATGTGCCCATCGCCATCTGCGAATGGAAAGCCAGCTGTAATCTCTACCTTCTCACTAGGGTTGTCCCCATAGGTTGACTCACCATATTGAACACTGGTTTTAACGCCGGTGTAGTCGCGATCGAGAATAAAGTTAATTACTCCACCGACGGCGTCGGAGCCGTATGCTGCAGACGCTCCACCGGAGACAACTTCCACACGCTCGATAAGTGATTGCGGAAACGTGTTCGTATCAACTTGTCCACTAGAGCCAGAAGTCACAGAGCGCTGCCCATCGAAAAGCACAAGAGTTCGACCCGCACCTAGATTACGTAAGTTCATCGCAGCAATACCTGCCGCACCACTACTCAAAGCACCAGAGGAACTGGTAGCGGTAGAACTACCCTTCACCGAAGGCAGGGTATTAACGAAGTCAGCGATGCTAGCAGGAGCATCGGCTTGAATATCTTCAGTACTCAATACAGATACTGGTGTTGGAGCGTTGTAACCATCTCGGGCGATACGCGAGCCTGTGATGACAATGGATTCAACTTCTGCTGATGGCTCTTGTGCATTACTAACTGCTGTTAGCATTAGCGAGCTAATCAATACTGACAATGAGGTGCAGGCTTTCAACTTAAAGTTTGAAGTTGCGTGCATCATGTAACCTCCGGGTTCATTAGTGGGTTTGGTTCGCTACGAAAGGGCTTTTTATTAATCATTCCTTTGCTCGAGAAATAGCAGAAACCATGCCAGCTCTCGAGCTAGCGCTCGAAGCCGATCCGATATGAACAGAATTTCCGAAGATTTAATCTTAGATTTCAAACTTATTACTTCTTATCAGTTGCTATGTTTATTCATTTAATACATATGCTTATAGATAACATGAAAAGCTAAACAACCAGCTATTACAATGACATCAATGTAATTTCAATTTTATACAGCAGGGATGTTTTGGAGAATTAATTCAGGTCTTCTTCCCTGCGGATTAAGGAGCAGCAAAGATTTTTAGTGCTCGAAAACAATTCAGTTATCAAAGTAAATGCCCAAAATAGGCGCAATCCTAAGTTTCAATATCGCCTCAAGACAGTGCGCTGCACGATATTACTTTGATCCAAATAAAGGGCATGAGTCACTTTTACGAGAAAGCGTACTCATGCCCCTTAACATTACGATGCAGTTCCTATGTCAGTCCTTAGAACTCAATGCGAACCCCAAGTCGATACGTGCGGCCCATCACATCATATAAGCCACGGTTTGTTGGTAGATAACCAGGTTTGTTCTCAGATCCTTGACTCGCAGGGTTGCCAAAAATAACTGGATCAGTATTCAAAACGTTCTTGATAGACAGGAACACTTCTGCATCCGAGCCCGCAATTTCAAACGAGTTCCCAACATAGGCGTCATAGTAGATCTCACCAGGAATGCTATTGTCGTTGATCGTGAAATTTGGTGACGAACTAGCAGGACAGTTACTTTGACACTCGATATAGGCATTGCTGATCACACCATCACTAACACCACGACCTGTTAAATTGAAACTCCAGGTATCGACGTTGTAGCCAGCAGATAGACGATAAGCCCAATCTGGCGTGTTACCGGCATTGGAACCCGCCGCGTTGATCGCGGTAACGCCGTTATCGGTAATGTCTTCAGTGTAATTAGTCGCAAGCGCACGCAGGGTTAGATCACCACTAAACAGTGGGAAGCGATAAGTTGCCTCATAATCCACACCCTTTGTCTTGGAACTATTGAGGTTCTCGTAATACAGATTAATTTTGCTCAAAACACCGTTTACGAAAATGATGTTGTCGCAGTAACGTTGCACTCCGTTCAGATAACAGAAGTCAGCGGTATTCTCTGCACTCAGCGACCCGATCACACCGTCGATCTCGATGTCGAAGTAATCGATCGCTGCTGAGAATCCAGGTAAGAAGCTAGACTGATACACAACACCGAGTCCAATGCTGTCCGCTTCCTCTGGACCTAGACCTGTACTGCCCTGCAAGCTCTGTACAAATTGACGAGAAACCCCACCAATATTCACCGAGTTGGTTCGACCTGTACCGGTGTCATATAGCTCACTCAAATTAGGAGCGCGAATATCACGGGATTTGGTCGCACGCAGAGTGATGTCCTCGATCGGTGTATACGTAACACCGGCCTTCCAAGTGGTAACGCCGCCCGCTTCACTGTATTCCGCATAACGTGCTGCGCCATTGAATTCAAACCCTTCGAAGATAGAGAACACCGTTTCCACATAGGCTTCTGCAACTGAAGTGTCAGCCGTCGTCACCTTGTAGTTGCCATACTTCCAGCCACTGTCATAGATTGGATCTACTTTGCCGTCGATTGAGTCAGAATGCCATTCGGCACCGAAAGCCACGGAGATCGGACCAGCCCAGCCTTGGATGTCGCTTGTACTAAAGTTAATCGCCGCAACTTCCTGTTCAAACACTTGATCGCGACGCGGCTCGCCCATCACATAATCGAAAGCGGCTTGCGAAGTTACACCGACACCAAATCTATTCAATGGCACGCAGCCATTGCCTGGATTTGCAATCGAGGTGCGGCACACGATCTCGCCAGTACTTGGATGGAAGACAGCATCTGTGGCGTCTGTCAAACGCTGGAAATTATAGGTAGGGTTCTGATGTTCCTGAGTTTCAGTCTTACCAACTTGGTAATATGCATCCCAGTCCCAACCCAAATTAAACGCGCTGAAAGATCCATCGATGCCCGCAACATAGCGCTGCGTCTCGCGAACGTTCTGGCTACCAGAGGCTGGAAAATCTTCGTTACTGGTACCGAATCTGAACGTACTCTCCCCTGCCGCCGCTAAAGCATTCTTCAAAGTAGAAGGAAGATAGGCATTGTCGGCATACATCAAACGGTTAGTATCCGTCGGGTTGATATAGAAGCTGTAGCCCTCGTACTGCGCATAGGAGGCTTGGAAAAACACCTCCGTATCATTGCCTAACTTGTAGCTCGCACGGCCGAATACGCTGTCGCGATCATCGTCGGCAGCCAAGGAGTTGGTGCCACGAATTCCGGAGGTCGCGTAATCCCAATCGCCACCGAGCATCCAGTTACCTGCCGCAACACCGTAGTCGAGCTGGTTTACCGCGCCATTGGTTCCAAAGTAAGTGCCCTTCAATGAACCCGTAGTGATCAAGCCACCAGGGGTATACACACCAATACCGATGTTCGGAGAAACGATGTAGTAAGGCTGCCCTGCAGTGGCGCGATATGGGTTCAGCATGCCTTGCGTGCCGTCTAAGTTCCAATCACGGGATGTGTAATGCACTCCATCTGAACGGAATACGTCTGCACTAAATAATAGGTGACCATCGCCATCCGCGAATGGCATGCCCGCGGTAAGCTCCACTTTCTGGCTAGGATTGTCGCCATAGGTAGTCTCGCCGTATTGCACACTTGTCTTTACACCAGTGTAGTCACGGTCGAGAATGAAGTTGACCACACCGCCAATAGCGTCGGAACCATAAGCAGCAGATGCGCCACCAGTTACTACCTCAACACGTTCAACTAGAGACTGCGGGAAGGTATTGGTATCAACCTGACCGGTGGACGCAGAGGCTACGGAACGCTGCCCATCAAAAAGTACGAGGGTACGGCCAGTCCCAAGCGAGCGCAGATTCAATGCCGCAATACCCGCCGCACCATTGCTTAAAGCACCCGAAGAGCTTGAGGAGGTTGAGCTGCCTTTCACCGAAGGCAAAGTGTTAACGAAATCTGCGATACTCGCAGGAGCATCCGACTGTATGTCTTCAAGTGAAAGCACTGACACAGGCGTTGGAGCATTGTAGCCATCACGAGCAATACGCGAGCCCGTGATAACGATGGACTCAACCTCCGCCGAAGGCTGTTGAGCATTCGAAGCAGCAGAAAGCATCAGTGAACTAATTAGTACAGACAACGAGGTGCAGGCTTTCAACTTGAATTGTGAAGTCGCGTGCATTATGTAACCTCCGGGTTATTTAGTGGGTTTGATTCAAAGCGTAAGGTCTTGTTTTTATATATTCCTTTGCTCGAGGCAGAGCAGAAAGCGTGCCATTTTATTGGAGCACTATCGTTATCATTTGATATCAAAGGATTTTTACAAAGAGAATTATGAGAGGCATATGACCCCATCGGATCAAGAACCATTTAAGTCTACTCGACATAGAAACAATGACTTAAGAGCGCTTCTCATTTTCGTCAGAATGCACACATACGCACGCCTGTTGCGCTAAAATAATTCACTTTGCTACGATGGCTTAGGGTAAAAATGCCACTGGGGTAGTCATACGAGAATGAACTTGCGCCCTCAGTGCGCAAAAAAGGCACAGAGAAAACACGCGATGTCCGATCGTGGCGCAGTGAGTCCATAGTCTTGCGCATCAATTAAGTGCGATAGCGATGTAAGTATTGGAAATATTTCGTACTGTCGATGGGAGTTGCGATACTCCAGCGTAAAAAAGCTCTCAATCTAGCTGCGTAATACAATTGGCACGCAGAGTGCAACGTAATAGGGTCATGTGACTGTTTTTAGAATCGTGACAGCACTCTCCCGCTCTAAGTCCACAAATGGTATGAAAGTACTTCGTGATGTAATGCATTGAGGAATGTTTGTATGGCGATCAGCGTTTTTGATCTATTTAAAATTGGTATAGGCCCGTCTTCTTCACACACAGTTGGACCAATGAAAGCAGCGCTAACCTTTGCGCAAGCTTTCGATGATACAACTACGTTGACAAAGTGCGCACGATTGAAAATTGAACTGTTCGGTTCCCTTGGTGCCACTGGCGAAGGCCATGGCTCTCCTAAAGCTATTCTCTTGGGCCTAGAGGGTGAAACACCAGAACACGTCGACGTTGAATCTATCTCAAGTCGCGTGAGCATAATTCGCGAGTCTTCTAGACTTAACTTACTGGGCAAACACTCAATCGCATTCGACTATAAGGATGACCTAGTTTTGCATCGCCGAAAGTCACTGCCCTTTCACCCCAATGGCATGCAATTTACCGCATATGGTGCGGACAACACTGTTCTGCTGAAAAAGATCTATTTCTCCGTTGGCGGCGGCTTCATCGTGGATGAATCTGCAACAAGCGACAATATACTTATAGAAGATCCAATCAAACTTCCCTTCCCCTTTAGCAGCGGCAAACAACTATTAGCTCAGTGTAAGAAGAGCGGGCAATGTATCAGCAGCCTTATGCTCGCGAACGAGAAGGCATGGCGTTCAGAGAAAGAGATTCAACAGGGCTTGCAGGATATTTGGAAGGTGATGCACGCCAGTATCGAGAAAGGCTGTCGTAGCGAAGGCATCATGCCAGGTGGACTGAAGGTTAAACGCCGCGCCGCGCCGCTATATCGGCAATTGAAAAATCAGAGTGAACGATTCGGTAATGACCCGTTGAAGACCTTGGATTGGGTCACACTCTACGCACTGGCGGTCAACGAAGAGAACGCGGTTGGTGGGCGCATCGTCACCGCTCCTACCAATGGCGCAGCGGGTATCATCCCTGCGGTGTTGCGTTACTACCTCGAATTCTATGGCAATAATGACCCACAGGATATCGAGCGCTTCTTCTTAACCGCTGGCGCAATCGGCATTCTCTATAAGATAAATGCCTCTATAAGCGGTGCAGAAGTGGGATGTCAGGGAGAAGTAGGTTCGGCCTGCTCTATGGCGGCGGGAGCCCTAGCAGAGGTGATGGGAGCGACGCCAGAACAGGTAGAGAATGCCGCGGAGATCGCCATGGAACACAACCTAGGACTAACCTGCGATCCTATCGGGGGCTTAGTACAAGTACCCTGCATCGAACGCAATGCTATGGCGGCCATCAAGGCTATTAGCGCCGCGCGCATGGCGCTACGTGGTAATGGAGAACACTACGTATCGCTCGATCAAGTGATCAAGACGATGCGCGATACTGGGCGCGACATGCAAACCAAATACAAAGAGACCTCTCGCGGAGGCCTCGCAGTGAACGTGATAGAAGTGCCCGTCTCGATTATTGAGTGCTGAAGTCTATTTACTGTAAAGAATTACATCTTCAGCGATCATCGAATAGGCGGAAATTCCGATCTCTTTATGAGTCATGCTGATCGCCATAGTGCCTTGGACATAGTAGGGCTCATAGATTGACTTGAGCGGGAAGCCACCGGGCACCTCTACATAAATGATCTGATTTGGAGGCGGCGGGGGTGTATGAATGCATGCACCAAAATAGGGAACTAGAAAAAATTCCGTAACGTTTTGCGCTGCATCGAATTCGAGCGGCACCACGAAACCCGGAATCTTAACGCTAAGCTTATTGAACTCTGGAACAATATTGGTCGACTGCCACGCGGCTGTGACTTCTTGATCGCTCATTGCCTTGGCGCCTAAGTTTCCGCCAAGTGTTGGTCGCGCATCATTACTTGGATCTGCACCATGCTGAACGGCTGGCTGGCTTAGCAGAGCATCACGATCTGTTGGCGGCAATAGCTCTAACCAATTTACTTCTCTGAAGTCTTGTGCGTGCACCAAATTTGCACACAGAAGCAAACAAGAAGTTGCGAGTCTTTGAAAATGTTTCATTTAGTGATCATCCCGTTATAAGCATTGCGAAGTGTCAGTTCGCATTTATAATGCAGTAGCCTTTTCAAATTATCAACGGAAGTTATGCATGACTTACGCGATAGAGAGCCACGACATAAATTTTAAATGGCCTGGCAGCAACAATCCTGTGCTCGATATCAGTGAGTTCAATTTAGAACGTGGAGAACGCCTCTTCCTGTACGGCGCTTCTGGGTCAGGGAAGTCAACTCTTCTTAGTTTGATCGCGGGCCTCCTACCCTGCAAAGAGGGCGAGATCCAGGTGCTCGAGCAAGACATGAGTAAAATGGGAGACCGTGCTAAAGACCGCTTTCGCGCAAAACATATTGGCTTTGTCTTTCAGCAGTTCAATCTTATTCCGTACCTAGATGTAGAGAGCAATATCGGCCTCGCGGCAAGACTAGCCGGTCTGTCCAAGATCCAGACAAAGCAGAGGACCCTTGCATTATTGGATGCACTGCTCATAGATGCTCGCTTTCTTTCTCAGCGCGCAGATAAGCTTAGTATCGGCCAGCAGCAACGCGTAGCGGTAGCGCGTGCACTAATCAATGAGCCAGAGATACTAATCGCAGACGAGCCCACCTCCTCACTCGACGAAGAGGCGAAAGACGAGTTCATCGAGTTGTTACTTAGGACTCAACAACGCACTGGTGCGAGCGTAATTTTCGTGAGCCATGACCGCAGCTTGATGAAGCACTTCGACCGCACACAGAGTATGACTGATATCAATCGTGTGCTCGCTCATCGAGGCAGTCATGTTATTTAGCATCGCATGGAAGAGCTTAATTAATCGCAAAGTTAGCGTGGTACTGACACTGGCGTCCCTAACCCTTAGCGTGATTGTCGTCGTCGGCGTCGAGCATATTCGCAGCCAGGCTAGAGCAAGCTTCGACCGGACAGTGTCCGGGGTAGACCTAATCGTAGGCGCACGCACTAGTCAAATCAACTTACTGCTCTATTCGGTGTTTCGCATCGGCGATGCCACCAACGGGATTAGTAGCGAAAGCTACGAGTTAATCGCGGGGGATCCCAGAGTCGCATGGACTATTCCACTATCTCTTGGAGATTCCCATAGAGGTTATAGAGTTCTGGGAACCGACTCTAACTTCTTCGAACATTTTCGCTTTGCTCAGCAAAGCGGCCTCGAGTTCGAACAGGGACATCCCTTCTCGGATGAGTTCGAAACCGTGCTGGGCTCCGAGGTGGCACGGCAACTCGGCTATAAACTTGGCGATAGCATCACCCTCTCCCACGGCCTAGGCGAAATTAGCTTTAGCAATCACGAGAGCACCCCATTCATTGTAAGCGGCATACTCGAGGCCACTGGTACCCCCGTCGATCAGACACTCCATGTAACGCTAGAAGGTTTAGATGCCGCACACGGTTTAGGTCCCCATGAGGACAGCCACCACCACGACGAAGAAACAAACGAAGAACATCATATTAGCAGCGATGAGATCACCGCCTTTATGCTCGGTCTACACTCTCGAATGAGTGTGTTCGAGATTCAAGGTGCAATCAACGAGTATGCTGAGGAGCCACTACTCGCAATTCTTCCTGGCGTCGCACTGGCGCAGCTATGGGAAGTAATGGGCAGTGTCGAGAGTATCCTAGCGCTGATCTCGGCTCTGGTTATGCTAGCCTCATTACTTGGAATCGCCACCATGCTGTTCGCATCTATGCGAGAACGTCAGCGTGAGATCTTTCTATTCCGCAGCGTCGGCATGCACTCCTCTTCGATTTTCTTCCTTATAGAGATAGAGGCGATACTGATTACAACTCTAGGCATAGGACTCGGCCTAGGATTCGTTTGGATTACATTGAGTGCGGGTCAAAGTTATTTGAGCCAAGAATATGGCCTTATGATAGACACTCTACCCTTAAGCCCCGGCATCGCAGCATACCTAGGCGTCATTCTCTTTGCGTCCATAATACTTTCGCTACTACCGGGATTGGCAGCATATAGGAGCTCACTAGGTTCTAAGCTAAAGTTCTAAACGCTATTT
>CAXBOY010000012.1:0-48584 GCA_963977405.1 uncultured Gammaproteobacteria bacterium
GGTAATGACCACGAGTTTGTCGCGAGGGATGGTGACATTGATATTTTTCAGATTGTGGGTACGAGCCCCTCTGACGACGATCTTGTCCATGTAATGCTCGCTCTTGCCGCAGGCGGAATAAAACAGGTGATTATCGTCAATCCGGAGGCTAAGCGCAAAGCCTGCGGCAATGATTCTATTAATTGGTGCTATGCTTGCGGTAGACTAAGCAGCTTAATGAAGCACCCCGCGGAGCGAGGTGCGAAAATAGAGAATTCTGGAGGATGATGTGGCGAGCAGAGGCGTAAACAAGGTTATTTTGGTAGGCAATTGCGGGGGCGATCCCGAGACGCGTTACCTTCCGAGCGGCGGCGCCGTGAGCAATGTCACGTTGGCCACTAGCGAGACTTGGAAAGACAAAAACACCGGACAACCACAAGAGAAGACTGAATGGCACCGCGTAGTGTTCTTCAATCGTCTTGCGGAGATCGTCAACGAGTATGTCAAGAAAGGCTCAAAACTCTATATTGAGGGCAGCCTGCGTACTCGCTCTTGGGAGCAAGATGGCGTCAAGCGCTATGCTACTGAGATCGTCGCTAACGAAATGCAAATGCTGGATTCCCGTGGACAGGGTGGTGGCGGTGGTCAGTACGACAACCAGTTCGGCCAAGACTCAGCGCCAGCACCGGCACAAAGCAGCAATCGTCCACGCGAAGCGACTCAAGCTAAAGCCCCCGCGCCATCCAATTTCGATAATTTCGACGACGACATTCCATTCTAAGTCGGGACCAGAAGGCAGGGTAAGCGGGTAAGGTGAAGCTTTTAATAGTAGGGGCCGACAGTCCAATCGGCGTAGAGTTGATCAAGCTGCTCAAGCAGCGTGGTGTGGACTATGTCGCCCCGGAAGCGGGCAAGTTGGATCCGCGCGACTCCCTAAAGGTGGCGCGGGTTCTAACAAAATGCAGCCCCGATCAAGTCATCAACCTTGCTTCCTACCATGCCGGCAGTCAGCTCGCTATCATGGCGGCGGAACAAGACCCTGAGGCCTGTGAGTTAATAAACCACGAGCAGCCCTCGGTGTTGGCTCAGGCCTGCGATCATCTCAATATTCCCCTTTTACACCTTTCCACTGCCTATGTTTTTAGCGGTGAGAAGAAGCTCGGCTATAACGAGCTCGACGTGGTTAAACCTGCAGGCGTCTATGGCGCTAGTAGCCTGCGCGGCGAGGAAGCCATTAGCTCGGCGCTAGAGAAGCATATTATTCTTCGTACTGGTTGGGTCTTCGGCATTGGGCAGGATGAGCTCATCAAGCGCTGGATTAGCGAGGCTAAACAGGCCGAAGGTGCTGTCACGGTCCTTCGTCGTAAGTTTAGCCCCACACCCATCGAAGACGTTGCTCGAGTATTGGTCGCCATCGCGTTGCAGGTAGATTGCCACGCTAATGTCTGGGGCACTTATCATTACTGTGGTTTAGAGACTAAGCGCGAGAGCGAGTTCGTTCAGCACGTGCTTAAGTTGGCGGCGCAGCATGACGAGAGTGTGTACAAGTTGCTCGATCATCTAAGCCTAAACCTGCTCCGTGCAGACCCGCCAGAGATCGCTAATACCACGATGGCCACAAAGAAAATCTTCGATACTTTTGGCATTAAACAACGGTCTTGGCACGGTAGCCTGCAAGGTCTCGTGAAGGGTTTGCACAAGTCACAATCGCAAGAAGTCAGCAGTCCTGCATAGGGACCAAAAAGGAGTGTCATGGCGCCTTCGCCTTCCACAACGCTCACCCCAATCGATCAAGCGCTGAAACAAATCCTGTCGGGCCTAAGCCCAGTAGTGGGTAATGAGTCTGTCTCCATTAGTGCCGCTCTACATCGTGTTCTAGCGCAGGACATTCGTGCGCCTTTGGCTGTGCCAGGTTATGACAATAGCGCTATGGACGGCTATGCAATCAATAGCCGAGACCTGACTGCAGGTTCTAAATTCCCTATTTCGCAACGCATCCCTGCTGGTAGCGTAGGACAAGCTCTAACTACTGCTACTGCCGCCCGTATCTTTACAGGCGCTCCGCTGCCGTCAGGAGCCGACGCCGTCGTGATGCAGGAGAATTGTAGTCTCGAGGGCGACACCGTTGTTGTCGAAATTCCTGTGCGCTCTGGCGAAAACGTACGCCGTGCGGGGGCGGATGTACAACAAGGTGAGTTGCTGTTTAGCGCAGGGCATAAACTGCGCGCCCCCGACATCGGCATGCTTGCTGGAGTTGGTATGCAAGCGCTTACGGTTAGGCGGCCATTGCGGGTTGCTGTGTTGACCACTGGTAATGAATTGGTGCGGCCTGGGCAAACGCTGCAAGCCGGGCAGATTTATAATTCGAACTTCTATACGGTAAGCAGTCTCTTACAAGGGCTTGGGCATGAGGTACTGGACTGCGGCATAGTCACCGATACTCTTCAAGCGACAGAGCAGGCTTTGCTCGAAGCTGCACAGAACGCCGATTGTATTATCAGCAGTGGTGGTGTCTCAGTCGGAGAGGAAGACCATGTGCGCACGGCGCTTCACAATGTCGGAGCACTGAACTTCTGGAAGCTAGCGATCAAACCGGGCAAACCCTTTGCATTTGGCACGATTGCGAACAAAGCATTCTTCGGCCTGCCTGGCAACCCGGTTTCGGCTTTCGTGAATTTTGTGTTAGTGATTCGGCCCGCTCTTGCGCGTTTAAGCGGCCTTATCGAATCCCCTGCAATACCTTGGCATCTGCCTGCAGACTTCGAGATGGAGACCACTGGCGTGCGGCAGGAATATCTTCGAGTTCGGTGCTTGCATAGTGCGAGTTTGGCACCGCAGCTGCAGTTAACTGGAAGCCAGAGCTCGGGTGTTCTGTCGTCTGTTAGTCATAGTGATGGCCTTGCCATCGTGCCAGCAAATACTGCTGTAAAACGCGGGGATTTGTTGAGATTCTTGCCATTAAGTGAGATAGTCGGCCACAGTTAAACGCTTGTAAAATTTGGTGCTACGGCGCCGCAGTGAGAGTGCGTTGTGAACAGTTTAAGTAAGCTTATGCGCAGGCCCAATCAGATGCTGTCGGCATCTGTTTTGCTGCTGTGTTTAAGTGCATGTCAGCCTGCCCAGAGCGTCCGCGTTGTGCAGGTGCCCGAGCCCGCCGCACCCGAGCCCGCCGCACCAGTCATAGACGAAGAGGCCTTAAGTGCAACTTTCGAGATGGAGTTACGCTACCAGCGCATGATCGCCGATCTGCTCTATGAGGGCATTAAGGCACTGAATGCCAATCGCTTATTAACTCCGCCCGACATAAGTGCCCACGCCTATTTTAGTCGCGCGCTGGCGATAGAGCCGGAGAACGCCGTCGCCCTCAAAGGGCTGCAAGACATCGTGGCAAAGTATCTTCAACTTGCAGACCAAGCTGGAAGGCAAGGTCAGTACGATAGTGCCAAGTCCTATTTGCGCCGCGCCGAGCAGGTCGATAGTTCGCACCAAGGCATCGCCAGTGCATGGGTTAAGCTGGAAGCCGAGATGAAGTCCAGCGACATCGTGCACAGCATTAATGCCCGCGAACTCTCCAACCAGTCCGCAGCGCTAATGGAGGAGCTAGGCAAGATTGGCGTGCAAGCACGCGACTCAGGCGCATTCTTTTTGATCACCGCCCCCAACGATGTGCAAGCACGTTGGATATACACGCAGATGCAAACGGCCGTTGCCGGGCATCGACTGCGGGGTAACATCGAATTGGGTGATAGCCCCACCGTACGTCTAATTATGCCTACCGATTCAGATGTCTGAGTAGGCATCGAGGTAGTACATGAATACCAGCACGCTCACGCCTAAAACATATTCTTGGAGCTCGATGGGGCTCATCGGTAGAACGATCGTCGTTCTCCTCCTAATGTATTTTTTCATTGTGCTCGCGCTTGGTTTCTACTGGAGCGCGGAGCCTGCACCGTTCTCAGTGCGCGAGAACCAGACAGAAAAATTGGTAGGCGCCGAGCCTGTAGTAGGCACTGCCTCTGCCGCTGCTTTGATTCGAGTGGCCGAGACCTTACTCGACAAACGTGGCGGATATCTCAGCAATGACATAGCCCCTCCCGGACTCTATTTGGACAATATCCCGAACTGGGAATTTGGCGTCCTCGTGCAGGTGCGTGACTTCTCACTCGCGTTTAGGCAGAACTTTAGTCGTTCGCAATCGCAATCCGTGGAAGATCCCGATCTGGTGCTTGTTGAGCCTAAATTTAGTTCGCCCAACGACCGTTGGATGTTGCCGGCGTCCGAGTCCGAATACCGCAGGGCAATTAATTCCATGACCTCTTATATGAGTCGTATCGCGGATCCGCAGGTCCAGGATGCACAGTTTTATGCTCGCTCGGACAACCTAGCGCGTTGGCTAGTGAACGTGGAGTCTCGGTTAGGCAGTCTGTCGCAGAAGCTCAGTGCCAGCATAGGTCAAGCGCAGGAAAACACCGATACTGCAGGGGATCGTGGCGCGCAACAGTCCACCGGTGTGCCAGAGCAAAGGATCGTGAAGACACCCTATACGCAGATCGATGACGTTTTCTACGAAGCGCGTGGCGCTACTTGGGCCTTGATGCACTTCCTACGCGCTGTCGAGATCGACTTCGACTCGGTGCTTCGAGACAAGAACGCCCTGGTCAGCGTACGTCAGATTATCCGCGAGTTGGAAGCGAGCCAGCGAACCGTATTCAGCCCTTTTATCCTCAACGGCGGTGGGTTTGGATTGTTCGCAAACCACTCCCTTGTGATGGCGAATTACGTCTCTCGGGCTAATGCGGCTATCATCGATTTGCGTGAACTACTGAATCAAGGCTAGGCGCATCACCGCAGAGCAAGGCTGCAGGCCCCGCGTTTCCTGAAAACCAGAGTGCCATCGAGCTTATGTAGAGCTTCTCTAGGTGAAAGGGCGCAAGTGTGCTAAAGTGCGCATCGAGCTTTGATATTAAATCAAAGGCGTCATCGTTAATTGTCTGGTCCTCCCGGCTCCACGCCGCGAAAACCCCCTCACAAGAGTGCCAATTACTGCATGCCGCACTGTGTGTATCGCACAAACATTGGCAACGCTGTACTGCGGACAAACTCCGAAATTCTAGCAAAGAATCTAAGCGCTTTATTCCGCTCCCGCTGTCTTATTTAATTGTCGCTATCGCCCACTAGCCAAATATTGGACTATTGCGATCGTTTGACACAAAGGTGCCTGTTGGCACTTTCAGGAAACTATATGAATTTTGCAGACCTTGGGCTATCAGAAGCCCTATTGAAAGCCTTGCTCGACCAAGAATACACCACACCTACCCCTATTCAAGAGCAAGCAATTCCCCCGATCCTTCAGGGCAAAGACATCATGGCTTCGGCCCAAACGGGTACGGGCAAGACCGCTGGCTTTACTCTGCCACTCTTACAGAAGCTGGCGATGCAGCCCCGTGCCAAAGCTAATCACACTCGAGCTCTTGTACTTACACCGACGCGAGAGCTGGCAGCACAGGTTCACGCGAGTATCGAGACATATGGAAAGTATTTGTCATTGCGCTCGACTGTAGTATTCGGCGGCGTAAAAATTAATCCACAGATGCAGAAACTGCGCGGCGGCGTCGAGATTCTGGTCGCTACCCCCGGTCGTTTGCTCGACCTGTTCCAGCAGAACGCTATCAAGTTCGACGAGATCAATACCCTGATCCTGGACGAAGCAGACCGCATGTTAGACATGGGTTTTATTAATGATATTAAGAAGATTTTGTCGCGTCTGCCAAAGCAGCGTCAGAACTTAATGTTCTCTGCGACCTTCTCTCCTGAGATTCAGAAGCTCGCAAAAGGCCTATTGAATGATCCAGTAGAAGTCAGCGTCACGCCAATGAACACGGCGACTGAGCTCGTGGAACAATCACTTTACATCGTCGACAAGAATCGTAAAACGGAATTGCTGAAGCAGTTGATCAAGAGTGAGAGCTGGTACCAAGCACTAGTGTTCAGTCGCACTAAGCACGGCGCGAACAAGATTGTTAAGCAGTTGGAAATCGATGGTATTCATGCCGCGGCGATTCACGGAAACAAGAGCCAGGCGCACCGCACGAAAGTGTTAGAGCGCTTCAAGGAAGGCAAGTTGCAGATACTGGTAGCCACTGACATCGCGGCACGTGGCATCGATATCGATCTACTGCCACAGGTTGTGAACTACGATCTACCGCAAGTTCCGGAAGACTATGTGCACCGCATCGGTCGCACAGGTCGTGCGGGTTCGTCGGGCCGCGCTATCTCTTTCGTATGCGCGGAGGAGAACAAGATGCTGCGTGATATCGAGCGTTTGTTGAAGCGACCGATCGATCGTGCTGAGATGCCGGGTTTCGTGTCCACGGAAGACTTTTCCAAGGTAGCGCCAGCGCCACAACGCACGGGACAGAATCGTCCGCAACGCTCATCGCAAGGCCGCCCACAACGTGCATCGCAAGAGCGCCCGCGTCAAGTAAGTGGCAATCGTGGCACCTATGGCACTGCGCCAGATGCGCCTGTCGCACCAGCCCGCACTGCGAAGCCACGCTCAAATAGCGGTGGTGGTCGTCAGGATCAGACACGTCGTCCACAGCGCGCTGCACAACCAGCGCGTGACGGTCAGTCTAAGTCTGGCAACACAACTCTACTGTATCGTTCATAAACGATAATTGTAGAAAAAATGCGCTGCGATCCTCGTGATCACAGCGCATTTTTTGCTTTATGGATCAGTGCTTTATACTATGCAGGCTGGATTTAGCTCCGTGCTGATAGAACCCACTGACTGTAGGAGCGGGCTTGCCCGCGAATAAACTGATTCTTGCGCAGGTCCCAATCAATCGTACCCCATTTCGCGGGCAAGCCCCCCATGAATAGGGCAAGCGCTCCTACCTATTTCTCAACATACAAGGAGCTTGCCTTGCAAGCGAATGAGTGCGCATTAAGTTGGCTGGGAATTGCAAAAAAGCTTAATTGCATCGCACATAAACTGTGCGAATTCGGGGCGCGGCTTGCCATGTTTTGCGATTGCTTCGTTGCGGTATTGCTTCGCCTCCTCTGGAAAGCCCTCATATAATTCTTGATCTGACATGTCTGTTTCTCCACGTAATTTTGCTAGCGTTTTGTCCACTGTTGCCAACATCGCTCCAAGTTCAGTTTGACGTTCTAGGAGGAGTTTCCTATGGCGTGACAGGGCCGTTAGTGTGTCGACATCATCGGCATTGAGAAGTTTTTGTATATCGCGCAGAGGCATGCCTTGACTTCGATACAGCAGTATCTGCTGCAGGCGCAGCAACTCCGATTGCCCGTAGAAGCGATATCCCGCGGCACTTCTGTCGCGCGGACGCAAAAGTCCAATCGCATCATAGTGATGCAATGCGCGAACGCTAACACCCGAGATATGGGCTAGTTGTTTCACTGTATAGGGCATTTCAAAACACCAAGCTGACTGACACCTAGCTATCGTGAAGGCTCACGCAAGGTGAGGGTCAAACATTTATTCGCTGTCGAGCTCGAGAATCTCGCCAGGGGTGCACTCTAAGGCATCGCAAAGCTTTGCTAAGGTCTCGAAACGAACGCCCTTGACTTTGCCCGTGCGGAGTAAGGACAGGTTTGCCTCGGTTATGCCTATGTGCTCGGCAAGATCCTTCGCCTTCATCTTGCGCCGTGCCAGCATTACGTCTAGGCGGACAATGATTTCGCTCATACGAAGCCTTCATTGTCTTCTTTCAGTGTTGTCGCTGCGCTGAGAATGCGGCCTACCATGACGATGAAGATCGAGAAGGCCAGCATGCCCAGATACTCCGGTTCGACTCGCATCTCGAAACCGCCATTATGGCGAATCCACTGAGTGAGGTTAGGAACAATGAGAATGAAGGCAAGCATCGCCATGACCGCATACTCTCCTGACTCGGCAACTCGCTGGGAGGCAATCTTGTTGAAAAAGTCACCCTCACAGTAATGTTTCAGCGCCATGTTCATGCGGTTTATCGCCTCGCATAGCCATACAGCTGGAAGTATTTGGACTGCAATTAGTCCGATCTCATTCACTTTCATACGCCAAGTTAATTCTCTGTCCAACCCTATGTCTAATGCGGGCAGGCCAGAGTTGAGCAGGATCGATATGCCGATCATGAAAAGTGCGATTACCGCGAATACTTGCGCGGTCTTCGCGAGTTGTTGTGCTTTGTTTAGATCGCCGTCTATTAGATTTGCCATGACGCCCTCTTGAGTTGCTGTTATTTGTAAATAAATTATCGTAAAACGATAATTTAAGCAAGTGGTTTTCAGAGCCGTGCTTTACGGGTAGTCTTTTGAGGCTAAGTGCAGCGTAGAGGTAAACTTTAGCGCTGCTCGTGCGTTATACATCGTAGGGGAATGCTGTCCGACGAGCAGCGGTGCGTAGAAGGCCGTTAGAGCAGGTCTTGACAAGATAGTGGAGCGCGACAAACTGGATACTTTGCAAAAACTCGATCGCTTCCTTGCCGATGTGCAGGGCAGGGCATATCGAATTGCTCAAATTGCCACCAATAATCCAGACGATGCCCTGGATCTGGTGCAGGATGCTATGTTCAAGCTCGTGGAAAAATACAGCGGTCGCCCGGAATCTGAGTGGAGCCCGTTGTTCTACAGCATATTACAGAGCCGCATCAATGACTGGCACCGCCGCAATACTGTACGCCGACGCATTATGGGCTGGTTGCGCCCCAGCGAGGACGATGGCGAAGACCCTATCGAGAAAGTTGCAGATGAGTCTCAGCGCAGCCCGGAGCAATTGCAGCAGATCAATGGCAGCATGGACAGATTGCAACAAGCATTGCAGGCACTTCCGCAGCGTCAACAGCAGGTGTTCCTACTTAGAGTTTGGGAAGGGCTCGATGTCCGAGAGACGGCGCTGGCAATGGCCTGCGCGGAAGGCAGTGTAAAATCACATTATTCGAGAGCCGTGCATACGCTGCGGCAGCAATTGGGTGAGCATTGGTAATGAACTCGACATTCGACGCAAAAAAGACAGGCGCTGGCGACGAGGAGGCGCGCTTTCTCGCCAAGGTCGTGCAGACACTGGACAGCAGCCTCATGCACCTGCCTGTGGAGCTTGAGGAGCGGCTGAGCAGTGCGCGTCAAGGGGCGTTGTTGCAAGCTGGGCAGCTCGATTGCGAGGACAGCGCAGCAGCAAGTGACTTTGCTTGGGCACTTGAATCCAGAGAGCAGCAGATTCCCGAGTCTGTCAAATTACGACTTGATGGAATTCGCGCGGAAGCAATGCGAAAGGCTAGTGAGTCGCTAGACAAGGCAAATGCAGAGCACAAAGGCAGCGGTTGGAAGTGGTCGCGATGGGCGCCACAAGGTTTCGCGGTGCCAGCAAGCGCATTCGCTTCAATCTGCGTGCTCGTGACGACCTTGGCGATATTCATTCCATCTGAGCCTCTAGAGACCATGCCCCTGGCTGTGGCCGAGGACTCTTTAGTGTTAGCCTCTGAGGACGAAATCGAATTATACGAAAATTTAGAGTTCTATCAGTGGCTTGCGGATAATGGCTTGTAATCTAAGGCGGTTTTTCCTAGCCGCAGCATTATTCGCTGCGTGGACGTCCAGTACTGCAGTGGCGGCGCAGGCTGAAGCGATTGACTCTGTTGGTTCCGATGTAATACCAGCGGTAGTCGACGACTCAGACGCTGATATCGCTCTTATAGAGTTTTTGGGGCAGTGGGAGACCGACGATGGTGAGTGGATAGCCCCTAGCGATCTGGCGGATGAGATGTTTGTAGAGTTGATTGAAACGGTGAATCCTGTGGAGATAGAAGAGATTGATTAAGCGGTCAATATACAATAGATGGCGAGGCGCGCGCCTAGTGTTAGGCACCGCAGCCCTATGGTTCAGTGTGGGCATTCAAGCCCAAGAGTTGATTCAATGGGAGTCGCTAAGCAGCGCGGAGCAACAACTCTTGCAGCAAGTTGAACCGCAGTGGGAGACCTTCACTCCTGAACGTCAAGAGCAGTTGCGGCGCGGTGCCAAGCGTTGGCTGCAGATGCCCCGTGAGGAGCGACAGCGCGCCCGCAGGCAGCAAGACTTCTTTCAGCAATTAAGTCCGCAAGAGCGCGAGCGCATCGAGAATCGTTTCCAGCAGTTCAATAGAGCCCCGCCATCGCAACAACGACGCTTGCGAGAGATTCAAGAGCAGTTTCGTGACCTGCCATTAGATCGACGGGAAGCTTTGCGTAGGCGCTTCGAAAACCAGAGAGGCGAACGTGCAGGGCAGAGACCAGAGTTGGAGCGTAGGCGTCCGGAGCAACAGGCTGAGCGTCCAGAGACGCAAATAGAACGGCCAGAGCTTGGGGTGGAAAGGCCCGATTTACAGAAAGTGCGGCCGGAAGCTATTCCACAACGCCCCAACGCGCAAGATTTTCCTCGTGTTCCACCGCGTATAGAGCGGCCAACACCACAGGTCGTGGTGCCACAGCGCCCAAACCGCTGAATATCTAGGGCATAAAAAAGGCCAGATCAAGATCTGGCCTTAGAGTACGCCTTGCGGCGATTTATAGGAAAGGGGCAACCTGCTCGGATACGCATTGGCGTACTATGCGGCGTTGCTCATTGCGGCCCTGCATATTGGCGGCGAGCTCGGCACCAGTGAGTTGGCCATCTGCGTCGGTGTCCATGCGAGCGAATTTATCGTACGCGCGCTGCTCTAGTTGCATGAAGAACTCTTCCTGGCTCAAGGAGCCATCGCCATCTTTGTCTGCGGCCGCAAAGCGGTCCTCTGCAGTTTCGGTTAGGCCTCCATTTTCGGCGATGCACTCGCGCAGAGCGGCAGTATCGATATCCTCGGCAGGCCCACGGCGACGTGGGCGAGCCTCGTCAGCGCTCACAAGACCATCGTCATCACTGTCTGCACGATTGAATTGGCGCTCATAGTTTGCGGTGCCTCTGGCAGTGAACTCTTCTAGGCTTATAAGCATGTCGCCGTCGCTGTCTATCTGGCGCAGCATGCGCTGCTCGCTCTGCCGCGCAGGTCCGCGGGTTTCGCGCATCTCGAGCCGGGGCTGCTTGCCGAGCACGCCTTCGCTTCTCTTCACTTCCTGAGCGAAACCGCTGGTAGCGAAGCCACAGCCTGCAACTAGCATCGAGATTACTAAAAGTCGTCGATTAAACATTGGGTAATACTCCCGAGTTAAGGAACTGCTGCTCTTGGCAGAAGTCTTGGGTTGATGTCGTGTTCAAGCCTATTAACGCGGTGGGAGCAAGTCGGTTTACAAGATGAATTCACTTTAATGCAAGCTCATTGTAATTAAGTGCGAGCAGTCATAGACTCAGCAAGGCCTGTGAAGGGAATCATGGTAGGTCCAAGAAGAGTCTTGATTTACAAGCATTTTCCAGTATTGCTTGGCCTGACGCATAGTGAATTGGGCGGTTTTCAGGATTCGATAGAAAGTTTTTCGCTTTAAGGGAGACGACTTCCGTTTCCTGTGCTCAAATTCCATCTCACGGTGCAGGGCTTTAGCGAGTCCGATACTAAAGAGCAAAATAAATAGAATAATTTGAAATACAACCTAGACGAAGGAGGTGCCTCGTGCGCGTTCAATCTGAACTGCTACGGTTTAAGACCCGCTTAGAACTAAATCTCAACACCATGTCGGCGTTCGCTAAATGCTTATCTGTGGCGGCTTTGCTGTTGCCTGCAGCTGCAGCGAGTGCGCAATCAGCCGATGATGTGACATTCCATAAAGATATCGAGCCTATTCTGCAGCGCAGCTGTCAGAATTGTCACCGTCCAGCTGGTGTGGCGCCAATGTCTCTTGTCACATACGAAGAAACTGTGCCATTTGCCGGCCTGATCGAGTACAAGACTGGCTTGCGTGATCGTGCAGGGGCGATGCCTCCGTACTATCTCGAGCACGATATCGGCATCCAAGATTATAAGGATGACCCCTCGTTGACCGACGCAGAGTTGGCCGCGATCTCTACTTGGGCACGCAACGGCACGCCAAAAGGCGATGTAGCTGATGCGCCTGCGCCACGTACATTCGCCGATGGTGCGACTTGGACTGCTGGTGAGCCCGATCTGATCGTGCGTTCAGCAGACATTACCGTAGGCGCCAAAGATCCAGATTGGTGGGGTGATATTCCCCGTATCGAAATTCCAATCGAGCAAGATCGCTACGTATCTTCCGTTGAAATCATCGAAGTGAACGATGTGGACACAAGCGGCGCCGCTGGCACCGTTGGTGGTCGTAACATTTTCCACCACATGATTTGGAGCACACAGGTTCTCGACGATAATATGCTGCAAGTAGAAGGCACACAGGCAGTTAGCTGGCCAGTGCACGAGATCGCACGTAACCCTGACATTTTCGACCCAGATAGCGGTCGTTTGCTGAAGGTTGGTTCATATGTGGTTTCTGACTCTGTGCATTTGCACTCCACTGGTAAGGATACTACGGGCCATCTCATGATCGGCTTCCGTTTCCACCCCATTGGCTACGAGCCTAAGTACCGTCCTGCGTTTATCGGCCTGGGTAACGGCGTCGATATCAGCATCACTGGTAACGAAGATAACCAAGAACTGCACGCATACGCAGTATTGGAGCAACACACTAAGATCGTGACTTTCGAGCCACACTTGCATGCTCCTGGTGAGCGTATGTGTCTAGAGGCCATCTGGGGCTACACGGTAGAAACGCTATCTTGCGTGGGCTATGACCACAACTGGGTACGTGGCTACACCTATGCTGACGATGCGGCTCCCTTGCTTCCTAAAGGCACTGTTCTCCACATCGTTGGTTATATGAACAACACACGTACTAACCCAAATGTGCCCGATTCACGTAACTGGCAGGGTTCTGGTAACCGTTCTGTAACGAATATGTTCATCGATCTCGGCATGCGAGTAACGCTATCCGAAGAGCAGTTCTTCGATGAAATGGAAAACCGTCGTGAGAAGCTGAACCTCGGACCAAACGATCACCAGATCGGTTGTCCGCTTTGTCTAGCTCCGCTTGTTGCGCCAGTTTTAGAAGAAGCAGCTAGTGCTGATGTAGCTTCAAATCAAGGGGATTGATCAGATGGGTTTGTTTAGTTTGACTGGGCGACGTCATGCAGTAGTCGCCACGCTGTTTGCTGTAATGTGTGTCTTCGCAGGTGCAGTTAGTGCCGATACTTACCTCAAGGGGCAGCATGTAGAGCCTGCCTATGAGGGCTGGCGTCAACTCGAAGATGGCAGCTATGTCATGATGTTTGGCTATCACAATGAGAACTGGGAAGAAGAGTTGGATATCCCTGCAGGGGAGAACAATTTCTTCAGCCCAGGTATGGAAGATCGTGGTCAACCGACACACTTCCTGCCGCGGCGCAATCGCTTCACTTTCGAAGTGCCTGTGCCTGCGGATTGGGGTGATAAGGAGCTGATGTGGACCATTACTGCGAATGGCGTGACTAAAGTCGCTTATGGAACTCTGGCACGTGATTACGTGGTCGATAACGTCGTAATCGCGTCCGAAACTGGTTCTTTAGGTGCTGGTACCAGTAGTCCCGAATCCCGTGCCAATGTCCCGCCAGTAGTTGAAGTGCAGGGCGACCGCGTAGGAAGCGAGATTGTTCGAACTGTTCGCGTTGGTGAGCCATTGAACTTGACTGCTAAAGTTGAGGACGATGGACTGCCAAACGTGCGTAACTTGAGTCCATTTTTGGCTTCCGGTGCTTCCGCCAAAGCAAGAATGTTGCGTCCACCAACGCGCATTACTGTAGGCAAGACCAATGGTCTATTCCTATCTTGGAATGTCTACCGTGGCGCTGGCAATGTGACGTTTGATCCTCCTCAGGTTAAGCCTTGGGAAGACACTCGTACATCTGCAAACTCTCCTTGGGGACCTTTGTGGGTACCTCCTCCTGTTCCTGAGGATGGAATGTACGAAGTTGAAGTCACTTTCGACGAGCCAGGCACCTATGTGCTATGGGCCCGCGCAGATGATGGTGGCTTGTTCCACGACGAGTATGTCACGGTCAACGTGCTGCCTTAACCGGCTAACGCGATCGAAGGAAAGCCCTGCAGACCTTGCGTCTACAGGGCTTTTTTTATGGGTCGAGGCTTGGTAAAAGTGACTGCACGTCACTCCAAGGCACCACTTTAAAGTTCTGTGCTTGCTCTGGCAGCACATTGCGGCCATCTTGGACGATAAGGAGGCCAGCGCTATATGGGCCACTTAAGTTTGCACTACTAACTTCTAGACCATCGGTTTCGGAAGCTCCGTCTATCATCATTCCCGAATCTAGGTTCATGCCAATCCGGAATGACGCAAGTACAGTGTATGGGGGCATACTGTCCATCACGACATAGCTGTTATTGCCTTGGCTGGAGGCGATCAAGAGAGTGCCATTTTCGCCTTCGTACAGCGCCAAACCCTCAATATCGTCGTGTAGTGCTCCTCCAACTTTAGCCACCGGTTGCAAGTTTGTTGGGGCATCTGCGGCTGCGCTGAGAGTCCAGATGCCCACGTCTTCTTCACCCAAGAAAAGTTGACCAGTTCTATCGTTGGCAACGCAGCCCTCTGGCTGGCTTGCCACGCTAAAGCGTCGCACCACGCTACCAGCCCAACTACTGCTAGTAGTATCTAAGGAAAGTTGTATAAAGCTACCATCCTCATCATTCGCGAAAGCATAGAGATTCTGTGTGGCATCCTGATACAGGCACATTCCATAAATATTCTGTAATGGCGTGGGGATGTCTGCAACTAGAGTTAGCTGGCGTGTTGCCCTGTCTATCGCAAACATCGACAGAGTATTAAGGTCGCGATTGCTGGCAACTGCGACATCCACTATGCGCCCCTGCCATGAAACTCCATAGCGAATATCTACATTGTTTAGGCGTCCGGTGTCGAGGCGCTGTAGCTCATTTCCCTCTAAGTCGTATACGAATAGCCCTTGGCGCTTATTGGTTCCGACAATGAGGCTCTGGCGCGGCGTAGTAGGGTGTATCCACAGCGCTGGGTCGTCTGCCGCATCGCCGCGTTGTGGCATTGGACTGGTCTCTGTTACAGGCTTCACCTCCGGCAATAACTGCTGGGCAGTATTACTTTCAGGCGTTGGGACTTTGAGTAAGGTGAAGCGTCCTTGCTCCTCATCGAAGAGTGAGAGGGTCTGTGTCTCGCCGGTATCACTTAGGGTAAGGCGTTCCGCAGACTGCATGTTGGCTGCGGCCAAGCTATAGTGATGTTGCGTTAAGTACTGGAACTGCCCATCTTGCAGGGCATATTGATGCACAGACGGGCCTTCGCCACTTAAGGCATACAAATGGCCGTAACCTGTGGCCAAACCTAGAGGGCCGTCGCCCAAGTTTCCGAATGGTGCTGCCACATCGAGTAGCGTGCGCTCAACTTCAGCCTCGGGATCGGTTGGGTAGGCCCATAGAGTCTGTGAGGACTCGCTCACAAAAAGGGTAGCGCTGTAATCGTCTACTGCGCAGTACTCGGTGTCAGGGCCAGTAGGGAGTGTGCGGATGGGCAGCATCTGCCATTGTTCACCAGCTACCGGCCGCAGTAGATACTGGTGAGCTTCAAAGAGCTCGCTCAGTAGGAATAAATGCAGGCGTTGAGCACTATCTACATGCAGGCATAGTCCCTCTACCGGGAAGTCGACGGGGGAGCTGACAAGATCTTGTTGAAACTGCTGTTCTTTATCCAGTGAATAGAGCAGTACACGATTCTGGCTGCTGTCAAAGCTGGCGAATATTCGTTGAGTTCCCGAGCTGGTAGATATCGAGCGGGAATCTAAAAACTCTGCGCTTTGTGCCCATGAAGAGATGGAATTGCCCGCGTTGTTGATGACTTGGATGCCGGTGCTCTCACCAACCGAGAGCCAATGTGATGAGGTGGCATCTAGTTCTAGAGCGTATTCCCCTGGGAGCGTTAAGGAGCTTGTTTGTGCAAGCAAAGATTGGCTAACACTGAACGCAAGTGCGAGGAGGGAGGTGTTGGCGTAGGGGCGTCGTGTTGAAAAGAATGGCATGTGGCACTGAACTCCTTTAATCACTTTTAGTTTCTTCAAGTCCTAGAACTGTAAAGTCTTAAAGTGTAATGAGTTTGTGTGACATCGAAATGACATAGCCAAGACAGGGCTGAAAAGCACCAGACACAAAAAAAGGCAGTGCTATCCGTAGATGGCGCTGCCTTTTTCCTAGCTATACAACATCGCTCAACGTGGAGCGATAGTCATAATTAGCAAGCTACAACGTTCTCAGCCTGTGGGCCTTTTTGACCTTGAGTCACTGTGAACTGTACTTGCTGGCCTTCAGCCAAAGTTTTGAAGCCGCTGTCCTGAATCGCACTGTAATGTACGAATACGTCTGGACCGTTGCTCTGAGAAATAAAGCCGAAACCTTTAGACTCGTTGAAAAATTTAACTTGGCCAGTCACTGTGTCAGACATGTTGTCATCCTGTATATCAAATAAATAAAAAAGTGTGTTGATTCCAGAGGCGCGCACACGCAAAAGCGCAGCTCGATCATAGAATCGGTAGCATTAGAATTCGAATATAAAATATGAGATACAGAACGAGTACTTAACGGCGGGACTTCGAAGTGCAATACATAAATATAGCCGCTATTCAGGCTGTCGAGCAGTATACGGGCTAATTAGGGCAAGTCAACTTTTATTTTTGCACTAAGGTGTTGATAACAAAGGGCTCAATCCGGCGCTAGGGAGTAATTCCCTAGTGATTGTCCGGCTACCACCTCTCAAGAGGGCCGCATTTTCCGGTATAGGGTACGCAGGGATATCCCCAACTCATTCGCTACTGCCTGTTTGTCTCCTTGATGTTTGCTCAGTAGTTGCAGGAGGTGCGCATGTTCAATAGAGCGAAGGTCCTGGGTAGGGGCTTGTTTGCCAATATCGCTCGCCATGCTCGTGCTAATTAGCTCGTCGTCAATCTCGTGAGTGCTGGCCAAAAGAACAGAGCGTTCCAGAATATTGCGCAGTTCGCGAACATTGCCTTCGAAGGGATACTGCTTGAGTAGCTTTTCGGCGGAGAGGCTCAAGGTGTAGGGTTGCCGTTCGTTTAGTTTGCTCAAGATGGAGCGGGCTAGAAGAGGAATGTCGTCGGCTCGTTCGCGCAAGGCTGGTAGATGGATAGGAAAGACATTGATGCGGTAGTACAGGTCTTCACGAAATTCGCCTTTTTGTACCATTTCCCACAAATTTTTATGGGTGGCGCAGACGAGTCGAAAGTCCGTGCTTTTTGGCTCTATATTGCCAACGGCACGGTAGGTGCCGGTTTCAATCAAGCGTAATAATTTCACCTGCTGTGCTAGCGCTATGTCGCCGATTTCATCGAGAAATAGAGTGCCGCCGTTGGCCGCATCCACAAGTCCTTGTTTGCTATAACTAGCGCCAGTGAAGGCGCCTTTGCTGTGGCCGAACAGTTCACTCTCGAACAGAGACTCAGTGAGTCCTGCGCACTCAACGGTTACAAAGGGTTTGTCCTTGCGCACGCTGGATTGATGGATAGCCTTCGCAGCAAGTTCTTTACCAGTTCCGGACTCGCCCAGTAAGAGCACTGAGGCGTCACTTGGTGCGACGCGATTGATAAGCTCTAGTAGATGATTGAACGCGGGGCTAGTGCCCACCATTAACTCTTTGCTGGCCTGCGCACTTGCGTGGGAGACAGGCTTTAAAAGCTCAACGAAATACTTGAGCTCTCCATCGGCGTCGAAGATGGGGAGCATCTCAACATCTACATGCTCGCGCCCGCGTGGGGTGTTATGTATGTGCAGAACCTTCTCGCGGTGGCCGGATTTTTTGCATGCAGCCAGTGGGCAAGACTCACCTGCTTGATCACAGGGGCGGTCGTACTGATGAGATACCTTATAGCAATATGCAGAATCACCAGGAGTGATGCTTCCGAAAGTCTTCGTATACAGGTCATTGGCAGCCAAAATCTCGTAACGATTGCTAACTAAGATGGCGGGGTAGTCGAAGCCATCTAGCATTCCTGCTGAGTCTAAGAGGAAGTGATCTGAGGCGATAATCTGCATAGTGACACCAGTGACAAGAATTTTTGCCAATTATGGCTAGGAGTGTTGGAAAACGCCAGCACGATAGATTTTGGGTATTGATAAACAAGCTAAATATACTATAAATTCAATAAGATAGATTTGATTTAAGCGCTAGGCACAATCTGGCCTGCGTTTTGCTCCTTTAGTAATGATGAGATTAACCAAACTCACAAGGAGAGTTCTTATATGTCAACAACGACACGCCCAATCGAGACAGATCTAACGCATCGACCAGAGGTGCATCACTTCTTCGATGAACCCACGAACACATTCACTTACGTTGTTAAGGATCCGAGCAGCGATGCCTGCGCGGTAGTCGACTCCGTTATGGACATCGACTATGCGGCGGGCCGCACCAATCTTGATGGCGCAAAGCTGATTGTCGAGTTTATTAAGAGCAAAGGCTGGCGTTTGGAGTGGATCATCGAGACTCATGTGCACGCCGATCATCTATCTGCAGCGCCTTATATCCAATCTCAGTTGGGAGGCAAGCTTGGTATTGGGGAGCGCATAGATGTCGTGCAGGAGACTTTCGGCAACGTCTTCAATGCAGGCACCGAGTTCAAGCGCGACGGTTCCCAGTTTGACAAGCTTTTTAAAGATGGTGAGCGTTATCAGATCGGCAATATGACGGCGCAGGCGCTTCATACTCCGGGTCATACACCGGCATGTATGACACACGTAATCGGCGATGCTGCCTTCGTAGGCGATACTATCTTCATGCCTGAGGGTGGCTCTGCTCGCGCAGACTTCCCTGGCGGCGATGCGCGCACGCTGTATCAATCGATTCAACGAGTATTGTCTTTGCCCGATGCAACCCGTTTGTTTATGTGCCACGATTATCCCGAAGGTCGTGAACTTGCGTGGGAGAGTTCAGTTGCAAAGGAGCGCAGTAAAAACATTCATGTACACGATGGCATTAGTGAGGCCGAATTTGTGGCTATGCGAGAGGCCAGAGACAAAACGCTAGACATGCCACGCCTCATATTGCCCTCCTTACAGGTCAATATGCGGGCTGGACATACACCGCCACCCGAAGCCGATGGCAAGATCTTTCTTAGGGTGCCACTGAACCTGTTGTAATATCCTCTCATGGGCAGCGCAGGCGCGACACAAAACAAAAGCGAAAGGAATACAGGATGAATATTAAAGCGATTACAGAGGGTTTTTCCGTAGCAGAGCAGCTTAGTGTTACAGATGTTGAAGAGCTCGCAGCGCAGGGCGTTAAGAGCCTCATTTGTAATCGACCCGACGGGGAGAGTGAGGACCAGCCCAGCTACGCGCAGATCGAAGCTGCTGCGCAGGAGCAGGGTATGCTGGTGCGCCATATACCCGTTGTGTCAGGACAGATCGCTGAACAGGATGTTAAGCAGTTCACAGAGGCTATGGCGGGCTTGCCACGGCCTATTGTCGCCTATTGCCGAACAGGTACTCGGTCGATCAATCTGTGGGCCTTAGGGCAGGGTAGTAAAGGTCGCAGTACCGCCGAGATCATGTCGATTGGCAAACAGGCAGGCTACGACCTAACCGATGCCGTAGCACGGCTGGCCGCCGCGAAACCTGGCGCTGGCCAGTCGCGCCATTTTGCGGTGGTGATCGTGGGCGCTGGTGCGGGGGGAATTAGCACTGCGGCGAGTTTGCTCAAGCGTAAACCGGATCTGCAGATCGCGTTAATCGACAGCGCTCAGAAACATTATTACCAACCGGGTTGGACGATGGTAGGGGGTGGGATTTTCAAGGCACGTGACACTGAACGCGAGATGGCCAGCCTCATCCCGAAGGGCGTGCAATGGTTACAGAATACCGTGGAGAGTTTCGCACCTGCGCACAATAGTGTGACCTTGGACGACGGCAGTACTGTGAACTATGACCGCCTCGTGGTGGCCTGTGGGATCAAGCTGAATTGGAAGGGTGTAGAGGGTTTAGAGGAAACTCTGGGAGAGAACGGTGTTACTTCGAACTACCGTTTTGACCTTGCGCCTTATACATGGAAACTAGTGCGTGGCTTGCGCTCAGGCAAGGCTGTTTTCACGCAACCGCCCATGCCCATCAAGTGTGCCGGCGCGCCTCAGAAGGCACTCTATCTATCTGCGGATCATTGGTACCGCAATGATAGGTTAAAGAACATCGATATCGAATTCTACAATGCCGGTGCTGTGCTTTTCGGAGTGAAAGAATATGTACCTGCCCTAATGGAATATATCGAGAAATATTCCGCGACTCTGAAATTCAACCACCGGCTCACTAAGGTCGATGGTGAGAAAAAGACTGCATGGTTCGAGAGGAGTGATGCTGAGGGTAACAAAGACATGGTCAGTACAGAGTTCGATATGCTGCATGTCTGCCCGCCACAACAAGCTCCTGATATTATTCGCAATAGCGAGCTTGCAGATAGTGCTGGTTGGGTAGATGTCGATCAGTCCACGTTGCGCCACAAACACTTTGCCAATATATGGTCACTGGGCGATGTGATGAATGCGCCCAATGCCAAAACTGCCGCGGCGGCTCGCAAACAAGCGCCAATTGTCGCCTATAATATATTGTCTGACATGGGCCTAACTAAAGGACTTGCGCACTATGACGGCTATGGCTCATGCCCCTTAACGGTAGAGCGAGGCAAGATTGTACTTGCGGAGTTTGGCTTCGGTGGCAAGCTGTTGCCTAGCTTCCCTTCATGGCTTCTAGAGGGCACGCAGCCCACGCGATTAGCGTGGGTATTGAAGAAAGACCTCTTGCCCCCTATTTATTGGAATGGAATGTTGAAGGGGCGCGAGTGGCTCGTCAAACCCCAAGCAAGCGAGGAGTGAGTTTGCAGTATTTGCAAGAGCAAGGCTGGGAACCGCAATGACGCCTAGGCGGCATTGGTTTCCGGCATTAGTCTGGCTAAAAACTTATAACGGAGGTCATTTTTCCGGAGACTTGCTCGCCGCGATTATCGTCGTGATCATGTTGATTCCGCAATCTCTAGCCTATGCCATGTTGGCAGGTCTCCCAGCGGAAATGGGGCTGTATGCAAGCATCACACCCTTGGTCATATATGCTCTGTTAGGCTCGAGTAGAGTGCTCTCGGTTGGGCCTGTCGCAATCATGTCCTTAATGACTGCTGCCGCGCTAGGCACGCTGGGTTTAGCTCCCGAGCAGTACATCGTGGCGGCGATGACTTTGGCGTTTATGTCCGGCGCCCTGCTAATCTTGCTGGGTTTCTTGCAACTGGGCTTTGTGGCGAATTTTATGTCACATCCCGTCGTAACCGGCTTTGTCACGGCCTCGGCCTTGATCATCGCCTTGAGTCAGGTACAGCATCTTCTTGGCATCTCTTCCCATGGTTATACCTTGCTCGAACTGCTGTTCTCTTTGTGGGAGTCGGTACAGCAAATGAGTGGCGTGACAGTTGCACTGGCTGCGCCCACTTTGCTGTGGTTATTTTGGTCCCGGAAGGGGGTTGCCAACATACTCAAGAAGATTGGTGTTTCCCATAGCTCCGCAGTACTAATCGGGCGCTTCTGTCCTATTTTTGCGGTGACATTTACCACTCTCATTACATGGGGGTTCGAGCTCGATACTCTGGGCATAGCGGTCGTTGGGAATGTGCCTACGGGCTTGCCAGAGCTCACTATGCCCTCGTTTTCGCTTGAGACTTGGAGGATGCTTGGGGGCTCCGCGATCCTGATCGCTACGATTGGTTTTGTCGAATCAATCTCACTGGCACAAGGTCTGGCTGCCAAGCGTCGCGAACGGATAGACCCAGACCAAGAGCTAATTGGTCTAGGCGCGGCGAATGTTGCTACTAGTTTCTTTGGCGGTTTTCCCGTGGCCGGGGGCTTCTCGCGCTCAATCGTGAATTATGAAGCCGGTGCTGCAACCCCTGCCGCAGGGCTCTATGCGGCCCTGTTGATGGTGTTCGCAACATTGTTGTTAGTGCCCTTTCTGTACTTCCTACCGCGTGCAACACTGGCAGCCACTATCATCGCAGCAGTCTGGTCCTTGGTGGACCTTAAGATTCTTAAGACCGCTTGGCATTATTCCAAGGCGGATTTCCTCGCCGTCTTCTTTACCATAGTACTGACACTAGTTGCGGGCGTGGAAATTGGGGTAGCCTCTGGGGTTCTCGTGTCTCTGATTGTGCATCTCTATAAGACCTCCCGCCCCCATGTGGCTGTGGTAGGGGAGTTGCCTGGCACGGAGCATTTTCGCAGCGTAACCAGGCATAATGTAGAGACCCACGAGACTATCTTGTCCATCCGCATCGATGAGAGTCTCTATTTTGCGAATACCCGTTACTTAGAAGACATGATCTATGGTCTTATCGCTGAGCGGCCCCGGCTTAATCATGTGATATTGATGTGCACCGCCGTGAACGAGGTCGACATGAGCGCCCTAGAGTCGATTCTGGCGATGAATAAGCGACTCGATGAGTTGGGCATTAAGTTGCATCTTTCCGAGGTCAAGGGGCCTGTCATGGATCGCCTAGAGCGCACAGATTTTCTAAGCAAACTCAGTGGCAACGTGTACTTGTCGCAGCATCAGGCAGTAGAAGCCTTGAAATGATAGAACTAAAATGGAATAGCGATGGACGATGAGGATTTGATTCGGCGTTGTTGGCGCTTACACCAGAGCGCCGCTGGCGAGTCCTTAACGATCACAGCATCTGGTTTCGTGGAGATTGCCAGCGCCAGCGATATCGACATAGTGCGTACTCAAGGCCAAACCGTCACAGCATTCGCGCTGGCAATTAGTGCGGAAAAATCGCTCGATCACGTCGCCTATCAGTGGTGTATGACCCGTTTTGAAAACTTCGTTTACTTAGATCGCGTAGTGGTCGATATGCGCCATCGACGTAGCGGCATCGCGAGCGCCATGCTCGCCTCTTTGCAAGAAAGGGCAAGCGTGCAGGGCAGCGAGTTATTGCTATGCCAAGTTCACGACCGTCCGGCCAATAAGTCGGGTCATCTTTTTGTACAAAGCGTCGGTTTCACTCCCATTGAGAGTGTGATGCTGCCCTCTAGAGAGATCGTCACGATGTATCAGCGCTCTATCGCTATTGCCACGCCTTGACCTCCTCCAATACAAAGTGTTGCCAGGCCTTTATTCACGTCGCGCTTGATCATCTCGTGCAGTAGTGTCACAAGTACTCGACATCCTGACGCCCCAATCGGGTGGCCCAAGGCAATGGCGCCACCATTAACATTGAGTTTGGTGCTGTCCCATTGCAACTGTTCAGTTACCGCTAAAGCTTGCACAGCAAACGCCTCGTTAGACTCGATAAGATCGAGTTCATCTACATGCCAACCAGCCTTGGCGAGGCAATTGCGTGTCGCAGTTACCGGAGCCATGCCCATGATTGCGGGGTCGATAGCGGCGTTGGCATAGGCTGAAATCTTCGCCAGTGGTGAAACTCCAAGCTTATCGAGCATAGCCTTGTTACACAGTACGACTGCTGCGGCACCATCGTTGAGCCCAGATGCATTGCCCGCTGTTACCGTCCCGTCCGCTTTGAATACAGGCTTAAGTCGAGCTAATAACTCGGCGCTAGTGTCGGGACGGGGCCCTTGGTCACTATCAACTATTATGGGGTCACCTCTGCGCTGCGGGATGCTGATAGGGAGAATCTCCGCAGCGAAGCGATTGACCTTCATAGCCGCGGCGGCCTTGTGTTGGGAATCCAGCGCGAAGGCATCTTGTCTGTCGCGAGAAATATTGTATTTGGCAGCGATGTTCTCAGCGGTAATGCCCATATGATAATCGTTAAATGCGTCCCAAAGGCCATCGTGGAGCATCGAGTCTACTAGTTCCCAATTGCCCATCTTTTGTCCCTGACGAGCGTGGGGGAGTACGTGTCCCGATTGACTCATACTCTCCATGCCACCGGCAACAACGAGTTGAGCATCGCCCAAGGCTATTGACTGCGCGCCAAGATGCACCGCTTTTAGGCCTGAGCCGCACACCTTGTTGATGGTCATAGCGGGAGTCTGATTGCCTATTCCTGCGCGTATACTGGCCTGTCGAGCGGTGTTCTGACCGCAGCCGGCGGTCAGAACATGACCGAGTATCACCTCGTCTATCAAACTAGGATCAATCTTATATTTCTCGAGAAGTTGGAAGATCACTTGGCTGCCTAAATCGACGGCGGAGAGCTCTGCTAACACCCCTTGGAAATTACCTATGGCACTGCGACCCGCGGCGATAATATAAACGTCTTTCATAAATCCCCCACGATGAATTTTTTCTATGCGACTCTATGTCTGTTTAGCGCACTAGCGATTCACCCTATTTTCGATTAACTGATCCACGACGGCCGGATCCGCCAGCGTCGATGTATCTCCCATATTCTCTAATTCGTTCGCCGCGATTTTGCGTAGAATTCTACGCATGATTTTGCCCGAACGTGTTTTCGGTAGACCTGGCGCGAATTGAACGATCTCTGGGCGCGCAAAGGCTCCGATCTCTTCGGCTACAAAAGCTAATAAATTTTTACGAACGGTTTCGTTAGCCTCTATACCATGCATCAGTGTGACATAGGCATAGATACCCTGGCCCTTAATGTCGTGTGGGTAACCCACCACCGCTGCCTCTGCAACTTGTGGGTGTAGTACTAGCGCACTTTCGATCTCTGCCGTACCAAGCCGGTGTCCCGACACGTTAATTACATCGTCTACACGCCCCGTAATCCAATAGTAACCGTCGGCGTCACGCCGCGCGCTATCGCCAGTGAAGTAGTAACCCGGGTAGGCCTTGAAATAAGTGTCAATACAGCGTTGATGATCGCCGTATACCGTGCGGATCTGGCTTGGCCAACTCGCGCATAGTACGAGGTTTCCTGTGGCGGGGCCCTTCATTTCATTGCCTTCCGCATCGAGCAAGGCTGGTTGCACGCCGAAGAAGGGGAGAGTCGCGGAGCCCGGTTTCAGGTCTGTTACGCCAGGCAGTGGCGTAATCATTATGCCCCCTGTCTCGGTTTGCCACCAAGTATCGACAATCGGACAGCGACCCTCGCCGACCACATCGTAATACCATTGCCATGCCTCAGGGTTGATGGGCTCTCCCACAGAACCGAGTAGACGCAAGGATGCGCGAGACGTCTTGAGCACGGGCTCATTCCCGGCAGCCATGAGGGCGCGAATGGCCGTGGGGGCGGTGTAGAGTATGTTGACCTGATGCTTATCTATGACCTGCCAAAAGCGGGAGGCATCTGGATAAGTTGGAACTCCCTCAAAAATAAGTGTCGTGGCGCCATTAGCTAAGGGCCCGTAGACTATGTAGCTGTGGCCTGTTACCCAACCGACATCGGCTGTACACCAGTAAATGTCGCCGTCTTGGTAGTCGAATACATAGCGGTGAGTGATTGCGGCGCCGAGTAGATAGCCTGCGCTGGTGTGCAGGACGCCTTTCGGTTTTCCGGTAGAGCCAGAGGTATAGAGAATGAACAGGGGATCTTCGGCATCCATGACTTCGGGTTCGCAGTCGCTGCTCATCGATGCACATATTTCGTGATACCAGACATCACGTCCTTCGTGCCACTGCACCTCGGCTCCAGTGTGCTGAACGACCAAGACAGTATGGACTGCGGGGCAATGCTCGAGCGCTCTGTCGACATTGTGTTTCAGCGCAATACGCTTGCCGCCGCGCATGCCTTGGTCTGCTGTAATTACCACGCGGCAGTCGGAATCTAGAATGCGATCCTTAATAGCTTCAGGAGAGAAGCCGCCAAACACTACCGAATGGACTGCACCAATGCGAGCGCAGGCCAGCATTGCATAGGTAGCTTCAGGGATCATTGGCATATAAATGCTAACGCGGTCACCCTTGCCAACGCCGCGCGCGCGTAGAGAGTTGGCGAGTTCGCCAACGCGCTCGTACATCGTTTGATAACTGATGTGAGCACTGTCCTCGGGGTTGTCGCCCTCCCAAATCAGGGCAGTTTGTTGGGCGCGGGTGGGTAGGTGCCTATCGATACAGTTTACGCAGACATTTAGTTTACCACCCTCGAACCAGCGTACTTCGGACTTACTAAACTCTCCTGAATACACTTTCTTCCAAGGGCTGATCCAATCGAGGAAGTCTTTCGCTTGCTGCGACCAGAACGCCTCAGGGTCATGGATCGACTGCTGATACATTTTTTGGTATTGCTCACTGACGATGAGGCTTTTTGCGGCCACGTCTGCGGGTACTGGGTAGAGGCGACTATCAGACATTGTACGTGTCCTGTGAAAGGGGTTTTATCGGAAAAGTTGTTCAAGTCAAGCGCCCGCGAAGGGGGCGAAATGCTTGTGGTGCTTAAGTTTTAGCAGGTTTTAGACGGTGAGTAAAATCTCCCTCTCCATCTTTGCTTATGTGGCGGAGACGGGAGCTAGCGGTCGAAACGAAGATTGTCGATGAGACGTGTCTTGCCCATCCACGCCGCGGCGAGAATCACGAGGGTTTTGGTCTGCGGACTGGGTGCCTCTAAGCTTTCGGCATCGCAGACACTGAAATAGTCAGGTTTGAAATTGGCGGCTTCTAGGCGCTGCTTAGCCTTGCTCTCCACATCGTCGATTGAGGTTCCTTGCAGAAGAGCCTCAGAGGCCCATTGCAGGGTTTCAAACAATGCCACTGCCTTTGTCTTCTGCTCCGCGCTTAAATAGCCATTTCGCGAGCTCAGCGCCAATCCGCTAGGTTCACGTTGGGTAGGGACCCCGACTATATCTATTGGCTGGCAAAGGTCTGCAACCATCTTCTGAATTACCCGAAACTGCTGATAATCCTTGAGCCCGAATAAAGCGGTGTGGGGTTGTACCATGTTAAATAGCTTGCTCACTATTGTAGCGACGCCATCGAAATGCCCCGGTCTGCTTGCACCGCAATATGCACTCGACAGGCCGGGCACTGAGACCACCGTGTGTTGCGCGTGTCCAAGTGGATACATCTGCGCGACGGTGGGAGTAAAGAGTAAATCGCATTGCGCAGCTTCGAGCTTCTCTTGATCCCGCTCGAGTGTGCGAGGATAAGAGTCGAGGTCTTCATTTTGACCGAACTGCATGGGGTTCACGAAGATCGTGCAGACCACTACTTCGGCATACCGACGGGCTTGCTCTACAAGATAGATATGGCCGGCGTGAAGATTTCCCATGGTCGGGACGAGCGCAATACGCTGCCCAGTAGAGCGCAGCTGTGTTAGCTTCTCTCTTAGTGCTTGAATATTGGTCAGCGTCTGCATTTCTCAGTGACTCTAGTCGAAGCTATGTTCGGGGCCGGGGAATTGTTTGTTCTTTACGTGCTCAACGAAGTCCTGCAAGGCGCCACGAATCCCGTTCTCTGAGTCTTTGAGAAAGTTCTTCACGAATTTCGGCGTGATGGGGGAGATGCCGAGTAGATCATGCAAGACCATGCCTTGGGCATCGGTATCTGGTCCTGCGCCAATTCCGATTACTGGGATTGTTAGCATTTCGCTGATTTGACGCGCTAAAGTCTGAGGCACGCACTCGAGCAACAGGATACTTGCCCCGGATGCTTCCAAAAGCTGCGCCTCGGCGATCATGCTCTCGGCTTGGCGGGGATCGCGCCCCTGTACATGATAGCCACCGATTCGGTTGATCGACTGCGGTGTTAAGCCCATATGGGCGCATACCGGAATGCCGCGTTCGGCCAAAAGATGGGTAGAGTTCGCTATCCAGGCACCACCCTCAATCTTGATCATCTGGGCGCCTGCACGCATTAGCGTGGCAGCATTCTCGAGGGTCTGTGTTTCCGAGGCATAGCTCATGAAGGGCATGTCACCAACGATGAACGCGCCACGGTTGCCTCGTTTCACGCTACTGATGTGGTAAACCATATCGTCCATGGTGACTGGTAAGGTGCTGTCGTGTCCTTGCAACACCATGCCCAGTGAGTCGCCTACTAATATGACTTCTACCCCGGCTTCACTTACTAATTGCGCGAAGCAGGCATCATAGGCGGTAAGGCAGGTGAATTTCTCACCGCTCTGCTTGAGCTTAATGAGGGTGCTCAAGGTAGTAGCGCGGCGAGTGGTCTGGGCGACGTTAGGGGAAGACTGAGAGCTCATAATGATCCACCAGTGGTATTACAGGAGGCTGGGTTTGGGATTAAAGTAATGTGTCCCGTTGGTACATGCCAGAATTTGGGTTACGAGGAGCTGATAATCGTCCTCATTACCGACAAGGTCAATCTCGGCACAATTCACAATTAGGAGCGGACTCTTGTCGTAATAGTGGAAGAAGTCCGTGTAGGCGACGTTCAATCTTTCGAGGTAGTCGCTATGAATATTTTGTTCTGCGTCTATCCCTCGTTTCTGGATGCGCTCCATCAAGACATCCGCTGGGGCCTGCAGATAAACCACTAGATCCGGTACGGGGGCGTCGATGGTCAGGTGATTGTAAACCTGTTGATAGAGCGCGAACTCGTCGGCGTCCAGATTCTGACGGGCAAATAGGGGATCTTTGTCGATCAGAAAATCCGCTACACGTACTTGTTCAAACAGATCGTCTTGGCGCAGATCCTGGATCTGGCGCGAACGCTGAAACAGGAAGAACAATTGGGTGGCAAGGGCGTTGCGCTTGGGATCGTGGTAGAAGCGCTCGAGGAAGGGGTTCTCTTCGGGTAGCTCTAGCAGCGTATCGTAATTGAAAGTCTCGGCGAGGCGCTTAGTCAGGCTGGTTTTGCCAACCCCAATAGGGCCCTCTACGGCGATAAATCGCGGCGCAGTTGTTATGGCTTGCTGTGCGGAGATAGGGCTCACTTTCACGCCTTGTCACCTGCCTCACTGGGGGGCTTGCGATTGGGTTTGCGGCGGCGTCGACGCTTAGTGCTACCGCCTTTACCTAAACCTTCGAGCATTTGCTCTTGTTGGTTTTTATCAGCAATCTGGAAATCAGTCCACCACTGACCGATACCGCCGAGGTCCTCGCCTGCTTCTTCGCGTAGTAACAGGAAGTCATACCCGGCACGGAAACGGGGGTGGCTAAATACAGTCTCGGCAGCGCGGCGAGTCCGTACTTGTAGGCGTAACTGTAACTCCCAAATCTCTCGAGTAGCGATGGAGAAGCGCTTCGGAATTGCCGTGATCTTGATCTGTTTCAAGATAACTTGATTCGCAGCCTCCTGCTGTTCTGGTAGGGTCGGTATCCTGCCATCGAGATTTTTTTGTAATTGCTTCTGCAAAGGAGCCCACAGAATTGCTCCATACAAAAATGCAGGAGTGACAGTTTTACCTTGGGCGAGACGGCGATCGGTATTGCGCATCGCAAGCGTTAGGAGTTTTGCCTCTGGCGTCTGTGGATCTTTCGTGCAGGCCATAGTGGCGGGGAACAGCACTTCACCAATTTTGAACTGACGCAATAAATCAAAGGTCTTCTCGGCCTGACCGCCAGTGAGCAATTTCAATGTCTCGTCGAATATACGTGCTGGTGAGATCGATTCAAGTAGAGGTGCCAATTCATTCATCGGTGCACGTGTTTTCTTCTCGATGTCGAAACCGAGTTTGGCGGCAAAACGCACTGCGCGCAGCAGTCGAACTGGATCTTCTCTGTAGCGTGTGGCTGGGTCGCCGATCATGCGCAAGAGTCTGTTTTCAATGTCTTGGAGGCCGTTTGCAAAATCGATAATGCGGAAACCATCGATCGTGTAATAGAGGGCATTTGCAGTGAAATCGCGACGTACGGCGTCGTCATTGATGTCGCCGTAAACGTTGTCGCGCAGAATCATACCGGCGCTGGAGTGCGCGGAGTCTAGCCCCTTGATACTGCGATTTGTTGTGTTCTCTTTAAATTCATTCTCAGGCGCGTGATGCGCGCGGAAGGTGGTGACCTCGATGATCTCGCGCCCGAAACGCAAGTGAATGATCTTAAAGCGCCGGCCGATAATCATGGCATTGCGGAACAGTTGTTTGATCTGCTCGGGGGTGGCATTGGTCGAAATATCGAAGTCTTTTGGCTTGTCGCCAAGCAGGAGGTCACGCACTCCGCCGCCTACTAGAAACGCGTGATAGCCGGCATCGTTGAGGCGATAGAGCACTTTCACTGCATTCGGAGAAATGCTCTTGCGGGAGATGCAATGGTCTTCCCGCTCAATGATGTCCGCATCGGAAAGATCGAGGTCACTCAAACTGGCACGGTCAGCCGAAGGGTTTCCACGCGCCTGTTCAGGCCTGGAAGTGTGAGGCACGACTTGGGGCGTTGTCGCCTTGTTGCGTTTGCCGAAGAGCGCTTTGCTTAGCTTTCTTAACATCTAAATTTAGGATCCATTGATCGCAGCCACTTCGCCATCGATACGCCATTAACTGGGGCATGCGTGCGAGCACAACGTGATTCATCATTAAAACTAATGGGAATGGTGCGGGATAATACACCGAAACAAGGGAAATTAGCAGGAGGAAATGCTTTGGGGGGCGAGTACAGCCCCCCCGCAAGGAAGGTAATTTAGTTTTGTTATTCTTATTAGACTAATCAGGCACCAAATACAGCACCGCAAAGCATTTTTTTATGAACCAGTACCGCCAGTTAGATAACAAATCGGTTCTCTACGCACTGACAATCTACTTCTTTATTGTTGTTTTTCGTTGCACTCACTATGTAGTGCTATTTTTATTTTTATTGGCTTTCGTTGTTATTATTTATTGTTATTGTGTCGTACATAGAGCATGAACCGTGCCAGTATAGTCAAATTCAATAAAAACAATGAGTTAGGTTTTTATTTCAAAAATATGACTATTTGAAACTGGTACTGTGTTACTTAAAATCTCTAATGCCGTGGGTAGATGGGTATCGGTAACACTTTGCGGTTTGATGAATTTGTCTGTGATTGCTATCACAAATAAGGTCGATTTCAGCGTATATAGCCGCGGGCCAAAACCCATGGCTATAAAAAAGCTTGTTAAGTCACTAGGCTTGTTTTTTCTTGCGCGGCAGTCCGAAGCGTTGGCGACGCTCCCATAGGCATTTGCGGCTGATTCCCAGCTTGCGAGCAAGTTGGGTCTCATTCATTTGATCTTGATGCTCCAGCACGAAGTGCTGGAAATAGTCCTCTAGGGACAATTCTTCGACAGAGTCGTCTTGAGGGGGGGTATTGTGCACCGCTGTACGCTCATTCAGGGGGCGCAGCTGAGCCTTGAGGCTGGTATCGATAGCCAGAAGCTCTTCACCAATAACCTCAGACTCCGCTAGCACCACGGCGCGCTCTATGGCGTTCTCGAGTTCGCGAACATTGCCTGGCCATGGGTAGGAGGCGATCGCTTGGGTTGCCTCTGAGCTGAATTTGAGCATCGGGGACTTGAGTCGTTTGCAAGTGCGATCGAGTATGGCATCGGCGAGTTCTAGGATGTCATTGCCGCGCTCTTTGAGAGGCGGGATGATTAGTGTCATCACGTTGATGCGGTAATACAAGTCTTCTCGGAAGTCGCCGTCGATCACTAATTGCTTGAGATCACGGTGTGTCGCAACAACTAGGCGCACATCCACTTTCTTGGATTGCACGGAACCAACCTTGCGAATTTCGTTTTCCTGCAGCACTCGCAATAGGCGGGCTTGAGCCTCTAGAGGCAATTCGCCTATCTCGTCTAAGAACAATGTGCTGCCACTGGCGGCCTCGACTAGACCAGTGCGGTTCGCCGTAGCGCCAGTAAAGGCACCTTTCTCATGTCCGAAGAGTTCGGACTCGATGAGATTCTCGGGAATGGCAGCACAGTTTACCGAGATCATCTCTGACTCGTTACGATCGCTTAGTTTATGTATTGCGCGTGCTACAAGCTCTTTGCCCGTTCCAGACTCGCCATTAATAAGCACCGTAGAGTTTGTCATCGCCACTTTGCGGATGCGACGGAATAGTTCCATCATCTGCGGACAGCTGCCGATCATGCCGTAAACGGGAGGCTCGGGTGGTGGAAGGGGTTTTTCTTGGGCGGCTTTGCGGCTGGCGCTTTCCTGCACAATACGACCAACCGTCTCTATCATCTCTTCGTGCTCGAAGGGCTTAGAGATATAGTCCACGGCTCCCATCTTCATCGAATCGATGGCGGAGCGCAGGCTAGAGTAGCTGGTCATGATAAGTACGGGGGTTTTGGTGGCCTTGATGAGGTCTGTTCCAGGTGCGCCGGGCAGGCGCAGGTCGCTCACAACGATGTCGAAATCGTCCATGTTGTGCTGCTCTATAGCCTCTTTAACACTCCCGGCTTCTTCGACGGAATAGTTGTGGCGTTCCAGCAGGCGTCGTAGCGCAGTGCGAATGACTTGCTCATCTTCAACTACTAATACTTTGTTCTGCACTGTCATCATGTTACTCAAGCAGATTGATAACTAATTCAACAGGTTGCGGCATCGACTAGATCGCCTTAGTGAGTGATGCGTCCTTGATATTCGGTCCATCATAGCAGGGAAAAGTAAGAATTACTCGTGTGCCCGGATTCTCTTTCCTGTTAGAGGCGCTGATTATATCAATATGTCCATCTAGGTTTTCAACTATGCTATAGACCAATGAAAGGCCAAGCCCCGTGCCCTCTCCAGGTTCTTTGGTGGTGAAGAACGGGTCGAATATTTGGTCTCGAATTTCCTCGGGAATGCCGCTGCCTTCATCGGTTACCGAAATCTGTACGGAACCGGATACGAGCTTGGAGGATAGGGTGATCTTGCTATCCACGGGGCTAGCATCGTGGGCGTTATTGAGCAAGTTCACTAAAACTTGAAGTAGTCGCTGTGAGTCTCCTAGAACCTGAAGTCCGGCCTTACAGTTCACCACGTACTTAATCTCTTTGCGTTTCTTGTCTAGTGAGATTAGTGCGAGCGCCTCGTTGACGCATTCCTCGACAGTTACGACCTCGCTATTGTGATCCGACTTATTGCTACCGCTATGGGCGAAGTTGACCAGCGACTGCACGATTCGGGAGGTGCGATCTGTTTGCTCGATGATCTGGCGTGCCATTTCCCGTAGCTCATCGTTGTTGGTTTCGTCGCGAATATTCTGTGCCAAGCAAGCGATACCGGTGATTGGGTTGCCGATCTCGTGGGCTACACCAGCGGCCAAGCGTCCAATAGAGGCGAGGCGTTCGCTGTGGGTAAGTTCTTCCTCAAGAAGCTCCGTCTCGGTGAGGTCTTCTAATAGGATGACCACGCCGTCTTGCTTAATTTTATGGGCTGCAGACTTCTCGATGATGGCTTTGTGTAAGCTGATAAAACGGCGCTTACTCTTTATCTGCACCACGCGTTTATGAGCATGGGCGGTTTCGCCAATTGTAAAATCATGGATAAGGGTTGCCCAGGGTTCTGCTATCTCACTCAACTGTGAGCCAAGCACCTCTTGGCTGGGGATACCGGTGAGCTGCGACATCGCGTGGTTCCACATCACGATTTGATTCTGCTCACCAAGTGAGCACACGCCTAAAGGCAGCTCTAGCAACACTTGGCGATGATAACGGCGCAGATTGTCTAGGTCCTCCGCCATACCGGACAGGTTGCTCCGATAGGCCTCGATGCGGCTTTCGATGACATCGACATCCGTGGACCCATGTTCAGACTCGATAGTAAATGGAAGAAAGCGATCGATGAGATCGTGAGCGATAGAAGGCCCCAATAGGCCGGAAAGATTCGCCTCTAAGCGTCCACGTAGCAGGCGCATATTGTGGGGACGTTTTTCTTGTCGATTGATGTGGAGATCTCGTAGTGCCTGCAGCACTTCCCGTGTCGCGGTCCGCTCTCCCAAGGGTTTGGTGAGCTTGGCGATGAAGTCATCGGGAGTCTTGGCGACAAGACCCGTGCGGTTGCGACGGCGGATCGTATCGATAGCGCAGACGTCTGCGGAGGCACGCTCTTCGGCCGAGGTGCGCGTCCAAAAAGAAATAACGACGAATAGAATGATATTGCACACCAATGACATCGCCACGATTTCGCGAGTATTGATCGATTCGAAGGCGAGAAAATTGAAGCCGGTTAGAACTGGCAACATCAAGAACAGGAACCAGATGGCGACACCGGCCAGCAGACCCACGATGAAGCCCTTCTTGTTTCCTCTAGGCCAATATAGCAAGGCGATGATGCTGGGTAGAAATTGCAGGCTCGCGATATAAGAGACATTGCCAATGGCCCTAACGCTGAGCTTGTCATCGGGGATGTAGTAGAACAGGAAGCCGATCCAGATAAGCGCGGTAATTAGGGCGCGTCGACGCCATAGAAGCCAGCGGTAAATGTCGTTGCGTGCAGTAGGTTGATAAAGCGGCAGGATTAGATGATTCAGGCACATGTTCGATAGTGCCAGAGTGATGACAATGATCAAACCACTTGCCGCAGAGAGTCCACCTAGAAAACCCACTGCGGTCATAAAACCTGAGCCGTAGTCCGCGCCAAGGCTGACAGGGTAAAACTCCAGTGGGGCAGTTGAGCCTATCTTCAGGCCCGCCCAAAGGATTGGGAATACTGGCAGGCTAAGCAGCAGGAAGTACAAGGGAAGTGCCCAGCTGGCTAGAGTTAATGCCTTGGGGTCTTTATTCTCGTTGAAGATCATGTAGAACATATGCGGGCTAGCGACAGCCGCAGTGAAGAACAAGATCGCAGTGATGTGGAAGGAGCCTGGTGCGTCAGGCTCTTTGATGCCGGCAAGTAGTTCGGGTTGCGTCTGCAGCCATTGATCAAGCTCTGCGAAGCCGCCAAAACCTTGATAAACCGCGAAAAGGCCAAGCCCTAGCATCGCAATCAGTTTGACAAGAGATTCGAAGGCAATGGCCATCACTAGTCCCTCGTGTTTCTCACGTCCCGCGCCTCGGCCTGTGCCGAAGAAAATGGCGAACACCGTGATCATCACGCAAAACGAGGCGGCCAAGGTAGTCTGTGAGACCTCGGGAGCCATAATGGCTACGCTATTGGAGACAGCTTGAATCTGTAGTGACAGAAGGGGAGTGACTCCTAGGAGCATCACGATAGTTGTCAGGGTTCCGGCCACTGGGCTGCGGTAACGAAAGGCCAATAGATCTGCCAGCGAGCTAAGCTGATAGCTGCGGGTGATGTCGAGAATAGGGCGCAGCATAAGGGGCGAGAATAGGAAAGCCAGAGAGATGCCTATGAACGGCGCGAGATAACCGTATCCATCCCGAAAGGCGTTGGCTGTGGCTGAAAAATAGGACCATACGCTCGCGAAAACGCCGAGTGCTAATACATAGACGATAGGGTGACGGGTGACTTTCTGCGGTATCCAGCCTTTGTCAGTCGCTAAGGCCACACAGAATAAGACCCCGATATAGATCATACCCAGGACTATCAGATTACTCAGGTCAAAGATCATCTGAGTTTTGTTCCCGATGGCAGAAGGCGGCGATTACGATTATGGCTAGGCCTATGACGAAGGGACGATACCATGCGCCCGTTGGTAGCGATATCCAATCGACACTAGAGACAAACAGCAAATAGCTGCACATCAGCAGAAGAAGTGTTGAACGAGTAAGGTACACGTTTGTTCCTATTATTTGGCCGGCGGCCCTAGTCGATAGATTCGAGCCGGATATTAGCTAACTTGGGCACTGCCTGTATATCCCAGTGCGCGATCGCCCATTGCAGTACGCTAGGGATGTCGCCTTCGGTCAGCTCTTTGCTTACTGGTTGACCTAGGAATTTTAGCGCGCGTAGCAATGCGGGCAGAGGACTCTTATGATCGAGTGGTGCTGCGAAATGCTGTTTGCTGAGTTTCTGATTGTCCTCGTTCACAGCGACTGGGAAATGCGCAAACTGCGGCGTCTCGAAGCCTAAGCACTGTTGCAAATAAATCTGTCTCGGCGTGGAGTCGAGAAGGTCCGAGCCACGCACTATGCAAGAAATATTCTGAAAGGCATCGTCCACCACAACGGCGAGTTGGTAAGCGAATAGTCCATCCTTGCGCAACAGCACGAAATCGCCGCATTCGCGCAGGAGGTGTTGCTGCGTGCTGCCCTGAATTTCATCTTCGAAACGAATCGTTCGATCCGCCACTTTCACTCTAAGAGCACATTCCTGCGGCACATCCTTACGGTCTCGACAGCGATTATCGTAAACGCCCCCTAGTCCTTGAATCTGTTGGCGAGTGCAATCACAGGCGTAAATCAAGCCCTTATGCTGGAGCCTTTGCAAGGCTTCACGGTAGGCTGGCAGGCGAGAACTCTGGTACAGAACCGGGCCATCCCAGTGCAATCCGAATGCCTCTAGCGCCTCGAGTATTTGTCCTGCGGCCTGTGGTGGTTCGCGACCAGGGTCGAGATCTTCCATGCGCAATAGCCATTGCCCATGGTGAGCGCGCGCATCTAAGAAGCTCGCAAGAGCCGCGATGAGGGAACCGAAGTGAAGAGGGCCGCTGGGAGAGGGGGCAAAGCGACCGATGTAGTCTGCTTTGAGTTTCATTGATTTACTTACAGCATCAGCAGGGCAGAGGCCTTATGCGCGAGATCGCGCAATAAGGCGAAAGCTGAACAGTGGAGCGCGCTTAGGCGCCCCATTGCTTCTCTTTGATCTCGTCGAGAGTTTTGCAATCGATGCACTTGTTCGCGGTAGGACGCGCTTCAAGACGACGAATACCAATCTCTATGCCACAAGACTCGCAGAAGCCATAATCGTCTTGCGCAATCTTCTCGAGAGTAGAGTCGATCTTCTTGATTAGTTTGCGTTCGCGATCGCGTGTACGCAACTCAAGCGAGAACTCTTCTTCCTGAGTGGCGCGGTCGGCCGGATCGGGATAGTTAGCGGCTTCGTCTTGCATGTGGTGAACGGTTCTATCAACCTCTTCCATGAGCTGGTTGCGCCAGCTGTATAGAATCGATTTAAAGTGGTCCTTCTGAGTATCGTTCATATACTCTTCCCCTTTCTTCTCTTTATAGGGGGTAAAGTTTTTCAGAACAGGTGCAGAAGCCGGGGCTTGATTATTAGACATGGTTCGCTATGCCTCATTGCCCTATTAGGGCTTGTCCAAAGTGATCACTCGCAATCATAAACTTCGTGATGCCAGCACAGTGTTCGTATTTTCTAAGATTCTTGCTGATTTTCGCTGCCTAGGTATGGCTTCGATATTAGGAAGATTGATGGCAAGCGTATTTCAGTTTTTAAAGCGTCGAAAAAAGCAGATTGCGTACTTCGAAGCTTGAGCCGAATCTTAGAAAGCCCGGTAAACTAACAGAATATTGTCTGCCGCGCTATAAGAAAGTATTAAGTCTCAAATGTGTCTGTCGGCGAGCGTGTGTTCGGCTACACCAACTATAGACTAGCCCTATATAATGTCGCCATTGTGAATCTCAAGTTTATTGTTTTGCGGAGCTCTATTGTCTTACCAAACCCCGAAGGCGCGCTTCCAAGTGGCGGCGCGTATGCAACAGATAAACCCCTTTCGTGTCATGACTGTGCTGGAGCGCGCTAAAGCCCTTGAGGCGCAGGGCCGCTCGATCGTACATCTCGAGGTCGGGGAGCCGGATTTTGTTACCGCCGCTCCTATTCTCGAGGCCGGACGCCAAGCCTTGGCCAATGGACATACCGCATACACTCCCGCGGCTGGATTGCCCCAATTGCGGTCTCGTATCGCGCAGCACTACTTGGATTCACAGGGAGTTCAAATTGCTCCCGAGCGTATTTTTGTTACCCCGGGGGCGAGCGGTGCGCTTAGTCTCGTGGCGCAACTCTTAGTTAATCCCGGCGATGGCGTGTTGATGTCAGACCCAGGTTACCCGTGCAATCGTAATTATGTGCGCCTAGCGGGCGGTGAGGCCCAGTTGGTACCTGTCACCGCCGCCAGCCAGTTCCAAATTACTCCGGCGTTGCTGGAGCAATATGCAAGCGATGCCAGCAAGGGCGTTTGGCTTGCGACGCCAAGCAATCCCACTGGCACTGTGCTGACACCGGAGCAGTTGGGCGCTATCACGCAGTACTGCGACCGGCAAAATCTGCACGTCTTGGTGGATGAGATCTATCACGGTCTGGATTATAGCAACGGTCTAGTGAGCGCACTCGCGGTGTCTGACGATGCCATCGTTATCAATAGTTTCTCGAAGTACTTTGGTATGACCGGTTGGCGCCTTGGTTGGTTGGTCGTTCCGGAGGAGCTAGTGCCTGCCTGCAATATACTTGCGCAAAATCTTTTCATTGCCGCGTCTACTCCTGCGCAATTCGCCGCCTTACGTGCGTTCGACGCGGACACACGCGTAATACTGGAAGATCGTCGTCAACAATTCGCGCTACGCCGCGATTACCTCAGTGCTGCACTTAAGAAGCTTGGTTTCAGCATCGACACCCCAACTCTAGGTGCCTTCTATATTTATGCAGGTATTGAGAAGTTCTCCGATGATTGCGAGGTATTCTGCAAACAGTTGCTGGAGGAGTTTGGCGTGGCTGTGACACCGGGCACGGATTTCGGCGACTACGAGAATAAACGTTTCGTTCGCTTTGCGTTTACCACGGGTATGGAGCAACTCGAGCTAGCCGTAGATAGGTTGAAGATTGCAGTGGCCTCTGGGAAACTCCACCGATGAAGTTTGAACCACCGCTCCAAGCAGCAACACTCATTAAACGTTATAAGCGCTTCCTCGCCGATGTGACGTTAGATGATGGCTCGATGCGCACTCTGCACTGTCCGAATACCGGGTCTATGCTCCACTGTGCCGAGCCTGGTAGCCGCGTATGGTTCTCAGATTCTGGGAACCCAGCGCGCAAGTATCCCTGCACTTGGGAGTTGGTGGAGGTCGATCAGAAACATAGGGTGGGTATCAATACTGGTCGCGCGAATGCGCTTGTAAAGGAGGCCATTGCCTTGGGGGCCATCGAGGAGTTGCGCGGCTACGCAAACTGCCGCAGCGAGGTACCCTATGGCAGTGAGAAGAGCCGCATCGATTTCCTGCTTAGCGACAATCCAGATGTGCCCGGCACAGATTGCTATGTTGAGGTGAAGAGCGTAACCCTAGGGCTAGGAGGTGGGCAGGGTGCCTTTCCCGATGCGGTAACCACAAGAGGGCTCAAGCATCTGCGCGAATTGATGGAGATGAAGGCTTCGGGTCAACGCGCAGTATTATTGTTTTGCGTGCAGCACGAAGGGATCCGCGAAGTGCGACCGGCGGATGAAATTGATGCGGCCTATGGTGCATTGCTGCGCGTGGCCCATAGCAAAGGCGTGGAGGTGATTGCGTACAGTGCGCAGATAAGCGAGCAAGAGATTCGCCTAGTCGAGCAGTTGCCCGTACGCCTCTAGATTCGGCCTAGTTTTCGCACATCGTCCTCGTTCACCATCATGAAGCCATTGCCTAACACGAACGGTATTGCCTTGAGGCGCTTGCCTTTACAAGGACCTAAGATGCAAGTGCCATTCTCGATCAGGAACAAAGCTCCATGGGTGGAGCACTGAATGAGTGCGCCGTCGGCATCTAGGAACTGGTCTTCCAGCCACTCTAATGGCGTGCCAAGATGGGGGCAGTAGTTGTAATAGAGAAATAGTTGGTCGTCTTTCTTAACGGCGAATAAATACTTATTCTCGACTTCGAAGCCCTTAGAAGCTCCTTCCTCAATATCGTCTACATTACAAAGCGTAATCATGTTCACCTCTACGCGCCTAGGCCAATGCTTGGCTAAAGTCGGCGATTAGGTCATCGATGTGTTCGATGCCAACGGCGATCCTAATGAGTGAGTCGGGTATGCCCATCGATGCGCGCCGCTGCGCTCCCATCTCATAGAAAATCGTATGTGCTACTGGAATGGCGAGTGTGCGGGTATCGCCAAGATTGCTGGATGAGACGACATATTGCAGGCGGTTTAAGAAATCGAAACAGTCGACCTCCGCATCCAATTCGATGCTCATTAGTGCGCCATACTGTTCGAAAAGTGAGGTGGCCAGCGCGTGTTGAGGGTGGCTCGCAAGGCCGGGGTAATTGACCGTGCGTACCCGCGGGTGTTCCTCGCAAAATCTTGCAAGCGCTAACGCATTGTCACTGGCTCGCTTTACGCGCAGCGACATTGTCTCCGAACCCACTGCTAGAGTGTGGGCGGCCTCAGGTGACAAGGTAGCGCCGAAGTCGCGCAGCCCCTTCTTCTTTATCTGTGTGAGCCCCCATTGGCTGACCGGTCCGGTTTTATAGTTTTCGTAGAGATTGGGAAAACCGCTCCAGTCGAACAATCCCGTTTCGGTCACGGCGCCGCCTAAGGCGTCGCCGTGACCGCCAAAATATTTCGAAAGCGAGTTGACGATGAGCGAGGCACCGACAGATTTCGGGGAGAAAAGGCATGGTGTGGTGATCGTGTTATCGACCACATAGACTAACTGTTTGGCGGCGCAAAGCGCACCGATCTTGGCAAGATCCGCCACTTGGGTAACAGGGTTGGCGATAGTCTCTACGAAAACCAACTTTGTGTTAGGAGTGATCGCCTTTTCAATATTGCTGACGTCTGTGGCGTCCACAAAACTGACATCAATGCCGAGATTGCCAAAAGTATTGAAAAGGCTATTGGTGTTTCCGAATAGGTAGGCACTGGAGACGACATGATCGCCCTGTCTTAAGAGTGAAAACAGTATAGAACCAATTGCTGCCATCCCTGTGGCGAAGGCGACGCTTGCAACGCCGCCTTCCATTCTCGTAATGCGATTCTGTAGGGCATTTACAGTTGGGTTTTGTTGCCGGCCATAGTTGTAACCGGGCTGTTTGCCCTGAAACACTGCGGCAAGCTCGCGCGAGTCGGCATACTCGAATGCAATCGACGTATGAATAGGCTTATGCAAAGCGCCATGCTCGGGTTTGTCACTGCGATCCGAGTGAAGGTTCACGGTATCGAAATGGGGGGTAGGCTTGTCGGTGCTCATTCTGGCTAAGTCCTAGTGCGCCCTGCTGGGCGTTTCCTGTTTGGGCGGCAGTATATAAGAGACGGGGTAAGCTGAACACCGCTCGCCTTCCTCACTGCATTCGGTAGATGGGCAGCGCGGCAATCTGTTCGTCAATATCCGCTAAGCGTGCGACATAGGCTTCACTATTGCGGTCAGTGAACTGGGCGGAGAAATCGTCCTCGGTCAGGCCTGCATTATCTCGCGATACTGGAGGCATATAATCGTTCTCCTCGCTTGCCGTGGAGAGGCGACTCTGTAGCTGCTGGGCGTCGTTCGAAGAACTTGTCGCGGCGTTGCCCAGTGCGACACCGGCGATATTAGCGGTGAGATCGCTGAAACTGAATCCTGAGCGATAACGGGCATCGTGTACTTCCTTGCTAGTGGAGAGAATGCCAGCAACACCGGCGCCAACGGTAGCGCTCATAGCAGCTGAACTAGTGAAGTGTTGCGCGAGATCCGGGCGCCGCTGGATGGTGACGTTGAGTCGGCGCGGTGTAATCAAGGCAGCCGCTCCGGGTGGGTCGACTAGCTGGCTTAGATCGGACTCATTCACATAGAGCGACAGTGCCTGCAGTAGGCTGCGATTCTCTAGCACTGGATCTGCCCCTTGCGCGACGCGCTGCGATGCGGTTTCGAACAGCGGGAACATCAATAGGTTTAAGGAGATGCTGCGAGTGTCTTGGGGCTGTTGTTCGACCAAATCGACTAATTTTCCGAAATAGAACACGATGCGCTCTTTGTCCTCGGCACTTAAAAAAAGCTGCTCAGCCTGAGTCTGCACTCTTGAGATCAGACGTGGCTCCCAATCCATGGTGATCTGCATGAGATTTGGGGCAAAGCTGATCTCGCGAAGGCTGTGTTGCAGATTTACTAATTCCTGATAATTGACGTAGCTGCTTGCTAGGCGTTCCTCAAGTCTTGCGCTCAAGAACTGCACGAGGACGTCGGGTATGGGCAGATATCCCATTTTTACCGAGGACAGCTCTAGTCGCTGAGCGCCCATGCTGATTTTGCTTTGTAAGTTGAGATAGAGAGTCGCGAGGGGGGTGGACCAGGGAACACTCATGTAGACGCTGGCGCTGCCATCTTGAATTGCCACATCTGCGGTGACCTCCTGCAAGCCGGGCACGTTCTGCAGCAGGAAAGCGGCGAGTAAGTTTAGCTCTGCCTCGTCCAGATGGAGAACGATCTCGCCGGGTGCGCCGATACGTGCAGGAGCGTTGTCGACAATGAGTTCTTCAATGCTGTTTATGGCGACGTTATCGAGCGTAGCATTGAATGGCACGGAGGGGCGCCACTGCAAAAGCAGGGCGGCCATCAGAATAGGGAGGCCAAGTAAGAGCCCAAGGAGTAGCGCGGGTTTACTTATGTGGCTGATGTAGCGGGACTTTGTCATGAGAATTCAGCATAATTGCTGACAATTTCCTGTTTTACCGATATAAAGTGCATGCGAAGGGGCGTGACGGAGTCGTCAGGCACGGATGTTGCCCCCTTAAGTTGCTTGACCCTACTATCTGTGACTGATTATGGTGTCGTCAAGCACGGAAACGATTATACCCAGACTACAATGGCCAACAAGGATTCCTCACCATGAAACGCTTTGCAAACCCAAGCAGATTAGCGCATACCCTACAGCGCGTGACCTTAGGCCTCGCCGTGCTAGTGCTGGTGGGCTGCGGTTCAGCAAATCAGCCACCGGTAGTAGATCAGGCTAATACTATTGAGATGCAACGCGAGGCAGAGCAGGCGGCGGCAACAAGGGCTGCCGAGGAGCGTGCACGCATAGCCAGAGTCGAGGCGGAGCGTGAGCGTCAGGCTGCAGAGGCGCGCGAGGAAGCCGCTCGTGTTGCAAGGCAGCAGGCGCAAGAAGAAGCGCAGCGAGAGACCCAGCGTCTCGAGGCTGCTCGTATCGCTGCTGCGGAGCAAGCCCGTCGCGCCGCAGTTGCAAGGGAGCAGACGCAGCGTGCACGTATCGCGGAACTGGAGGCACAGATTGAGCAAATACGCGTGAGTAATGCCGCGGTGGCCTCTGCGAATAGTAAATTCGAAGAAACTATAGCCGCAGCGCAGGCACTTCTTGATGCTCTGAACGCAGAGCAGCAGAAATACGCCAATACTACTGCGGAAGGGGAGTTGCTCGTTCCACTAGAGAAGGACCGTATTGCGGAGCTGGAATCTCGTAAAGATAGTTTAAAACGAGAAGCGCAAGCACTTAGCCAGCAGTGAGGCTGTCGTCATGAGTGGCGAGATAATCGATATAAAGGCGGCACTTGAGGAACGTCAATTCAAGGCTAAAGAGGATCGCCTTAGGAAAATACGTGAGGCTTTTCGCGCCGCTAGATTAGGCGCAAATGAACAGGTCAATTCGAAAGCCGCCACCGCAAAAGATGCTAAACGTAAGAAGAAAGGTCGCAAGTCCAAGCGCTAGCGGCCTTGGCCCCACCGATTAATCGTATTCCACTATGGCCTTGTATCGGCCAGTCGAAACTTGCGCAAGAGTGCAGGTATCCCCTTCTATTTCCCGTCGAACTACGGTCTTTTTCATAGGCCCGTAAGCGCCGTGTTGCCTGCTTTGTTTGTACAGATTGGTATGCTACAGTGCGCCGGGTCCGTTAACAAAAACAATATGAGGGGATACCGTAAGATGCCAGGCATGACTATTAGTATTTCGATTTTGCTTTCACTTTTCGGTTTGGGCGTGGCGTACTTTTATATGCGCCAAGTAATGAGTGTGCCGTTGGACTTAGGTCTTGAGGGCGAACAAAAGACCCGACTACGCTTTATTCACGGTGCAATTGCCCAGGGTGCCATGGCATTTCTGAAGCAGGAGTACAAATTTCTCGCCATTTTTATGTTGGTTTTTGCTGCGATTATCGCGGTATTGATCGACGATAATCACACTCCCGACACCCGGGAAGGTCTCTACACCGCAGTAGCATTTTTATTCGGTGGAATAATCTCCATCGCATCCGGCTACATCGGCATGATGATCGCGACTCAGGGCAACGCCCGCACAACTGTATCCGCACGCAACAATATTAGCGATGCCTACAAGGTAGCTCTTAACTCGGGCGCCGTTATGGGTTTTGCGCTAGTGTCCCTTGCTGTTTTGGGCCTAGTAGTGGTGTATGTAGTGATGAAGGCTTGGTTGCCTGCTGACCTGCCTAACTATGTGCTGATGGAAATCATCGCGGGCTTCGGCCTAGGTGGCTCTACTATTGCCTTGTTCGCCCGTGTGGGTGGTGGCATCTTCACTAAGGCTGCTGATGTTGGCGCAGACTTGGTCGGGAAAGTGGAGAAGGGCATTCCAGAAGACGATCCCCGCAACCCAGCAGTAATTGCCGATAACGTAGGCGACAACGTGGGTGATGTGGCAGGTATGGGAGCCGACCTGTTTGGCTCTTGCGCAGAGAGTACCTGTGCGGCGATGGTGATCAGTGCGATTGTCTTTGCAGGCAACGTCGATGCACTACTGTACCCAATTCTCATAAGCGCGATGGGCATTCCAATCAGCCTTCTGACTCTTTTGCTTGTATCGGTCAAGAAAGAAGAAGATGTGTCACCTGCTCTGATGAAGTTGTTGATCATCTCCAGCGCGCTGATGGCTGTCACGATGTACTTCGTAACCGGTATGGTAATCCCAGCTGAGTTTGTATTGCGCGATGCTACCTACACCAGCATGGGAATTTATTACTGCTTCTTGTCTGGCCTCATAGCCGGTCTTGCGGTTGGCTTGTTAACGGGTTACTACACATCTGCCGCCTTCAAGCCGGTTCAAGAAGTGGCTAAGTCCTGTGAGACAGGTGCCGCGACTAACATCATCTACGGCCTCGCACTAGGTTATAAAAGTACCGTGTTGCCCTATATCGCAATCGCTATCGCGATCTTTGTCTCTTGGGAGCTAGGCGGCATGTATGGCGTTGCTATTGGTTCACTAGGTATGCTCGGTACTCTAGCCATCGCCTTGACGATTGATGCCTACGGCCCTGTCGCTGACAATGCCGGTGGTATTGCTGAGATGGCGGGTCTAGACAAAGAAGTACGACGTCGCACAGATATATTGGACTCTGCAGGTAACACTACAGCTGCGATCGGCAAAGGCTTTGCGATAGGTGCTGCAATTCTAACCTCTCTGGCTCTGTTCGCGGCATTCCTAACAAGTGCCGATGGCTTGATGAAGGAGCAGCGTGGGGATGACTACGACCTGCTAGGCTCGATCAATCTGCTCGATCCTGTTGTATTCGTGAGCCTGTTCCTCGGTGCGGTGCTGCCATTCCTGTTCACCGCGATGACGATGAAGTCGGTGGGCAAGGCCGCATTCGATATGATCGAAGAAGTGCGCCGCCAATTCAAAACCATTCCGGGTTTGATGGAAGGCACTGGTGAGCCAGACTACGCACAGTGTGTGGCAATCTCTACGAAGGCTGCGCTGCGTGAAATGATTGCCCCGGGCATTCTGATCATGGGCTCTCCAATAGTAGTAGGGTTCCTCTTTGGTGTGCCTGCTGTAGCCGGCATGCTAGCGGGCTCTTTGGTCACTGGTGGCGTACTCGCAATTGCGTCTTCGAATAGTGGTGGCGCTTGGGATAATGCTAAGAAGTTTGTCGAGGCAGGTAATCTTGGTGGCAAGGGCTCCGAAGTGCACAAGGCCGCTGTCGTGGGCGATACCGTTGGTGACCCTTTGAAGGACACTTCCGGTCCATCGCTGAATATCTTGATCAAGCTTTCTGCGATTCTCTCTCTCGTATTTGCACCCTTTTTCGTGCAATACGGTGGCGTGTTGATGGGCGGTTAATTCTGCCTGACATAAAAAAAGGGCTGCTTGCAGCCCTTTTTTTATGCTCAAGGCTCACAATGAGCCCTAAGAGTATTCAGTTAACCTCTAGTACGGGCGTGGTCTTTCGAAGTGATACATGACCCATTCGGTGTAGTCACTTTTCTCGCCTGTCTCAGTGTCTACCCAGCTGACCCGAACATTGCGCACACATTGGTAAATGCGGAATGAGTCGGTGTCTTCGATAATGAGTCCACGCACCGATGGATTGAGCGTGTAATTGGATATCTCTACAAGTTTCCAGTCTTGATGCATGGTTTGCCCAATGCAGTCGTTGCCGAAGAGCAAATCTACATAACTCATCTCTTTCTCGGCCCAAGCATTAGGGCGAACGGTCAGATCAAGTGTAAGCTTGGCTTGGGTCTTTGGATCCTCTTCATCCTGAAACAGCACGGATTCTAGGATTATCTCGTGCTCGCTTAAATTCTGCGCGACCAACCGTAAGCCCGCATCGCTCCTAGTTCCCCAAGCGCTGGAATAGATTGCATATTTGATAGGGTAATCGCCTTCCGGCGCTGATTTCACAGGTGCATTCAGGCCCTGCGCGAAAGCCTGCGTAGCTGCGCTTAGTGCTATTAATATGGCTATCGATGCCTTGGGCATTCAGATCAATCCTCGGCCGAATATAGCTCGGCGATACTTGCGATAAACCCCAGCAGGTTAGCGTAAAAGAGGGTTTTTTTCCATATTCATCTATGGAATAGACCGGATGTGCGGCGATTGTTGCTCGGGACCTGTAGCGCTTGTCCACTGTCCTAGCTTCGATGGATAATGCGCTAGACTGTTCATAAGCCGAAACGACCTAGGCTGCCAAGAGAGAGATATCGTGGAAAAACTGCAAGCTGTTAAACATATAATCTGTGTCGCTTCCGGAAAAGGGGGGGTAGGAAAGTCCACTACTGCCGTCAATCTTGCGCTAGCGCTGCGGCAACGCGGTATGCAGGTAGGGCTGCTCGATGCTGATATCTATGGTCCAAGCCAACCTATGATGCTAGGGGTGAAGTCTGGCACGCGACCCAAGATAGTCGACAATAAGTACATGGAGCCTATCAAGGCGCATGGTCTAGAGTCGAACTCTATGGGTTATCTAGTCGACCCCAATACGCCGATGGTATGGCGTGCCCCCATGATTGTGGGTGCGTTCAATCAGATATTGAAAGATACGCTGTGGTCCGATCTGGACTATCTGATTGTCGACATGCCTCCTGGCACTGGAGACATTCAATTAAGCCTTTCGCAGTCTGTCACGATCACCGGTGCTGTCATTGTCACAACCCCTCAGGACGTGGCGCTACTAGATGCTCGCAAAGGCATCGAGATGTTCCGAAAGGTAAAGGTGCCCTTATTAGGCGTAGTCGAGAACATGGGGGTTCATATCTGCTCTAATTGCGGTCATGCGGAGGCGATATTTGGCACTGGCGGAGGGCAACAACTCTCTGAGGATTACGGCATCGATGTAATCGGCTCACTGCCCTTGGATTTGGCCATTCGTGAGCACACCGATGCGGGTAATCCTATCGTAGTTGCTGAGCCAGATAGCGCCGTCACTAAGGCATATCTCGAGTTGGCAGATAAGGTTATGGAGCGAGTTGCCGCTCTTGAATCGGAATCCACCGCGGCGCCAACGATTACGATGAGCGACGATTAGAAAGGAGCCGAAAGCCCGGCTCCTTTTGCTCATTAGGTAGCTGCTTAGCTAGTCTCTATATGCTCCCCAGGAAGACGGATATTGCGCACGATGATTTGAACCTCTTCCGGCGGAGCGGCGGTAAATTTGCACACGCTTAAGGCCACTAATAGATTGAGAATGGTGCCAAACGTCCCAATTCCCTCTGGCGAGATGCCAAACCACCAGTGACTCGCGTTACTTAGCTCCGGGCTTACGAACTTGAAGTAGATGATATAAGCGGCGGTAAAGCTAAAACCGGTTACCATTCCTGCCACTGCGCCTTGTCGATTCATGCGGCTATAAAAGATGCCAAGTACTATAGCGGGGAAGAAGGATGCGGCAGCTAAACCGAAGGCGAAGGCCACCACCTCGGCGACAAATCCAGGTGGATTAATGCCAAAGTACCCCGCAATTAGTACCGCCACAAAGATCGCCATGCGCGCATAGCGCAGTTCCTGTTTCTCGGTAATGTGAGGCGCTAAACAGCGCTTCATCAAGTCATGAGATATAGAAGTGGAGATCACCAATAAAAGCCCCGCTGCGGTCGACAGAGCGGCTGCGAGCGCGCCGGCCGCCACTAATGCCACAACCCAGTTGGGTAGGCGTGCTATCTCCGGGTTTGCCAATACCATGATGTCGCGATTAACTGTGAGTTCGTTAGTTTCTGCGTCGCCCACATACTGAATTCTGCCATCTCCATTCTTATCGTCGAAGACGATCAGGCTGGTACGCTCCCAAGTACTGAACCATGAGGGCATGGAAACGTACTCCGCATTGTTAACGGTGTTCATGAGATTGACCTTAGAAAATGCGGCAATCGCAGGAGCGGTAGTATAGAGGATCGCGATGAAGATCAGCGCATAGCCAGCTGAGCGGCGCGCATCACGCACACTTGGGACTGTGAAAAAACGAATGATGACGTGGGGCAGTCCGGCGGTTCCGAACATGAGTGCCGCGGTGATGAAGAAGACATCCTGAGTGCTCTTCTGGCCTTCTGTATAGGTACCAAAGCCCAATTGCTCACTCACACCGTCGAGACGGTCGAGGAGATAACCACCGCCATATTCTGGTGTAAGTTCTGAGCCAAAGCCTAGTTGCGGAATGGGGTTGCCCGTCATCATGAGTGAAATAAAGACAGCGGGAACCATATAGGCAAAGATAAGGACACAGTATTGCGCGACCTGAGTATAGGTAATGCCCTTCATGCCGCCGAGTACGGCATAGAAAAACACGATGGCCATGCCGATGATCACGCCTGTGGTGATGTCCA
>CAXBOY010000013.1:0-47262 GCA_963977405.1 uncultured Gammaproteobacteria bacterium
TATCTGTGGTTCAGTTTTGCCATGTTCCTCCTTGGCGGTACTTTCGCCATGGTTATCCGCGCTGAGCTGTTTCAGCCTGGATTACAGTTAGTTGACCCTAACTTTTTCAATCAGATGACCACCATGCACGGTTTGATCATGGTGTTCGGGGCAGTAATGCCTGCATTCGTTGGTTTGGCCAACTGGATGATTCCGTTGATGATCGGGGCGCCAGATATGGCATTGCCACGTATGAACAACTGGAGCTTCTGGATTCTTCCTTTCGCATTCGCAATGTTGTCTTCAACACTGTTTATGGAGTCAGGAGCACCAAACTTCGGCTGGACATTCTATGCCCCGCTATCGACGACCTATGCGCCGAGTTCGGTGACATTCTTCATATTCGCGGTGCACATAATGGGGGCCTCCTCCATCATGGGCTCGATTAATATTATCGCGACCGTGTTGAATATGCGTGCCCCTGGCATGACGCTTATGAAGATGCCTCTGTTCGTATGGACATGGTTGATCACAGCGTACCTATTGATTGCCGTAATGCCGGTACTCGCTGGCGCCGTTACGATGATGCTATTTGATATCCACTTCGGTACCAGCTTCTTTAACGCTGCTGGTGGTGGTGACCCCGTATTGTTCCAGCACGTTTTCTGGTTCTTCGGTCACCCCGAGGTATACATCATGATTCTGCCGGCGTTTGGTGTGGTCTCCGCGATCATCCCTACTTTCGCTCGCAAGCGTCTGTTCGGCTATGACTCGATGGTTTACGCAACAGCGTCTATCGCCTTCCTGTCATTCATCGTCTGGGCTCACCACATGTTTACGGTGGGTATGCCAATTGCCGGTGAGCTCTTCTTCATGTATGCGACGATGTTAATCGCAGTGCCAACAGGCGTGAAGGTGTTCAACTGGGTTGCGACTATGTTCCGGGGTTCGATGACTTTCGAAACGCCTATGCTTTTCGCGATCGCGTTCGTAGTATTGTTCACCATGGGTGGCTTCACTGGCTTGATGCTTGCGATTACCCCCGCGGACTTCCAGTATCACGATACATATTTCGTTGTGGCTCACTTCCACTACGTACTAGTGCCAGGCGCGGTGTTCTCGATCATGGCCGCTACTTATTACTGGCTTCCCAAGTGGACTGGTTATATGTATGACGAAAGACTCGGCAAGCTGCATTTCTGGCTTTCGTTTATTGGCGTGAATATCTTGTTCTTCCCGCAGCATTTCTTGGGCTTAGCAGGCATGCCGCGTCGTATTCCTGATTACGCATTACAGTTCGCGGATTTCAACTGGATCTCCAGTATCGGTGGCTTCTTGTTTGGCGCTTCTCAATTGATTCTCTTGGTTGTAGTAATCAAGTGCGTCAAAGGCGGCAAGAAAGCGACTTCGCAAGTTTGGGAAGGCGCACAAGGTTTGGAGTGGACTGTTGAGTCCCCTGCTCCTTACCACACATTTACAACTCCACCAGATCCTAAACTGATCCACGCGCAATAAGCGTCGAGTAAACAGAGGATAACGCCATGAGTAAAACGAGTCGTTCGGCCACTAAGAGTCTAGTAAGGAAACTTCTATTCACTGTAGTAGGTATGTTCGGTTTCGGCTTCGCGATGGTACCTCTGTACGACGTAATTTGTGATATCACCGGTTTGAACGGTAAAACCGGTGATCAAATCGTTGCCGTACAAGAACCTACTAGTGTCGGTGAGCGATTGATAACAGTGCAGTTTCTGGCACAGAACAGTGCTGGTATGGATTGGGGTTTCGGAGCTAACGATGCACAAGTTAAGGTGCATCCTGGTGAAGTCAAAGTCGTGAGCTATTATGCGAAGAACTCGCATAGTTATGAGATGACTGGCCAAGCAATCCCAAGCGTAGCGCCAAACGAGGCCGCACAATACTTAAAAAAATTGGAGTGCTTCTGTTTTCAGGAGCAGGTCCTCCAGCCTGGAGAGCAGGTTGATATGGGCATTCGTTTCTTTATAGACGAAAGCATTCCAGAGCATATTACAAAACTAACCCTATCTTACTCACTGTTCGATATCACAGACTACGAAACGTCTGAATCGGCAGTAACCCTAAGATAATAGTGACAGCATTGATCACCATTGGAGATTGAAAGATGGCCAGCGTAGGCTCCCACGAAACATATTATGTTCCCGAACAGACTAGATTGCCGTTCTTCGCATCTATTGGCCTAGTGTTCACGGTATATGGTCTAGGCAGCGCTTTGAATGATGTCAAAGCAGCAGAGAGTGCCAGTGCATCCACTTGGATCGCCTTGATTGGTTTCGCCTTACTGTCTTTTGTTTTATTCCAATGGTTCAGCACTGTGATTCGCGAGAACCACGCTGGAATGAATAGCGACCAACTCAAACGATCTTATGTTTGGGGGATGTCTTGGTTTATTTTCTCTGAGGTAATGTTCTTTGCGGCATTCTTCGGTGCACTCTACTACGTCAGGAACTTTGCAGTACCTTGGCTCGGTGGAGAAGGCGATAAAGGCATAACTGGTCAAATACTATGGCCTGAGTTCGTTGCTACTTGGCCTGTCATCGAAAACCCCAATAGTGCCGTTTTCACAAACCCCGAAGAAGCACTTAATGTTCACGAATGGACACCTGCGTTCTTTGCAAAATTCCTACCTTTTTGGAATACGATTATTCTTATTACATCAAGCGTGACAGTGCACTTTGCTCACACCGCATTGAAGGCCGAGAATCGTAAGCGTCTTATTCAATGGCTGTCTTTGACGGTAGCTCTAGGCGTAGTCTTCCTCTTTTTGCAGGTTGAAGAATACATGGAGGCCTATGAGCATTACGGCCTTACTTTGGATTCCGGTATTTACGGGTCTACCTTCTTCTTGCTAACTGGTTTCCACGGTTTCCACGTAACACTTGGAACCTTTATTCTAGCCGTAATGTTGGCGAGAGCCATAAAAGGTCATTTCAAGCCTAATGACCATTTCGGTTTCGAAGCGGCATCATGGTACTGGCACTTCGTTGACGTTGTGTGGGTAGGCCTGTTTATATTTGTCTACCTGATATAAGAGATTCGCAAAACAGGTTGAGTGTTAGCAATTGCTTCACTCAACCTCGCATTACACTTCCCCTACAGCCAGGGCGCGCTCAATGTAAGCTCGCCAGTGGTCAAGCCGTAGAACACACACGCCATCATAATAACGGCTAGTGTGACGCGGACCCCAAGCGCATATAACACTCGCTTGGATCTGCCCTGATCTTTATAAAAAAATACAAAACCAACTATAAGACTGATTACGATGCCTATTAATAATAGGACGATAATGCTCTTTAGCATGTCACTTTCCGTAAGATTGAAGACGTAGCCATGATAGCAAACACAGACTAGGGTCACACTGATTTGTGATTGTGTAAATGGAGCGAGCGATTGAAGCCATAACTTTGTGACGCGAGAGGTCTTTAAAAGTACGCCATGTTTCAACCCGGCTGGAAAATGACTTTTTTCACATTCGCCTTTGCCCCGTTACTTTTCTGGCTGGGCCAGTGGCAATTAGACCGTGAGGTCGAAAAATCTCAGCTTCAACAAGACTATGAATTACGGGCAGTTGCACCCGCTATGTCCATAGACGCCATTGATTGGGACCGTGATGATCTAGGTTTTCTAAAAGTTTCAGCGAGAGGTGAGTTCGAAAAGAACAGAGTCTTTTTGCTAGACAACAAGATTCATGACGGAGATGTTGGCTACGAGCTAATCAACCCTTTCGTCACAGAAGCAGGCCAGACGATATTAGTTAACCGAGGTTGGATCCCACAAGGTGCCTCGCGTACCGAGTTACCCCCAATACCTACTGTTGATGGCTATGTTGAAATACTTGCTAGTATTTACGTTCCGCTTGATGATGTATTTTTGTTAAGTACGGTGGAAGAGACGGCGATTGTTGAGGGGCCAAAAGTTATACAAAGCGTCCAGATCGATACTATAAGTGCTGATCTTGCGAAGAAGATAGCACCATATACGGTCAGGTTACTCAGTAATAGCCCAGGGCTTTTACAAGCTAATTGGCAAGCTGTGAATATGTTACCTGAAAAACATCGTGCTTATGCCGTGCAATGGTTTGCGTTGCTATTCGCTTTACTAGCCATGTTTATTTACTTTGGGTTCAAGAACCCACGACTGAATAGAGATAGAGAAATAGAATGAGTCCAGAGACCAAGAACAAACTTAAGCTTACTTTTTTATTGCTGATCACAGCGCTGCCTGTAAGCTTAGCCACTATGTCATTCAAATCGGCTATCGAGAATGGCGATATTGCGGCGACTTCGAACAAGGGACATCTTATCATTCCTCCCGCTGACATTAGCGCACTCGATATGCGTGATAGAGAAGGCAACCCAGCTTTTCTAACTTTTGAAGAAGAGTTGGCGACACTAAGTGATTCCGAAGAGTACGAGATAAAGCCTTGGTTATTGGTATTTGTTACTGCGAAGGAATGTGAAGTTGCCTGCATGGAGCGTGTTCATTATCTGCAGCAATTACATATTGCTTTAGGAAAGAATATCCAACGTGTCCGACGCTACTATATAAATGCCTCGGGCGAAGCGTTCGATACACAGACAGCGACAGTATTCCGTGACGAGTACCCAAGTATGGGCATCACCTATAGTGATGCGGCGGTCTTAGAGCGCAATTTGCGTGAAGCTGGTGCGGAGTTGACACTCGATGATCAGGACTATGTAATACTCATCGACCCCGTCGGAAATGTGATGATGTATTACACCGATGAACACAGCGCAGAAGACATCATGACGGATCTAGAGACGCTTTTGAAATACTCCAGTTTAGGATAAGAAAAGGCCGGCCGACTTTAAGTCGGCCGGCCTTTTCTTGTTAGACGATCTAGTGAGCTTCTTCTTCGTGGCCACCAATGTGCGTTACCGGTAGAGGTTCCGCATTAGGGTTAGCGCCGAAATAATCGACCCGCGCACCGAATGTATAGTCCCCTTCTATCGCCATCGCGCCTATTAAGAATAGTAAAGCCACGGGCGGCCCAAGGATGGTGAGTACTAGTGCCATTCTCTCCCACATTACGTGCATAAAGATCGCAATGATGAAACCAGCCTTCAAGAACATGAAGACTAGAATAAGAGTCCAGCGCAGATACCCTTGAAAGCCTATATAGTCCACTAAATAACTTAGTGTGCTCAAGACAAAGAGAAGAATCCAAATTTTGAGATATATCCCTAAGGGATGTTGTTGACCTACATCAGCCGACATTCGCTCTTCTCCTTACCAAAGATAGAAAAATGCAAAGATGAAAACCCAGACTAAGTCGACGAAGTGCCAATAAAGCCCCGCGATCTCCACAATCTCATAGCCCTTCTTGTCGTAGTGTCCTTTCGCAACCTTTCGCGCAACGATGGCGAGATAGATTACGCCGCCGGTCACGTGTAATCCGTGGAAGCCAGTCACCATAAAGAACACTGATCCGAATTGCGGGGCACCCCATGGGTTACCCCAAGGCCTGACGCCTTCACCAATAAGCTTGCTCCACTCGAAGACCTGCATGCCGACGAAAGAGGCGCCTAGCGCTGCAGTAGCTAGCATCAGATACATTGTCTTACGCTTATCACCTCGGTACCCGTAATTCACAGCCAGTGCCATGGTGCCGCTACTGGTGATCAGGATAAAGGTCATGATCGCGATTAGAATAAGTGGGATAGGGTCGCTGCCAAACATAGACAGTGCGAACACATCGGTTGGCAAGGGCCAAGGCTCTGCCGTGGTCATGCGCACAGTCATATAGCCGACGAGGAAACAGGAGAAAATAAACGTGTCACTTACGAGGAAGATCCACATCATCGCCTTGCCCCAAGGCACGTGATAAGTCTGTTTGTCTGCTGTCCAGTCGTTTACGAGACCGGGCAACCCAGACTTTGGCGTGTCGAGATTACTTGCTACAGCTTCACTCATACCTAAGTTCCCATTTGATTTAACGTTTAGTCGTTCTCAACTATCTACTAGGTGTTAGCGAGTACTGCGAAGATGAACACCCAGAGCACTAATAGGAAGTGCCAGTAGGTAGTACACAGTTCTACGCTATGTTTCACGCTAGCTAGGTCATCCTGGCTAAAGAAGCGCAGGGTCGTTTTGCTCCAAACCCACAGACCGCCCACAATGTGGACGACATGTAAGCCAGTTAATAAGTAGAAGAACGCACTTGCTGGGCCGTTTGCAACGTCAAAGCCGTTGCTAGAAAGTTGCTGCCATGCGAGTGCCTGACCAATAACAAAGAAGATCGCGAACAAACCGCCACCAACAAACAATTTGCGAGCTTTCAGGAAGTTTTCGCCCTGCGCTGTATTCCTAGCTAATTGGAACAAGACGCTACTCACTATCAAGAATGCGGTGTTGACCCACAATAAACTTGGATCATTCATTGGCACCCAGTCGCCAAGCTCCATGCGAACATAATAGGACACCGCAAGCAGTGAGAAGATCACACCCACTACTACCAAGAATAGTGTCAGCGCGATACGTTCACTAGAGGAGGCAAACGCCGACTCCGGTCCAGTGCCAAGAGTTGGTGAGCTATACTCCCAAGGCTTAGCTGTAACATTCTTATAAAAACTCATGCTCTATCTCCTGCTCCGAATACTCCGGAGCGACTGCATTAATTGGCTAGAGGGCCTTCTTTCATTTCAGTGTCGTGATCGTGGTCTTCGGATACGCCGAAGTCACCTGGTACGTTCTGAGGAATGAAGTCTTGAGGATACCCAGGCACGCTATAGTCATAAGCCCAGCGATGGACTACTGGAAGATCTGTACCCCAGTTGCCATGCTTCGGCGGAGTTTCAGTAGTTTGCCATTCCAGTGATGTTGCGCCCCAAGGGTTATTACCCGATGGCTTACCGTTACGCAGGCTCCAGAAGACATTGATAAAGAACAATATTTGCGCTGCAGCTACGAATAGCGCCGCTAGAGTGATATTAGCGTTCAATGCTTGAGCCGATTCTGGAATGAAATCGGTGCTACCCATTGCGTAGTAACGACGGGGAACGCCTAGGAAGCCTAGGTAGTGCATTGGCAGGTAAATCGCATAAGTGCCTAAGAAAGTACACCAGAAGTGCACCTTCCCAAGCGTCTCGTTCATCATGCGCCCGGTAATTTTTGGATACCAATGATAGAGAGAGGCAAACAATACCAGCACTGGTGATACGCCCATCACCATATGGAAGTGGGCAACCACGAAGTAGGTATCAGAAAGCGGTAGATCGATAACAACGTTGCCGAGGAATAGACCAGTGAGTCCGCCGTGAATGAATGTGAATACGAAGCCAATGGCGAATAGCATTGGAGTGTTCAGGCGAATATCGCCTTCCCAGAGAGTCAGTACCCAGTTGTACACCTTCATCGCAGTAGGTACGGCGATAATCAATGTGGTTGTTGCGAAGAAGAAACCGAAATAAGGATTCATGCCGCTGACATACATGTGGTGAGCCCACACGACGAAGCTCAAACCACCGATCGCGATAATCGCCCATACCATCATTCTATAACCGAATATATTCTTGCGTGCATGGGTGCTTAGCACGTCAGACACTAAGCCAAATGCGGGGAGTGCCACGATGTACACTTCGGGGTGTCCAAAGAACCAGAACAAATGCTGGAATAGGATTGGGCTGCCGCCGTTGTAGTCTAGCTGCTCACCTGCCGCCATGATCGCCGGCATAAAGAAACTAGTGCCAAGAGTAAGGTCGAAGGTCATCATAATGGCGCTTACCAACAGTGCTGGGAACGCGAACAGACCTAGGATGGTAGCGACGAGGATGCCCCATACTGACAATGGAAGGCGCATCATGGTTAAGCCCTTAGCTCGAGCCTGAAGTACGGTAGTGACGTAGTTCAAGCCGCCCATAGTAAAGGCAATGATGAATACCCCAAGGGAGATCAACATAAGCAGTATGCCAGTGTCGTGACCTGGAGTACCGGGTGTAATTGTTTGAGGTGGATACAATGTCCACCCTGCCCCGGTCGGACCACCTGTCACAAAGAAGCTCGACATGAGAATCAGAACCGATAGCAGGTATACCCAGAAACTAAGCATATTCAAGAAGGGGAAGACCATGTCCCTAGCACCGCACATCAAGGGAATCAGATAATTACCAAATCCGCCTAGGAAAAGTGCAGTAAGTAGGTATACCACCATGATCATGCCGTGCATCGTGACGGCTTGATAATAAGAGCTTGGGTCGATCAACGTAAACGAGTCAGGAAATCCCAGCTGTAAACGCATCATCATAGAAAGCACTAACGCAACTAAGCCGACGCAAATGGCTGTGCCGCCGTATTGAATTGCAATGACCTTGTGATCTTGGCTCCAAACATACTTGGTAATAAAGGTATGTGGATCGTGTAACTCATGGTCTTTGTCTTGATCGGCTAAAGGTACGTAAGCCATTAATAATTCCTCCTGACTCGCTTGCTGCAGTTCGCACGGAGTGGGTGGCAACCCCCGTGCGTGCTATGTTTTTTTACTGTCGAGCGTTACTTACTAATGTTCTTTACTGCAATGAATTCAAATAGGCGATCACGTCGTTCATCTGCTGCTCGTTGCGCATTGCGGTTGCAAATGAAACCATTTGCTCGCCGTAATCGTCGTCAGCATGGGCACCACGGATCTTCGCTTTGAAATTACTTAACTGTGTAGCGACATACCAGTCACTCATGCCGGCTATGTGGGGAGCGTCGGTTGCCCAGCTACCAGTGCCGTCGTTGCCGTGACATGCAGCACAGTTCGAGTTGTAGATGGCCATGCCGCGAGCACTGTCACCGCTGATCGTATCAGGGGCATCCGTCACAGCTAGTTGGCTTATATAAGCGGCCATGTTGCGAATAGCGTCATCGCTATTGAGCATGCCTGCCATTGGCGCCATCTGGCGGCCATACAAATCATCAGGGTGGGCGCCACGTACACCAAGTTGGTAATACTTCAATTGACGCTCGAGATACCAAGTCTGAAGACCGTTCAGTCGTGGCGCGTTCAGAGCAGGATTGCCCTCTGCTTGCTGGCCGTGACAGCTAGCACACACCGCGTATTGCGCTTGACCTGCAGCTGGAGTGGCGTCTGAGCGTCCATTGAGCTGAGCGAAAGTTGTCTGATTGCTAAGCCAAGTATCATACTCAGCCTGCTCTGTGATAACGATGCGACCGCGCATGACATGGTGTCCAATGCCACAGAGCTCCTCACACATGATGTCGTAACTACCCACTTCCGTTGGAGTGAACCACAGATATGTCACCATGCCTGGCACCATGTCCATCTTCACGCGGAACTGAGGAACGGTATAGTTGTGCAAGACATCCTTAGAGCGGAGCAAGGCCTTGACGGGCTTGCCTACGGGCAAATACATCTCTGGGTCTTTCACTAGGATGTCGTCTTGCCCATTGGGGTCCTCTGGGTTGATGCCGAAGGGGTTAGACTCGCTAATAAAGCGCGTATCCACTGTGCCCAGCTGACCGTCGTTGCCGGGATAGCGGAAGCTCCACTGCCACTGCTGGCCAACAACTTCGTACTCCGTCGCTTCATCTGGTGGCGTAACAAATTGAGCCCACACGAACAAACCCGGCGCGAGCATCGCGATCACGCCTATTGCGGTGACCACCGACAGTCCGACCTCGAGCTTATGATTCTCCGGCTCGTATACAGCCTTGTGGCCTGCTTTGTGGCGGAAGCGATAAACGCAATACGCCATGAACAGGTTAACGCTTACGAAAACCGCGCCAGTGACCCAAAAGGTGAGATTGATGGTGAAGTCGATGCTCCCCCAGTTGGACGCGATTGGAGTGAACCACCATGGACTTATGAAGTGGAACACGACCGAGCCAACGACCAATAGAACCAAAGCAACTGCTATAGCCATACGCTGTTAATCCTTGTGAAAGATGGGTACATGACGGGCGACAGTTGGAATGACTGTGCGGATTTTTCGGATGCATTAGGAAACGCACAGTATTGAGAGGCAATACTATGACAGGCGTAGATTGACGCCGATAATGACCGGAAGTAAGAATTCCAGGAATTAGGAAATAAGTGTGTCATCGCTAATCCCGTCCTTGAGGACGGCCCAGCGATCTAAAAGCGATACTGCCAGCAAAATTCCAGTATAGGTGATGTTTGCTTGGACTAAAGTCACGCAGTTGACTACGAACGGTACAAAAAATCGCGTTCACAACGTCGTTCCCTCCTTTATTATTATTAACGGATGGGTACTCAACGTCATACATAAATCGTCGAAGCTGAATAGCTCGGTTGGCGAAATATTCAACAATTTTGATCGTATATTATTGTCAAATTGTCCGCAAGCTGTTTTATCTCGGCGCTAGGGGCCTAACACAGTTGCTACGGATGCCCGTAAAAAAGGCCCAGAAAAGGAGTTTGAGGTCCTTTAACTGAGCCTAGGGCTGTAGTCGAATTGGAAAATCTTTTAAGGAGTTCGACTCACTGAGGTGCGAAAATCATGCCTTACTGAGCTTCAGATCAGCAAAGGGGTTTAGGAAGTTCGCGTCAACAGCGGCGAGCTCGGCTTCTGCATGTTTGGCCGTCATCATCTGCTTGATAGTATCTTCCTGATGTTTTTTCGCATAAATCAATATCAAGTACTTGCCCGCGTCGATGTCTGCACGAAAATTGGAAAGCTTCTTGTTTTCGCTAGCAATTCCGACCAATCCGCCTACCCAAGCGCCGAAGCAGCTTAGAACAAACACGATAGCGATATAGCCAAACCAATGCATCTCTGGGCCAAATGGCTGTACTACTGTGGTCAAGCCGGCAGCAATGATGCCGGCAGCGAAACCCATGGCGGCGCCGATAAGGCCATCGCGGATCACGTCCAATGTTTCAATATAGTTACTGGAATGTAGTTTCTCTTTGCTTAGCTCGCTTTCATTCTTACTCACGATATGAAGAAACCAATCATCGACGCCAATTTCGTGCAGGTCGTCAGAAATCTGCTGCGTACTTTTCAGGGTAGGTGACAGGTAGTAAACGCATTTCATAATACTTCTCCTACTTCTTATTTGATGTAAATACTGCTGGCTTGCCTTAACAGAAGCTATGTTCTCGCTTGTTGATTTTACTTTACATCTTCCAATTTTGATTGTCGCCATCTTTTTAAATGGCGTTTTCTACGAAAAATCTAGCCTTTAATGCCTGTGCTTTGCAGGACCTAAGCTTTGCAATAGTTAAATACTTTGGGTTGTTGGCGGCGCTTTTCAAGACATTGCTTTTCACTATTGTACGGAGGGAGTAAATATTCGGGAGGTTTCTTGGCCCGAAATTTAGTACAATCCGTGATCCCTTAGGTGTACGCTACCCGGAATTTGCGAAAATAACGGCAATGAGACGACGTGATTTAGAGAAGTGAGGCAATCGGTGACAGAACTGGTTAATAAACAAGAGGTTAGCTGGCGAGACTTTTACGAGATGTGCAAGCCTCGTGTAGTCATGCTAATGATTCTGACATCGCTCGTCGGCATGTTCTTAGCAGTACCGGGGATGGTCCCCATCGATGTTCTGATCTTCGGCAACATCGGTATCGCTCTAGTTGCGGGCTCCGGAGCGGTGGTAAACCATCTGATCGACTATAAAGTCGATTCGTTGATGAAGCGCACCCACAATAGGCCAATTCCGCAGGGACGTGTAGATCCCAAACAAGCGGGCATGTTTGCAGCCGCCATCGGCATCGCGGGCATGCTGATCCTTCTATTCCTAGTAAACCCCTTGTGCGCTTGGTTAACTCTCGCCTCCTTCGTTGGCTATGCGTTTATCTACACGGGGTATCTGAAGCGCGCGACGCCACAGAACATCGTCATCGGTGGGCTATCTGGCGCGATGCCTCCACTATTGGGCTGGGCAGCAGTAACAGGGAGCATTGAGCCAGGCGCCCTTATTCTTGTACTCATTATTTTCGCCTGGACGCCTCCTCACTTCTGGGCGTTAGCGATACACCGTAAAGAAGAATATGCCAAGACGGGTATTCCCATGCTTCCCGTTACCCACGGCGAGCATATAACGAAGATTCACATAATCCTCTACACCGTGATCATGTTCTTGATCACACTTCTGCCCTATTTGACCGGCATGAGTGGGCCACTTTATCTGCTCGCCGCAGTAGTCCTGGGTTTGGGCTTCTTGGCTTGGTCGCTTCTGCTTATGTTCAAGCCAAAGCCTTCCACAGCAATGGATACTTTTCGTTATTCCATTGTGTATCTGATGGTGTTGTTCGTCGTGTTAATGATCGATCACTATCTGTAGTACTTCCACTTTTTGCAGCGTAAATTACCGCCATGAATCGAAATATAAAACTGACCGTTATTCTATGTATCGCCTTTGTTGTGATAGTAATTTTGCTGACATATATGCGCATTACCCGTAACAACAGCGCGGTTACTATGAGTCCTGAAGCATTGCGAGAGCTCGGTGCGCTAGTGTACGAGACGCCCGTTACGCTTAGCTCGTTTTCACTGCAGGATCAGTTAGGACAGCCGTTTACGGAAGCGAACCTCAAGGGTACTTGGACCTTATTCTTCTTCGGTTTCACTTCCTGTCCTGATATCTGTCCATTGACCCTTACCGAGCTTAGTCAGTTCTATCGCGATCTTGAGAGCTCTGGCAACAATCTCGATACACAAGTAGTAATGGTTAGTGTCGATCCTCAGCGCGATAGTACAGAGAAGCTGGCTGAGTATATGGGTTCTTTTCATCCGGATTTTATTGGACTAAACGGTTCCTTTGAGCAGGTTTCTAGTCTCGCGAAAGAGTTGTATATCGCGCATACGCCACCGCCGATGCCGGCAGACGATGCTCATGCCGGGCACGGTGCGATGGAAAGTGAAGACTACCTAATAGATCACAGCGGCAATATTTTGATTATCAATCCAGAAGGCCTCTATCAAGGCTTTTTCGATACAGCCATTCAGGATGATGAATTGACGAGCGCTTACAAGGCGATACGCGCAGGCTATTGAGCTCTGCGCCCGAGCAGCGCAGGAGCGAGATAGGAAAGTAGAAAGAAAGCGCAGGCCGCAACCACTATGGATGGGCCGGCCGGCGTATCTAAGTAATATGACATAAGCAAACCGCCACACACCGCCAGCCCCCCCACTACACTCGCACCCAATGCCATTTGCTCTGGAGTTTCCGCCAATCTGCGCGCTGCCGCTGGAGGGATAATTAATAGCGAAGTGATTAGCAAGACGCCGATAATTTTCATCGATACCGCGATTAATAAAGCCACCATAAGGACCATCATTGCGTGCAGTCTATCTACTGGCACGCCTTCTACCCGTGCGAGCTCTTCGTGGACCGTTACGGCAAGTAGACTGTTCCAGTAGACTGCCAGGAGTGTTGCTACAACGACAGCGCAACCGGCTATCCACCAAAGATCGACTGTTGAGATCGTGAGTAGATCGCCGAATAGATAACCAACCAAATTAATTTGTACTGTGCTAGATAGCGAAAGGATAAGCATGCCGAATGCGAGCGTACTGTGTGCAAGAATTCCCAGCAAGGTGTCGGTAGAAAGCGTTTTATTCCGCTGCAGTAAGATGAGAACAACGGCGAATAATACCGAGCTGGCTATAACCGCTAGTTGCAGATTCACGTCGAGTAAAATACCGATAGCTATACCTAACAAAGAAGAGTGCGCGAGTGTATCACCAAAATAAGACATTCGACGCCATACAACGAAGGCGCCTAGTGGTCCGGCAACTAAAGCGATACATAGCCCCGCTAACAAGGCGCGTAGGATAAAGTCAGTCATGCGTGTGCTCGACAACCTCGCCGGTTAGGTCGTGGTGGTGATTGTGATGATGAGTGTATACGGCGAGATTCTTTGCTTCTTTTTTGCCAAACAGGGCGAGATAGGAAGGATCCATGCTGACTTGTTCTGGGTGACCGTGGCAACATATATGATGATTGAGGCAGATCACCTCGTCAGTCTTTGCCATCACTAGGTGGAGATCATGGGATATCATCAATACTCCACAGTTGTGCCGTGAGCGAATATCGTTGATCAATTGGTACAGATCTGCTTGCCCTGCTACGTCGACTCCCTGAGCGGGCTCGTCGAGTACAAGTAATTGAGGACTCTGAGACAGTGCGCGCGCAAGCAGCACTCTCTGCATCTCGCCGCCAGAGATTGACCGAAGTTGATGATCCATCAGGTGTTTAATCTGCACCTCGTCTAGAATTGCATCGATCGGCGTGGCGCGGCTGTGCCGTGCCAGCTCAAGGAATCTTCTTACGGTGATGGGCATGGTCGGTTCAATGTGCAGCTTCTGCGGCATATAGCCGATGCGCAGATTCTTCGGCTTCTCTATGCTGCCAGATTGCGGCGCAAGTAAGCCTAAAATAATGCGCACCAGGGTTGTCTTTCCGGCTCCATTCGGCCCGATAAGAGTCACTACCTGACCTTGACGTACGCTAAGGCTGACTTCCTGTAGCACTTGGCGATCGCCAAACTGTATGCTGATGTCTTTAGCCTGCACTAGGCAAAGATTGTCCATGCGCGCTTTCCTTCGATTCCACAATTACAGTGCACAACACTGGAATTTCATAAGTGGTATATCATAGCATTACTTTCCTTTGCCCGATCCTAGAATACGCCCATGTATAATGCCCGTTTCACCAAGCAAACCCTCCTGCTTTTATTCTTGCTATCGCCAGCGCTGAGCTACGCGCAAGCCACTGTTTTGGCGAGCGTGAAGCCCTTACAGCTAATAGCCGCCGCGATCACTGATGGCGTGTCTGCCCCGCAGCTGTTGATTCCTGCGAGCCAATCGCCACACAATTTTAGTCTGCGCCCCTCAGACGTGCGCCACCTAGCGCAGGCAGACGTCATTATGTGGGTCGGTCCTGGCCTAGAGACATATTTGGCCAGTATGTTTGCGCAGGAGTCGCGACAAGATCGATTGCTTGAAGCCGCGGCACTGCCGGGCATCGCCCTTCTGGACCTGGCGGATCATGCCCACGCGCACTCGGCAGCAGAACATTACGACCCACATCTTTGGCTCAGCACGAAAAATGGGCGTGAGATAGCGAGGTCTCTTCACGATAAACTTGTGGCTATAGATAGTGCTCACACAGAGCAATACAGCGCCAATCTGCGTCAGTTTGAGATACTGCTTGAGCAGTTGGAAGAGTCCTTAGAGCAGCAGTTCGAGGCGTTGCAGTCGGCGCAATTTGCTGTTTTTCACAACGGGACGCAGTACTTTGAAGATCAAGTGGGTATAGAGCATCGCTTCGTTCTGGTGCCTGACCATGAGATTCAGCCTGGCATACGCCATCTTTTAGAGCTGCGGGCACAGTTGGCCGGCCAGCCACTAAGCTGTTTATTCGAAGACATCAATTCGAATGCCGCCACGATCGACACAGTATTCCAAGATAATCCGGTACGCCGCGTCATGCTTGATCCCCTCGGCGACACCGTGGCACTTAGCAAAGTGGGTTATCTAGAGCTCATACAAACTATGGCAAGCGCAATACAGCAGTGCCTCAGTCCGCAATAAGCGCAACGTCCTGTTATAGGCAGGCTAAGTAATAGGAACATAGACTATGGACAGCAACCCTGCACAGAACATCGACCTCATCCTAGTAGATGGCTCCTCCTATTTGTTTCGGGCCTTCCATGCCCTGCCTCCTCTGATTACTAGCAAGCATCAGCACACGGGAGCCATCAAAGGCGTGATCAATATGATTCGCAGTTTGGTCAAAACCTACCCGGATAGCCGCATTGCAGTGGTATTTGACGCGAAAGGCAAAACCTTCCGCAACGATATTTATGCAGAATATAAGGCCCACCGACCTCCCATGCCCGATGAATTGCGTTCGCAGATAGAGCCTATACACGCGATTATCAAAGCCATGGGTTTGCCTATGTTAGTTGTCGGCGGAGTGGAAGCGGACGACGTAATCGGCACACTGGCTACCCGGGCCGACGCGGCGAAAATACGTACGTTGATCTCCACAGGTGATAAAGATCTGGCACAACTGGTGACGGAGAATGTCACGCTCATCAACACTATGAACAATGAGGTTCTCGATCCAGAAGGCGTGAGTAAGAAATTTGGCCTAGCACCAGAGCGCATAGTGGAGTATCTGGCGCTAATGGGAGACAAGGCAGACAATATTCCGGGTGTTCCGGGCGTGGGCCCTAAGACAGCAGTGAAATGGCTACAAGAGTATGGCTCCCTAGAAGGCTTGTTGGAGAATGCCGATAAAGTCTCGGGCAAGATTGGTGAGCGGCTGCGAGAGAACATCGAGCAACTTTGGCTCTCACACGAGTTAGCGACGATCAAGCGTGATGTAGAGCTCGATGTCGAGATCGAACAGCTGATCCATGGAGATGAAGATCTTGAGGCCCTGCACGAACTATTTAGTACCCTAGAATTCAAGTCTTGGATAAAGGAAGTAGAGAACAAGGGGGCTGTCGGGGTCGAGACGGCACCGGAGCCAAGTGCTGGTGAAAGCGCGAATATTGCCGAGCGCGATGCTCTCGATAGCGCACCGGTAGAGTCAATTGTCGAGGGTGTGTTGAGTCTGGAAGCGCTAGATGCCTGCATGCAGCAAATACGTAGCGCCGCGAGTTTCGCCATCTCGCTTGAGACCGATGGTGCGCACTATATGGACGCCGTCATCATTGGCGTCTCCTTTAGCGTCAGTCCTGGGCTGGCTTTCTACATACCGCTGGGACATGACTCGCTAGAATTTCCTAAGCAACTCGATCGCTCCGAGGTCTTGGCGCGGCTAAAGCCGGTGTTGGAAGACGCGAGTCAGCATAAGGTGGCACATGACGGAAAATTTATTACCCATGTGTTGGCTAATTACGACATTGCATTAGACGGGCTTCGTTTCGACACCCTCACCGCCTCCTATGTCTTAAATTCTGTAGCGCTTGATCATCAATTACACAAGATAGCTGACCACTATCTCGGTCTCAATGCGCAATCCCTCGATGAGCTGTTGGGCAAGGGTCGCACCAAACTCACGATCAGCCAACTCGACTACGATACCGTGCGCGCTTACGCGGGCCGCAAGTCCGACTTAGTACTGCGGCTTAGCCAATACCTAGCAGTTCAACTCCAGCAAACCGGCGAGTTGGCGGGCCTGCACAAATATTATGAGATGGCCTTGATTCCGGTATTGCAGAAGATGGAGCGCGATGGAATTCTGGTCGACCCAGAAGTGTTGGGAAAACAGAGCCAAGCCTTAGGCGTAAGACTGATCGAAGTGGAGCGAGCCGCTTTCGAATTGGCTGGCGAAGAGTTCAACTTAGGCTCGCCTAAGCAGCTGCAGAGAATCTTCTACGAGAAGCTGCAATTGCCCGTGCTGAAGAAGACACCAAAGGGGCAGCCCTCTACGGCCGAGCCTGTGTTGCAGGAGCTGGCCTTGGAGTATGAGCTGCCCAAGCTCATCACAGACCATCGCGGCCTAAGCAAACTAAAGTCGACGTATACCGACAAGCTGCCGCTAGACATCAACAAGCGTACTGGGCGCATTCACTCCAGCTTTCAGCAGGCAGTTGCCGCTACTGGCCGCCTCTCCTCTACCGATCCTAATCTGCAGAATATTCCTATCCGTACAGCGGAGGGTCGCAAGGTTAGGCGGGCATTTATCGCCCGACCAGGCTATCAGTTACTCGCGGCGGACTACTCGCAAGTGGAGCTGCGCATCATGGCGCATCTCTCTGGCGATGCGGGGCTATTGAAAGCCTTCTCGAACGCACAGGACGTCCACCGTGCGACCGCCTCCGAGGTATTTGCGACGCCTTTAGAGGACGTGAGCTCGGAGCAGCGTCGCCGCGCAAAGGCGATCAACTTCGGTCTTATCTACGGCATGTCCGCGTTTGGCTTGGCGAAGCAACTAGGTATCGATAGGCAGAGCGCGGCGCACTATGTGGATCTGTACTTCCAGAAGTATCCTGGAGTTCTGCAGTATATGGAGCAAACCCAGGCCTATGCGGATGAGCACGGCTATGTGGAGACCCTATTTGGCCGTCGTCTCTACCTGCCGGACATTCATGCGGGCAATGGCATGTTGCGCAAGGCTGCGCAACGCACCGCCATTAATGCGCCCATGCAAGGCACTGCCGCGGATATCATTAAGCAGGCGATGATCGATATAGACCATTGGTTAGGGACTGGGGTGTTGGATGCGCGCATGGTGCTGCAGGTCCACGATGAGCTAGTGTTCGAGGTCGCGAAAGATGATATCGAATTACTGACAGAGGGAGTGCGCTTTAGGATGGTGAGTGCTGCGTCGCTCAATGTTCCCCTAGTGGTCGATGTGGGCGTTGGCGACAATTGGGATGAAGCCCACTAGCCCTAGACGCTAGCGGGTTCGCTCTCAGTTTCCGCTTCGGGTTCCTCGAGCCAAGCGTTCAGCTTTGCCTCTAGGTTCTCGACGCCGGATTTTTGTAAAGAAGAAAACAGCTGAATGGAAGCGTTTGGGAATTGAGCCAGCTCTTTACGGGCGCCCAGCAGCGCGTTCTGCGCCGCGCCGCGTTTCAGTTTGTCCGCTTTGGTCAGCAACACATGAATCGGCAGGTTCGATTCGAGCGACCAGTTAATCATCATCAAGTCAAAGTCTTTGAAGGCGTGGCGAATATCCGTTAACAGCACTAGACCTACTAAAGAGGTCCGTTTATTGAGATAGAGTTCTAGGTGCTCCTGCCATTGATTCTTCACAACTAAAGGCACTTTCGCGTAGCCATAACCCGGCAGGTCCACTAGGTAGCGACCATTGGGCAGTCCAAAGAAGTTGATAAGCTGGGTTCGCCCTGGGGTCTTACTGGTGCGAGCGAGTCGGTTCTGATTAGTGAGCACGTTGATGGCGCTGGACTTGCCCGCATTGGAGCGGCCTGCAAAGGCTACTTCGCGGACGCTATCACTTGGACAGTCGTCTAAACCCACGGCACTAGTGATGAAACTGGCGATTTTATAATTCATGGGCGCACTAGATACAGTAAGAATCAGCTTAGCGCAAGCTCGCTAAACAGTGGTTACCGCTTTAGAATGGTCAGATTACAGCCCAAGAACAGACAAATTGCCCTTCGAACTAGGCATTTCATAGAGTAATCAAAAACGATGCGGTATAATTCGCGCCCGTTCGTCTGTTTAGAATCGAGGCGTAAAGCCGGTTGTTACATATAGCCAATCGGTCGCATTGAGGCGTAGATGGCTGCATCAACGACACACAAGCACTTTAGAGAACTATAGGAAAGTTGGACTATTCATGAAAAATCTAGCCACGAAGAATGCACTGACCCTGTTAACCACTCTTGTATTTGCAGCGTTCGCTAGCTTTAGCCATGCCCAAGGCAATGCTGCTGCTGGTGAAAGTAAAGTAGCGGTATGTGGCGCTTGCCACGGCGTCGCGGGGCAAAGCACTATTGGCGCGAACCCCAAGCTAGCAGGACAGAGTGCTCGCTACCTAATAAAGCAGATGAATGATATTAAAAGTGGCGCACGCAATGTGGCACTTATGACTGGTTTGCTCAATGGCTCCAGCGATCAAGACATCGCAGACATGGCCGCCTATTACGCGGCGCAGGAGACTACTCTAGAGGGTGCAGACCCAGAGATGATAGAGCTTGGCGAGAGCATCTATAAAGCAGGCATAGCCTCTTTGAACGTCGCCGCTTGTTCGGCTTGTCATTCTCCTACCGGTAAAGGCAATCCTCAGGCAGGTTTCCCAGCCTTGAGTGGCCAGCATAGCGAGTATACCGCTACGCAGCTGAAGGCCTTCCGTTCTGGCGAGCGTGCCAACGACGGCAACGCGATGCCAATGCGTATTATATCTGAGCGTCTTACAGACAAAGAGATCGACGCACTTGCTAGTTACATTTCAGGCTTGAACTAAAATTAAAGTCCGCTTTATCGCGAATCTGGTAAGTTAACCGGACCAGAACGGTCTTTTAGATCAGTTTTACTGAATCGTTAAGAGAACAAATCTGAGGGAGTACCAAGATGAAAAAGATGATTAAGCAGTTCCTTGCAGTATTAATACTAGCGCCACTGGCCTTTTCTGCGTTGGCGCAGCCTGCCCGCTTTGTTGAAGGCACTCACTATACGGTGCTGCCGACTGCCGTCAAAACCAAAGATGCATCGAAGATAGAAGTTGTCGAGGTGTTTTGGTATGGCTGTCCGCATTGCTTCACCTTCGAGCCGCTGATCGAGGACTTTGTAGCGAATGCTCCCGCGGATGTAGATTTCGTGCGCTTCCCAGCGATCTGGAATGATCTCATGAAGATCCATGCGCAGGTTCTCTACGCAGCCGAAGCGCTAGACAAGCTCGACGAACTGCACAGCCCGATTTTCACGGCCATTAACGTGGAAGGCAATCGTCTGCAGAATGAGCAGCAAATCTCTGCTTTATTCGCCAAGCATGGTGTTAGCGCTGAAGATTTTGGTCGTGCTTTTAACTCTTTCTCTGTAAAGACGAAAGTGAACCAGGCCGAAGCCAAGATGCGCGAATACCAAGTGCGCAGCACTCCTAATATGATTGTGAATGGCAAGTACCTGATCTCTACGGGCGACGCTGTGCGTACGCAACAAGAGATGCTGGAAGTTGTGAATTTCCTAGTAAATAAAGAAAGAAGCTCTAGCTAATCCACGCTTGAGTGGCATTATGAGGCCCACTAGTGCGCAGCGCCCGCTGTCACTAGTGAGTCGCGGTTTGATGAAATTCAAGGATGTCTGAATAAGAGCCGTATTTAATGAGCCCAAGGGACAACGAGAGCATAGAGGTCGCCCGCTGGAAGAAGAAATTCCTCGATGCACTCGAAGTGCACGATAGCCGTGAAAAATCCCTCCTCAACCGAATCAGATTGCTACGCCGCGGGCTAGTTGGCGTAAGCCTAGCCGGCGATGGTTTAGACAGTAGTTTAGACCGCGAACTCTCCTCTCTCCGTGCTACCCTGCGTTCCGAAGATACCGAATCCGGATTAGAATTACTGCTTGAGCGGATCGAACGCTCAGTGCTGCGCCTAGATTCGCATAAAGAGCAGAGCGTTAGTTCGATACAGACCGCGCTGACCTTGAGCGTTAAGCAGCTGCAAGAGATTAACCTATCCCGCGAATTGAAACGCGCTGTGCGCCAGTACGCTAAACAATTGCCTTCCAAGGTCAAAGACCCCCAGAATCATTCTGTTTTACTCGTCGATTTTCTCGAACTATTGAGAATGGTGATTCGCGAGCTGACCTTTCAGCCAGAAACTGAGGCTACTCGATCTGAATCCGGTTTTTGGTCGCGCCTATTTACTGGTTCATCTGACAAGCCTGCAGATTCTGCAACGACCGCACCACCGAGCGACAGTCATGCAGAGACTGAGTCAAGTGCAGATGCGGCGCCGGTGCAAGCTACTATCACGAAAGAACAAGAGCCTGAAAAGATTCCGCAAGAAGTGCCCGCCAAAGCACCACGCTTAGTTAATGCGTCAGCTTCGGTACTCCCCTCGAGCTCAACGAAATCGAGCAATGCTAGTGAGGACCCAGAAGAGGAGCTGCTAGATAACCCGATCGAAGCTCAACTTACTAATATTGAGCCAGATGTGGGAGAGCAGGCAGAGTCAGCGTTACACAGTAATGCTGCAATAGCACTGACACACAGCGAGGACGGTGCCAATAATTCGCATGCCGATGAGCCAGAGCCGGGCTTCTCAGCCATTGCAGACCATGCCGAACCCGTGCTTCTGCGGATTTTGGAAAATATTTTTGTCCCCGAGCAATCCACACCCCTCGCCTCAAAGATTCGCGGTAAAATTAGTAGAGGATTGAACTGGTACGAGTTCGTAACAGTACTCGAAGACCTCTATGCCCTCATAACCGCCGCCGTTGAGCAAGAGCGAACCGAATTTCAGCATTTCCTTAACGAGCTCAACGAGAGTCTTGGGCAAGTGCAAGAATATGTGCAGTTCTCTAGAGAGCAAGAAGGTGCGTCTCGAAACTCTGAAAAGGAACTCGACGACGCAGTAAGGACCCAGATCAGTGATATTGCTGAAACGGTGCAGGTCGCAGAGGACATTGGCGAGCTTAAAAACGCGGTGCAAGGCCAGCTCACCACTATTCTATCTTCTATGGATCAATTCAAGGCTATGAAGTCGGCGCAGCAAGAGAGCACTAACGAGCATACCCGCGCACTCGAAGAAAGACTGCATGCGATGGAGCTTGAGTCCAAAGAGTTGCGATTGCATCTAGCTCAGCAGGAGCAAATGGCCTCTCGCGATGCTCTTACCGAGCTGCCTAACAGGGCGGCATATGATAAGCGTGTAACACAGGAGTTTTTGAGCTGGCGTAGCACGCTAACGCATACGGGGCAGTCTGGTCTGTGTTTAGCGATCTGCGATGTCGACCACTTTAAGCGTATTAATGATACCTATGGCCATTTGGCTGGAGATAAGGTATTGAAAATATTAGCAAAAGAGATATCTTCTCGGCTTCGCAAGACGGATTTCGTGGCACGATACGGCGGTGAGGAGTTCGCTATAATCATGCCCGCTACCTCTTTAGAGAATGCTGAGCAATTGATCAACAGTGTACGTCTGAAGATCGCGAAGTGTCCTTTCCACTTCAAGGAAACGCAGGTGCAAATCACAATGTCTTTCGGTCTGTCCTGCTTCGATGACTTAGATACTCCCGAGAAGGTTTTTGAGCGCAGCGATAAGGCCCTCTACCGTGCGAAAGAAGGTGGGCGTAACCAAGTCTGCGTCGCCGTACCCGCAACTCCTGCCAAGAAAACGCCAAGCGCCTAGTAAATTCGGACCCAATCGCAAACTATTTTATTGAAACGCCAGTCTTACCGTCGTTTCGAAACAGAATTCAGCTGGAAAATATGACTTCAAGTAAAAACACAATACAGTCACTTACGCAGCAGCTGGCTACTAAATTGCCGCCATCACTTAAGAGCATGCTGCAGGCCAATGCCAAGTCTCGCCTTTTAACGCGGGTAGATACTGTGCTGATGGTGTTCGACTCCAAGATTTATGATCTTGCTAATAATACTTGGCGTAGTGTGGTGTTGGAGGAAGGCAACAGCTGCGCAGAGTCTATTGCGAGCGCGGCGCACGAGTTGCTAGAGCAATGCAACAGTCGCCCTACGGTACTACTGTTGTTACCATCCAATGAGTTCATTGCGACACAAGTCAGTATGCCCGGCGTCGCAAGAGAGAATCTCCGCTCAGCTTTAGCTTTGCAGTCAGCTGTTCAACTCCCTAGCTACGAACAGGACTTAACCTTCACTGTAAATCCAAGTGCAAAGAGTGATGGTTCAGCGGATATCGTGTTGTGGACGGATGAGCAGAAAATAGACTCGCTGTTCGAAGCCTTCGCGAGCCATGAGCTCTTTCTTACTGCCGTTATGCCGCGCGCCTTGGCGGCGACGAATCCCGAAGATAGCACCGGCGCAATCCTGATAAACGATGAAGACGCTACCCATTTTACGCGGCTAGTGTATCGCGATGGCGTGTTAACGCATTATCTGCTTCTTTCTAAAAAGGACCTTGCAGACGAGGAGTTCGAAAGGCAGTGGCAGGAGCAGGGGCTTACTTTAGAGAACGAAGCCGACAGCATAAAAAATATGCTAAGTGCACATGACTACACTGATCTTAGCCAGCAAGTGAAACCAGATCTGGAATATTGTTTTCTGCCAAATGGCGCAAAAGAGGCGCGTAGGCAGGCTGAAAAGGGAAAGCGTCTTTCTTATCTTGCCGTCGCTGCGGTATTAGTATTGCTATTGAGCAGCTCCCCATTCCTATGGCAATCGTTCCAATTAGTGCGTTTAGAGAGCAATCTGGAGGCCTTGCAAGAGGAATCCCAGCCGGCTAGGGAGGATCAAGAAGTGGTCCGCGAGTTCGAGCTAAGCTGGGGTGTGTTGAACGAGTTTCCTTTGCAGAATATTTCCCAGACCCTGCTAGAGCTTCAAACGGTTCTCAACCCGAGTGTGTTGACCTCGATAGAGATTGACGAGGGCAGCATGGAGATCGAAGGCGAGAGTTCAGACCCACAGAGTCTATTGCAGCAACTCGAAGAGAACCCCTTGTTTACGGGAGTCGACTTTGCCCGCGCCACGAACAACAACCGCTACTTCATTGAACTTAGCTTGAGCACAGTGGATTTCGACGCCTATCGGCAATGGTACTTTCCGGACGTGAGGCGCTAACACGATATGACAAAACGTGAAAAAAATATCTTGTTTGCCGCTCTAGCAGTAGGGCTGGTCTTCGTGTTGACCCAGGGCTACCCCGCGATCAAGAGTCAGTACAGTGCCCGTGCCGATAGAATAGACGCATTGCAAACTAACTTAGAGCGCGAGCGAAGATTAATCGAAGACGCGCAGATGTGGAGTGAGCGCAGAGCGCAGGTGCTCGCAAGAGGTGAAGAGCTCACGGGGCAGCTTTTTCAAGACAGCTCTATACCACTAGTAAGCGCAAATATTCAGCGGCTAGTGCGAGACTACGCAAACGAGACAAATGTCAGCATTACCTCTACTAAGCTCGCCGAGTCGATGGAAACAGATGGTTGGTTGCTCGTGGAACAAGAGCTTACAATTCTCACTGATAATCAGAATTATATTTTGAATTTTCTCGACCAGATCGAGACATCCTCTCCTTTGCTTGCAGTGAGTGGTTTTAGCGTGCGCCGTAATCGCAATCAATATGCAGGCACCATTACGGTCGTTGGGTTCAGCAGGACTACTCCTGCACGCACGGGGGCTGCAGATTAAATCATGACTCACGCAATGATCAGCCTACCGATGTTTGGACAACTCTTAGAACCTGAGGGGATCGCTCCAGCTCAAGATTTTAACGAATCTGGAGAGCTAGTGTGTAATACGCTGCCGAGTATCGAGCTACGCGCCAAGATACGCTATATAGCAGGCGAGCTAGTAAAATTCCGTAGAGGCAAAGGCGACGAAGTCTCGCGCTTAATGAAATATTGGCGAGCAGAGCTCTCGCCCCAAATAGATCAGTCTGAAGATGTCTTCGTGTCTGGTTTCGAAGATGATGAAGAGCTAAAAGACCTGGCTTCAGAGGCGCCAATCATTCGATTGGTCAACCATCTATTCGCCAGAGCTATGGACCTCAATGCCAGCGACATTCACTTCGAGCCTAACGAAAATCACTTGGATGTGCGTTGTCGTGTCGACGGCATCATGACCCGCATTGAGAGGCTGCCTATTAAGATTCACACGGCGGTTGCATCGCGGCTCAAGCTGATGGCGAGACTCGATATTGGCGAGAAGCGCTTGCCCCAAGACGGCCGCATTGACTCGCGCATCGGCGCAAAACAACTCGACATGCGCGTCTCTACCCTGCCCGGCGTCCACGGGGAATCGGTAGTGCTACGTATTCTCGACCGTAGTGACACTGCGGTAAGCCTGCAGCAATTAGGTATGCCGGAGTCGATTCTCGGCAAGTACCAACAAATGATCACACAGCCACACGGGATGATTCTAATTACAGGCCCGACCGGTAGTGGTAAGACCACCACCCTCTATGCGACTCTTGAGAAGATCAACAGCGAGAAACAGAAGATCATTACCGTTGAAGATCCAGTGGAGTATCAGCTCGAGGGTATTACGCAGATACAAGCGAACTCCAGCATCGGCCTTACCTTCGCCGCGGGGCTGCGTTCGATTGTGCGGCAAGACCCTGACGTGTTGATGGTGGGGGAGATTCGCGACCACGAGACCGCAGAGATCGCCATCGAATCAGCCCTCACTGGTCACTTAGTGTTTTCCACCCTGCATACCAACGATGCCGCGGGTGCGGTAACGCGACTACAGGACATGGGGGTAGAGGGCTATCTAATTAGCTCTAGCCTCTTGGCAATTCAGGCGCAACGCCTCGTTAGGCGTATCTGCACCGACTGTAAGGTTGAGCAGCCCCTGAGCATCGACGAGGCCAACGTTCTACAGATAGACGCCAAGGACTATCCGGTACTCCATCGCGGCACTGGTTGCGAGCGCTGCGGAGGCAGTGGTTATCGTGGGCGCATCGGTTTATATGAGCTTCTGGTTATGAGCGACACCATACGCCATCACATCGCCAGTGGTGCGGACGCCAATATCATTCGCGACCAAGCGATCAGCGAAGGCATGAGAACACTCCGGCAAGACGCGCTCGAGAAGCTCGGCGCCGGCCTAACCACACCTGAGGAAGTCGTGCGAGTGACACGGGCAATATGAGCGCAGCATACTATCGATATCAGGCTTATGACGCACAGGGCAATGTGATGACCGGGCAGGTCAATGCAGAGTCCGAGCGCGAGGCATTGAAAATTCTGCAGGGCAAGAAGCTCATCCCCGTGAAGATCTCGCGCTCTGACCAGGCCGAAACGAAAGGCATGGGCAAGAAGCGCCTGAAGGCGCGCGACGTGCTCGATTTCACCACAGGGCTTTGCACACTAGTAGAGGCACGAGTACCGCTAGATAAAGCCCTGCGCTTACTAGAGGGCATTACGGAGTCCGCAGCGATGCGTCAGCTGGTTATCACCATGCGCCGCGACGTGAAGGAGGGTAAGAGTCTCGCAGAGGCAATGGAAACTAGGCCCGATGTGTTCTCCAAGATGTATATCAATATCGTGCGTGCAGGTGAAGAAGGCGGAATCTTGCATCAGTTATTACCTGATCTAGCGGAATTCCTTGAGACCAATGCAAAGAATCGACAAGCCATTCTGTCCGCCATGATTTATCCGATCGTGTTGTTGGTAACTGGCATCATCTCGGTGTTCTTGTTGTTGGCTTTTGTGGTGCCTCAGTTCGCAGTGATGTTCGAAGATGCGGGCACGGAAATTCCGGCTTCGGCAGCGTTTCTTCTTGCAGTCAGTAGCTTTATACAGAGTTATGGATATTTATTTATTGTTCTAATAGTTGGACTTGTTGCGTGGTGGCGATGGCTCGATGGAGATGAGCAGCGCAAGCTGCGCAAAGACGAGTTCCTCTTGTCTACTCCGCTATTAGGAGCCTTGTTGCTTTATAAAGACTGCGCAGTTTTTTCGCGCACTCTAGGGGCCCTTCTGGAAGCGGGCATTCCATTGATCAGAGCGCTCCGAGTTTCACGAGAGGTAGTGAGCAATACCGACATCGCGCGACATCTTCGTCAGGTTGAAGACGATGTTCGTTCCGGATCTGGCCTTGGCATATCGCTAGAGAAGACGAACCGGTTTCCTACGCTATTGCATCAGCTAATCACCGTAGGCGAAGAGTCAGGCAGAACCGGCAGCATTTTGCTCAAGACTGCTGCGAGCTTCGATACAAGCGTGAAGAATCAAATGTCGAGTTTAGTATCGGCACTGCAACCCGCGTTGATCTTATTTCTTGGCATTGCGGTAGGTGGGATCACCATCACAATGCTCTCCGCGGTGTTCTCTATGAACACGGTGGATTTTTAAAATTGGACTGGAGTAGAACTGTGAACGCAACAAGACAACTGGCACTTATAGGCCTCGCGATAAGCTTGGTATCCTGCGCCACTATGCCCGGTGGCGGCAATTCAGGCACTCGCCCAGGCAATACCTCAAGCCCTATATTATCCAGCGCGACAACGAATGGCGCAGTCGCCCCTTCTGTAGTCGTGCAGTCTGCACAAGACGACGAGCAGCAGCGTCTTATCGATTCGATCAATCGCGATGGCAACAGTAGAATTGGTGGATATTCTGATACCCCGCCGGTTCCGGTAAATGCTCTCAGCACTGATGTGGTGGAGTTGAACTACGAGCAGGCAGATTTAAGAGTTGTCATCGAGGAATTAGCGGCGGCTCTAGACACCACGATTATCATCGATCCAAGCATTGCCGATAAGATCAGCATCCGCACTTCTGCTAATCGCCCTCTAACCCAAGAAGACATCTGGCCCCTTATTCGACTACTCACTCGTCAGGCAGGTGTAACTCTAGAGCGTGTCGGCAATGTATACTATGCGCGTCAGGGAGATGTTAACTTACCCGTCGAGATCACAACACGAGGCGACACGGCAGGTACAACGGCGAGCGTGGTAACGCAGATCACACCACTTGTTTATGTCTCCGTAGAAACCGCCTTGGAAATGCTCGGTCCACTAGTGCTGCCAAACGGCAATCTTTCTCGTATCTCTAATAACACGCTTGCCATCTCTGCGAGCCCTTCACAACTCAGTCGTATCAATGAACTACTCGCGGTGATCGATGCGGACCCGTTCCAGAATCAGGGGCTGCATCTATATCCACTCAGTTTTGCCGCGGCAGCAGAGGTTGCAGAGGAACTGACCGAGGTCTTACAACTTATCGAAGGCAATAATCCGGCCTATCATGTCAAAGGACTCGAGCGTATAAACGCGCTTCTGGTAACGGCACCATCAAATCGAGGTTTCGAGGAGATCACGCGCTGGGTGCGATTACTCGATGCCGATAGCCAAGAGCAGTCTGAGCAACTGTTTCATTATCGCGTTAAGAATCTAACGGCGCTGGACCTAGCTGCGACGCTGACTAGTGTCTTCGAACTAGATGAAGAAGACGCTCCTGTACGCACGGCCAACGACGTTTTCGAGACTGTCGACGTCGTTACTCCAGAGGGTGAAACGGTCAGTCGTACAGTCCCGTCTTTACCCAATGCCTCGGTGGGCGGAGCGGGCAATGAGCAAGCGGTTTCTGCAAATATTAAGGTTTCCATTGTCGCCGACGAGGCCACCAACAGTTTATTGGTGCGGGCTAACCCACGTGACTATCGCCAGCTACTGGCAACCATTAGTCAGCTAGACGCGGTACCTTTGCAGGTGATGATCAATGCGGTGATTGCGCAGGTGACATTAACCGACGCAACCCGTTTCGGCGTCGATTGGGCGCGGGTGGCTCTAAACGCGACGAATGCACCGTCAACCAGTGCCAGTACCTCGTTCATACCCAACTCAGGTTTGAGTGGTCTGCTGTTTACGAAGTCCTTCGTCGATGGTGCCGCTCGAGTCGAAGCCACCCTCGAGGCGATTGCTAGTAATAATGAGGTTCAATTGTTGGCTCGTCCGTCGCTGACCGTAGTGAACAATATGGAAGGTGAGATCAAGATCGGCTCGGTTGTACCGGTGCGCTCGGGCTCTACGACTACCCAGAGTGGCGACAATATCATCAGCAGCATCCAGTATCGCGACACTGGTATCGTGCTAAGCATCACGCCGCGCATTAATAACGACGGTGTGGTAAACATGATAATCACACAGAGCCTCTCCTCTATCCAAGAAGCATCTGGTGTTGACGACAACCCTATCTTCGACAATCAGGAAATCACGACCTCAGTGGTCGTGCGTAACAATGAGAACATCGTCCTAGGCGGCCTGATTCAGTCGACTAACTCGGACTTGAATAGCGGTGTGCCAGGCCTGAATCGAATTCCGGTGGTAGGCAAGCTTTTCTCTTACCAACAGGACATCGCAGAGCGCAAAGAGCTCTTTATTGTGCTGCGCCCAGAGATAGTCAATCTCAACGATGGCAATGCCGCGCAATTTAGCGAGATTCTCAACCGTTTTGAATTGGCGGCGGAATTGTTCGAAGATATAGGTCAATAATTCGCTTTCGGCGCAGGCAATCACAATTTAGCGCCCTAAATGCAAGGAGTAGATATGATCAACACAAATACTAAACAAGGTAATCAAGGGTTTACGATTATCGAACTGCTCATCGTAATGGCGATTCTCGGCATGTTGGCCGTGATGGTAGCACCTAACCTGTTCAACAAGGCCGATGGTGCACGACACGATGCTGCGCTGTCGCAGATCTCCGCTGTAGGCTCGGCGCTAGCGACTCACCGTCTCGATGTTGGGCAATATCCCGACGAACTTGAGGGCTTAATGGTGAATACCACTGGTCGCTCAACCTGGGATGGCCCTTATCTTAATAAAGAAGTGCCACGCGACCCCTGGGGCAACGAGTATCAATATACCTCCAACGGCAGTAGCTACACGCTGACCTCGTTCGGCGCAGATGGCCGTGCAGGCGGTGAGGATAATGACGCCGACATTAGCAATTAGGCAGTCGATTGCTGGTTTCACCCTGCTTGAGCTGATCATCGTGTTGGCGATATTGGCTATGGGCAGCGTTCTGCTCATTCCGAGTATAGGCAATATGAACTCGCGCACATTTACTGCCCAGGCGCGTGAAGTGAGCTCCCTGCTTAACTACGCGCGTCGCACGGCGGTCGTTACTGGCCAACCCTCGAGTGCTCAATTCTTTCCAGATCTTGAACTTAACGAAGCTACCGAATCCGCCGCGCAGAGTGCGCGCTCCGAGCTAGGCCGCTCGGAGGCATGGCAAGCTCGGGGCATCGAGTTCGCATACGAAGACAGCACCCAGCAGCGCCCCGATGTGGAAGACGGAATTACTATTACGTTTTTTCCCGAAGGTGGCAGTACCGGTGGCTCAGTAATCTTGACTTTGGATAGGCGCGAAGCTGTGATCTCCATCGATCCATTCTCGGGTAAAGTGCGTACGGAGTACTCCGATGATTGAACGCCGACAGCCCAAATTTCTAAAGCGTACGCAGCGCGGTTTTACGCTATTAGAGGTGATCGTGGCCCTCACGATTACAGCTATGGTTTTAGGCAGTTTGTTCGCGCTGGCGGCCGGCAGCAAACAGCTAGCTTTTCGTTCTGGGCAGAGCTTAAATGCTGCCATAGCTGCCCGTGCGAAAATCAACTTTGCACTTCTCGAGGATGAGTACGCGGACGTCGAGATCGCAATAGACGAGGATCGTTTTCGAATTCGTCCAGAGGAATATCTAGACCCGGTTACGCGCAAAACCGAACCGAGTAGTTTTAAGCTCCAGTATTATGAAGTGGTCGATGAGCGTAGCGATGAGGCGGTACGCGGCACTCGTTGGATTAGACTCGAGTTGCAAGAATGAGCGGGCATATGAGAGAAGGCAACTCTCAGAAGGGCTTCACGCTCATCGAGATTATTCTATCGCTGGCCCTCACCGCAATGCTGCTGAGCCTTCTCAGTACGGGAATGTACGGCGTGATGAACGACTGGGAGGACGATACCTCTGCCCTAGATGAGCGTTTAGACGAGACCATCGCAATCCTTCAGTTAGAACGTGCCCTGCAAGGCGCCTTCCCTCACAGCTACCGAAACACCGATACTTTGGGTCGCTATGTCTATTTTCAGGGTGAGGACGACAACTTGAGCTGGGTGTCTACGGTGTCACCACAACGCAGTGGTGGGCTTACCGCATGGCAACTAGAATCGGTTAACAATGAAGGCGTGTATCTTAAGCTCGCACCCGCCATGAGCGATAATCCTAGCGCTCGACTTGAAGATGCCGAGCTGCGTCTATTGCTACCGAACTATACAGCGCAGTTCAGTTACCTCTATGAAGAGCTCGATTTCAGTAAGAGATGGCGGGACGACTGGCCAGGCCATGAGCTCTCCGTTCTCCCCTTAGCGGTGCATATTCGCCTTACTCCACTAGATGCTCGAAACTCATCTGAGGGTGAGCTCGACGTTGTCGCCCGTATCCGCGCCAATGAGCACCGCCAGATACGTCCGGCCATTACCGGATCCGGTGCCACCAATCCGTTTGCCCCAAGTCCACAACTAGGGGGCCAATGATGTTAAGACAGCGTGGCTCAGTCATTATCATCGTCTTATGGACTTCTGTGTTGCTTACTGTGTTAGTAACAGTGATGGCAGGAAAGGTTCAACTCTCCGCTAAAACCGCTTTTCATAATCGCGCTGCGGTTAACGATCTGGCCCGTATCAATTCGGCGGTGAATCAGGCAGAGATGGAATTGATGCTAGAGCGCATGGTTGCGCCCATAGACCGAGTAGTTGAGTTAGACGAGGATGGTAATTTTCGTAATCCATACAATCGCTTTAATGGCCAACCCTTAACCCTGTACTATCCCGCAGACGAAGACATGGTTGTGCGCATTTATGATCATGTGGGCAAGGTGAATCTGAGTGGCATTCGTCCTGCACAGCTCCAACTACTGATAGAGAAGCGTCTTGGCCCAGATCCGGATTATCAACAGGTGCAGGATCTGCTTACGGCGTGGAACGATTGGACGGACTTGAACGATGGTGCGGGCATCAATGGCGCCGAGAAGGAATACTACGAGTCTCTAGACCCACCCTATAGTCCGCGCAATAACGGTGAGCTGGATAGCGTTGAGGAGCTGCGCCTTATCAGAGGCTTCGACGAATTGTTCAAGGACGTGAACCTAGACGCGGCGTTTACGATCTATGGAAATGGACAGAACGTGAACCTAAACTTCGCCACGCGTGAGGCGATGCAAATCTTGCCAGGACTCACCGACGAGTACATCGAAGAGATTATCGCCTATCGTGAAAAGCATGATTTCATTAGCAAGCAGCAAGTGGGAGACCTGCTCCCGACCGAGAATTTCGTTGAACTTTCTAACTGGATTGGCTTTACCTATAGCTCTTTCTATTCCATTTTTGCCTATCCTAAGCCGTCGCTCGAGAACGAGGAGCAGAGCGAGGAAGAATCGAATGCAGAAGAAATAGATACGGTATCGCAGGCCTATATGGAGATAGTGGAGATAAGTAAGGATGCCCGCGCCAAGGTCTTCAAGGTGGACCCCTATGGCCGTTTGCCGGACTCACGCCCGGCGCAAGTGGAGGACTAGGGGCACTCGATATCCCAGTCGACTCGCATTACCACCGAGCCTACTCCTTTGGTGGATTTTATCTTAATTAGCTTGCTAAGCTTTGTTTCATACCACAGCAAGCCGCTGGAATCGGCGACGCCGCCAATCACATAAAACTCCCCTACTCGCATCGAGATCGCATTAACACGGATACGCGCCATGATGATATCGCCCTTCTTGAACGGACCCTTCGGCACATCCGTGAGGTCGGTAGTGAGGTAGGCCGATTGAATCTCGTCGAGCGTGCGCATGATCGCGAAACCGAAATTGCAAACCAGGCCGTCTTGCATTATCTCGATCTTGGATTCCAGAATGATGTCGCTTAGCGGTTCAACTTCCTCTATCTCTTCACCATCGAGATTACGCACCATGCTGTAGAACACCTTGCAGTCTTTGATCTTGCGATCCTCCACTACATTGATGTCGGGCACCTCATGGGGGTCTGTGGACTTGCTGTTACAGTAATCCTCGTAATGCCCCACTACCTGATGGCTCTCGCCGATCTCACGGATGCGGCCCTTCTCTAGCCATATTGCGGTGTCGCACAATTCCTGCACGTGATACATAGAGTGGCTGCAGAAGATCATCGTCTTGTTCTGCTTACGGAACTCATTCATGCGTTCCACACACTTCTTCTGGAACGCAATATCCCCAACCGAAAGGGCCTCGTCGATCACAAGAACATCTGGGTCAACCATCGTGGCAATAGAGAACGCGAGGCGTACATACATGCCGGAGGAATAAGTCTTTACCGGGCGGTCAATAAAATCGCCAAGCTCCGAGAACTCGATAATCCTCTGCTCTAGCTCGGCGATGTTCTCATCGGAAACGCCGAGCAATGCGGCGTTCAGATAGATGTTACGGCGACCGGTGAACTCGGGGTGAAAGCCAGCGCCCAACTCTAATAGCGCTGCTACCTTGCCCTTGATGGCGATGCTGCCACTGGTGGGTTGTAGCGTACCAACAAGCAACTTCATCAGGGTCGACTTGCCTGCGCCGTTGTCGCCGATGATGCCGAGGCTGCGCCCTTCCAGAACAGAGAAGGAGATGTCCTGCAACACGTGGAAATTCTTATGGCGCTGTTTGCGCAGCAATAGTTCTAGTAAGCGATCCTGAGGACGCTCATAGATTCTAAAGTCTTTAAATACATTTTCTACAGCGATGCTGTGCATAGATTCCTCTGCTCTACAGTACGTCGCCGAAGGCATGACGGATACGCATGAAGACCCAGCCCCCGAAGCAATAGGTAAAGAGGGATACCGGGACGATAATCTGGAAACTCGTCATCGGGAAGTTGCCCAAAAGAATTAGCTCGCGGTAGCTGTCGACGAAGTTGTGCATGGGGTTTAGCAATAACCAAGGCTGGTACTCTACCGGTATCAGTGAGATCGGGTAGACGATCGGCGTCAGGAAGAACCACGAGGTCAGCGTTAGAGTAACGATCTGCTGAATATCCCGCAGGAACACACATAGTGCCGAGAGTATGGCGACCAAGCCCATAGTGAAGAGGAACTGAAATGCGAAGATCAGAGGCACCCAGAACCACATGAGGTTGAAGTAACCCTGTGTCATTAGGTAGACGAGGAACAGCGATAGCGCTATGCCATGGACCATATAAGGCACGATAGTACCGACACCGGGGATTATCTGCACCGGGAACATGACCTTGGTAATCAGCGGTGCTTTCTCTAAAAGAAGAGTGCTCGCCCTACCCATGGCGTCGCCGAATGCGAACCACGGTAGATAGCCCATCATCATGAATATCACGAAGGGCGTATTGCCATACTCCACCGGCATAGGTGCTCTAAACACCACGCTAAAGACGAAGGAGTAGATCATGATATTGACGATCGGGGTGATGAATAGCCACACCATGCCGCCAAAGGAGCCAGCAAACTGACCAGTAAAGTCCTGACGCACAAAGTTGTGAAACAGGCGATAGTGAACGATGGGGGCAAATAGCCACTGTCGAAGCAGTTGAAAAAACATTCCTAGTCTAGACTTCCTTTAAAATAAGAGAGTGGCGTGGCCTAATTCTGTGGTGCGATCAACCAGTTGCCAACGTCCAGCAAGTCGTCTGCGCTAAGAATACCCGCTTCGCGCTTGAGTAAAAGATTGTAGCGAATATGGGCGTAGCGAGCGCGTTGCAAGTCACGTTCTGCCGCGAAACGATCACGCAGGGCGTTAAGCACATCGACGCTGTTGACGGTGCCAAGTTCGAAACCGCGCTGCATTGCTGTATAGGAAAGCGCTGTGGATTCAACTAATCGCTCTGCCGCAGTAATTTGCAACTCGCTAGATTTAGCCTGCAAATAGGCTAAACGAGTGCGCTCGACAATCTCTAATTGAATTTGTCTTAACTCATTCTGCGCAATACTGTGTTGGCTTCTTGCCTCGTTTACTCCGGCACGATTGCGCCCGCCTGCGAAAAGGGGAACGGTCACATTGAGGCCGATATAACTAGAGTCCGTGCTGTCGGCGAGTCTGTTGTCATAGCCGAGGTTAGAGCTTTGCTGTTGGGCGACGATAGAGACACTGGGCATATAGGCTCCTTGTCTCTGATCTATGCGCTTATTCGCTGCACGCACTGCGTACTCGCGAGCGATGATTTGTTGATTGCCATTGCGAGCACGTTCGAGCCATGTCTCTACGCTACCTTCTACGGAGGGTATTTCTATCTCTTCATTCAGGCGATAAAGTTCACCAACGCTCACTCCGGAAACTGAGCGGAGCTTTTCGCGAGCTAAGGCGAGGTCACTCTCTCTAGTGAGTTGCTCTGCCTGAACCGATGCAAACCTAGCCCGAGCATTATACAAGTCGGTAATCTGGGTTGATTGTAGTTCATATAGCGACTCGATCTGTCGCAGTTGATTACTGAAAGTTTCGACTTCTGCGTTGATTGAAGTGACTGCGTCTTCGGCTTGCAGAACCTCGAAATACTTCTCTGCCACGTCAGTAAGTACGTATGAAAGCTGGGCGTAATACTCTGCTTCGGCTTGATCTTCAGCAAGATAAGCAGCACTTCGTGCGCTAAAAGCCGACCAGTTAAACAGGACTTGGGTGAGTTGGACAGAGTAACGTTCGCCACGATACTTATTACGGACATCCCGTACATTGTCTAACTGATTATTATCCGAGACACTTCCATTGGCACTGAGTTGTGGCAGTAGTTCTCCATTCGCGGCTTTTTTGCGTGCCGAACTAATGTCCAATCGATCGCGTGAAATCCGCAGCTCAGGACTATAATCAAGCGCTGCGGTAAAGAAATCTTCCAGAGTACTGCCTTGCACTACTAAGCGAGTTACAGCCTCTTCTGAGACTTCAGCCGCGTAGGAAGGTAATACACTTGCACAAGCGAGGCTAAGGCAGAGCGTTGAAATGTAAAGGGCTTTCATACGCGTTAATCTTCAATTAGGCTGCGAGCGATCGCATTGGAAAAAGGTTTCATTACATATTGTAGGAATGTTCGCTCGCCAGAGGCGATGAGCACTTCGGCGGGCATACCAGGGACCAGTGTCAACGAGCCAAGTGCTTCCATGCTCTCGGGGTTTACAGACACCCGTGCTAAGTAAAATGGTATTCCTGTTTGTTGGTCGGCCATCGCATCGGCGGACAGGCTTAGCACAGTGCCAAACAGCGTTGGAGTACTACTGCCGAAACTCGAGAAGCGAATGGTCGCAACCTGGCCAACTTGCACGCGATCGATGTCGATTAAGGGTACTCGCGCCTCGATAATTAGTTCGTCCCCCTGTGGCACGACTTCGGCGATGGGAGCACCAGGGCCGACTACTCCGCCTTCGGTGTGATACTGCATACCACTAACAATGCCAGATTCCGGTGCGCGAATAATAGTCCGCTCTACTACATCGTTCAGTGCAAAGATGCGTTCGCGGAGGTCTTTCAGGCGTGTCTGGGTTTCGCTAAGTTGCGACACAACCTCGGAGCGGAATTCATTTTCAGTCTGTAGTATCTGTAACTGTGTTTCGCCTATCTGCATCTCCGTCGAGGCAATGCTAGAGAGTAATTCGGCGGCTTCGCCCTCATAACTGGCGTGGCTGCGTTCTAGATTGCGCAGGCGTAATTTGTCGGAAAAACCCTGTTCCAACAAGATGCGTGTGTCTGCTAATTCTTCGCCAAACGAGGCCGCGAGTTCCTCTTTGCTCTCGCGCACAGCCTTCAAACCCGTTACCCTCGAACGCAGCTGTTCAATACGTTGTTTTAGCACTGCGATGCTGCCCTCGCGAGACGCCTTACGCGCGGCAAATATCTGTTTCTGAGCAGCGAGTTCGGAGCGCGCGTTGACATCGGATGTGTCGAGCGTGGAAGGAAGGTTAAAATCTTCGAGGCCATCGCGCTCAGCAAGTAAACGGGCCTCGAGAGCACTAACAGCAGTGAACTGCGCAGTTGCGATTTCCAATTGTGCAAGGGACTGTGTGCTATCGAGTTCTATTAGTGGTGCGCCAGCGTCAACATAGTCACCGTTCTGGACGTAGATCTTACTGATCATGCCACCTTCGAGGTGCTGAATCGTCTTCTTATAGGAGCGCACAGTTACAGCGCCAGGAGCATGTGCTGCTCCGTCGATCGGCGCTGTAACAGCCCACACACCGAATACGCCAAAGACTAAAAAGGCAATTATCAATCCAGCTCTGCTTGGCGCTTCGATACCGGTATCGACCTCGAAAGGTTCAGGCGCGCGCACTGCCTTGCTCGGTCTACTGCCAGTCAGTACTGGTAAATTGTCCTGATCGTTCTGTTTGTCAGTCACGTTCTTTTATCCTAATGTCGTTCGCAATGATTGTTTCAACCTGGAGCGGCCTTGCGTTTGTCGGCTTGTGGCATGAGGTTGGCGAGGACTTGTTCACGCGGACCAAAGCTGACCGCGGCGCCGTCCTTCATGACGAGAATCTTGTCTACACACATCAACACCATAGTGCGGTGGGTAATCACGACGACGGTACAACCTCGTTCTTTAACTCTTTGCAGCGCCGCTACGAGTTCGCGCTCGCCTTGATCATCGAGATTAGAATTAGGTTCATCTAAAACGATGAGTTTAGGGTTGCCGTATACAGCACGTGCGAAACCGATGCGTTGTCGTTGCCCGCCAGAGAGTATGCCGCCGCTACCGCCAATGAGCGTGTCGTAGCCATTAGGCAAGCGCAGGATGAGTTCGTGTACTCCGGCAAGTTGCGCAGCGTCCACGATTTTGTCAGGGTCAATCTCACCGAAGCGGCAGATGTTCTCGGAGATGGTGCCATCGAATAACTCGATGTCCTGAGGCAGATAGCCAATGTGAGGGCCCAGCTCGCGGCGGTCCCAAGAGAAGATGTCGGCGCCATCTAAACGCACCTTACCGCCTCCGGTTGGCCAGATGCCGAGCAGAGCTCTGGCGAGACAGGATTTTCCAGACGCACTCGGTCCCACGATTCCCAAGGCTTCGCCCGCCGCAAGCTCAAAGGCAACGCCCGAAACCACGGGAGCACGTGCACTTGGCGGCGTTATATATATCCCTTCGACACTGAGATTGCCCTTAGGATCTGGCAAAGACATTGTCTCTGTGTCTTTCGGAATGTTCTCTAATAGTTGGCCGAGTCTATCATACTGAGCGCGAGCTACAGAGAAGCCTTTCCAAGTGCCCACCAGCATGTCGATTGGCGCGAGCGCTCGGCCGAGTAATAAGGAGCCAGCAATCACCATGCCGGGCGATATTTCCTGGTTAAGAGCCAGTAGAGCGCCCAAGCCGAGGATTAGAGATTGCGTGATAACGCGAAAAGATTTGGAGAATGTAGTGAGAATGCCGGCCCAGTGGCTGGCGTCGGTCTGCAGGAAGAGTACCTTGTTGGCACGCACTTGCTGACGTTTGCGAACATCTTCGATCATGCCCATTGCTGAGATGACTTCCACATTGCGAATACTGCCATTGATTTGATTGTTTACCCAGTTCGCTTCGGTATTGGCATCCTTGAGCTTGGTAGTGGTGACCTTCTCCGTAACATAGGCCAAAGCTACCATGACTAAACCGGCGATTATGGCGACGACACCGAACCAGAAATGGAACATGAACATCACGGCTACATATATGGGGAACCATGGGGCATCGAATAGGGCAAATAGGCCATTGCCCGTCATAAACTGTCGCAGCTGGGACAGGTCATTATTGGGCTGTGAGCCATTGCTCATGCCGCCGGAATAGAGAGCCTGCTTGAAGGTCGCATCGAATACACGGTTACGCAGGCCTTGCTCGATCTTGTTGCCGGCGCTGACTAAGATTCTCGAGCGGACCCACTCGAATGCGCCGCTTGCTGCCATCAGAAACACCATGATGATGGTTAGCATCGCCAGTGTTGAAACGCTGCCACTACTCATCACGCGGTCATAGACCTGTAACATGTACAGAGTCGGCACCAACATTAATAGGTTGATAGCGGCGCTATACGCGCCTGCGTAGATGAAGTATTGGCGGACGGACTTAAAAGCCTCGAAGAGTTCTTTGTAGCGGACGTTATTTTTAGGATCTTTCATTGAGGCTTCTTATTCATAGTGTTGTATTAGTGAGTTCATCTAAGTGGGGCGCTGTCGAGCCCTTTTCAAGTTTTGTTCCTTAAGGACGAGATTGTACACGTTCACCGGTTCGCCTGTTAGAGCTCTACTTAGAGCTCCTGCGCACCCTCTGCGAGGGCTTTTAACGTGTCTGGGTCGTTGATGAGCAAGCAAGCTGGGCCATCGCGTTTAACAATCTGTCGAGCCTGCAAGGTCTGGAAGACTCGGGTAACAGTTTCTCGGCTCAAGTTCAGCATGATTGCGATCTCCATGTGCGTAGGAGGGTTGTTTATCTTCGAGGCGCTGCGCCCGCCCTTCTCGCCTGCCTCCAGTAGCATCCACAGCTGACAGCAAACGCGCTGGCTGATATTAGGTAGGCCCAGTAGAGAACGTTGTCGCGTCATCTGCCTAAGGCGTGAGGCCAAGCGCTGACCTAGCACCTTGAAAATCTCTGGTTGTTTCAACATGACCTCGCGCAGGCTATCCATCGGAATGAATACTGTGACGGCGGAGGTCAATGCAATGACATATTCAGGTTGAGTGCCGTGATCGAAAAGACCAAGATCGCCGCAAAAATCGCCCGGTTCGACAAAATAGAGGCCCACTTCGCGCCCATCGATGGTAAAATCAACCCCTTGCAAGCGCCCTTCGAATAAGAAACACACGGCCTCTTCCTCTACACCGGCATTTAAGACAATGCCGCGGCGAGCGAACTTACGCAGAGTAGACAGTGTCGCAAGTTGACTCAGAATCTCGTGAGACAGAGGTTTTAAAATAGGAAAAGTGCTTAACAGCTCTGGGGTTACCACGTTGTGTTCTATCCCTGGTGGCTGGTTTCGGCGACGCTGGGGCATTATAGAAGCTCTAAGGGGAATAGCAAACGTCAGTAATTACGTGCCGTGTGACTGTAATCACCCGAGTTTCAATTAGCTTGCGATATTCTAAGCATCGTCAATCTAGGTCAGTTGTGCCCCAACTGAACTTCACTCCCTAAGGGGAAGAGAATATGCAAACTAGACTACCAAATTTCGGAAAACGAACTGCGACTCGCATCGCGTTGTTGCCATTGCTTATAGCGATGGCGTCGGCCCATGGGGAAACTGGCGCAAACGTAGGCGAAGTGAGCCTCGTGCTGGGCAAGGCCTACCTTAAATCGGGCGATAAGCGCACACCGGTTCACGCTGGCACTCTTATAAAGGTCAGCGATCAGGTCATTACAGAGTCTAATGGCCATGTGCATATTCGTTTCGTCGACGACGCCCTAGTGAGCGTTCGTCCCGATAGTACCTTAGAGATTCAGCGCTACGACTTCGATGAGAAAAGTCCTAAAGACTCCTCAATCAAGTTAAATCTTCTTGAAGGCGTTACTCGCGCCATCTCCGGTGAAGGAGCTCACGCGGCACGTGATCGTTTCCGCCTGAATACCCCTGTTGCTGCGATCGGCGTCCGGGGTACTGATTTCGTTGTGAGTGCCTCTGGCCAGTCGGTTCGCGCAATGGTGAAAGAGGGTGCCATCGTAATGGCGCCGTTCTCATTGGATTGCTTGGCCACTACATTTGGCCCATGTGCAGCAAATGCCGTGGAGCTTTCCGAAGACTCATTGCAGATGGTACAAGTAGATGGCAATGCACCCCTGCCTCGTTTGGTTCCCGCTACAGATGAACGCGGTGAGCTTTCCACCGAGGAAGTAGCCGTCGCTAATGCAGAGCCCGAGACTCGGGCAGACGACAAGACTGCCGGTACAGAGCTCTATCTTGAAAATGTCACATCGCGCCGTGTGGCCGAAGTCGCTAGCAATGTTGCCTCGCGCCCACCTGTGATCGTGACGCCTAAGCCGCCTACCCCTACTGTAAAGCCTGATTTCACGCCAAGCTCAGCTTTGTCGGCCAATAGTCTGGTTGCTAACAATCTTGTTTGGGGGCGCTGGAATGGCAATAGCGGTCAGGGGTCTCAAGAGCGAATTAGCTTAGCGTATAGCACTGCAAGTGCTGGTCGTGATGTTACTGTCGGTGGTGGTGGGTATGTACTATTCAGGGATAGCAACGGCAGCACACTAGTCCGGCCTGATCTAACAGTGGTGAGCTTCGCTCTGAGCAGTGCACAAGCTTTTTATCATTCCGATTCAGGGGTGATGTCTATGCAGGTCAACAGCGGTTCTTTATCGGTTGATTTTAATGCAAAGAGCTTCAGGACCCAGCTTGACTTGAACTCTGACGCCTCTGGCCGAGTCGATTTTTCTGCCTCGGGTAAGTACGACGATGGTGGTTTCTTCTATAACGATACGGACATGCAAAGCGTGAAAGGTGCAGTGAGCTTGGAAGGAAATGAAGCTGCTTACTTCTTCGAGAAGACTCTCGGCGAGGGCAAGCGTGTAGACGGCCTTACCCTTTGGGGCGCGCCATAGTCATGAGCACTCTCAGTCTAATCAATCCCTTCAATCGAGCACTGGCCTTTCTATTGCGCCTAGTGCCCTATGGTGCACGCCTTCTTCTATTGGCGCTCGCTGGGGTTTTGACGGCATTGATTGTGACCTTATTCAAGGGCAGTTTAGATACGGTTGAAGAGAGTGTTGGGGCGCTGGGTTGGACTCTGAACCCCGAGACAGCATTGGAGCAGCGCATCACTATTGTCGCGATCGACGAGAAGAGTCTTGCTCAAGAAGGTAACTGGCCTTGGCCTCGCGCAACGATGGCGCGCTTGGTCACGGCATTGAATGATGCTGGCGTGCAGCTTCAGCTTCACGACATCGTATTCCCCGAAACGGCACAAGGCGACGATGCATTAGCGTTGGCTCTACAGGCCTCCCGCGGCGCAGTGCTGGCACAGCAGCCGCAACTTAATTCTGAGCAAACTCTGCGAACGGGTGTATTGAGTCATCCCGTGTCTGGCGTAAGTTGTTCGGATGGCTTGGCTAGCACCTCTAACTACATCGCTAATAACGCCACTTTCGCATCTATTCCCAAAGGGCACATCTCCCCTATCGTTTCTTCGGATGGTGCTATCCGCAAAATGCCGGCTCTCATCTGTGTAGATGGAAGCGCCTACCCCGCTCTGCCTATCAGTGCTTTACTACAAGCACTTAGTACGCAGGTATGGGGTGTCAGCGTCACTGAAGGAAATTCTTTGTTTGCTCCCGCACAAATGTTGCAGCTCGACTCTTACCCAGGTCTGCGCATCCCGCTAGATGCACAAGGAAATATGCGCATCTCCTATCGCAATCTTCCCGAAACCTATCAGGCTATCTCTGCCGCGGATATTCTCAATGGCGATTACGACCCTGCGATGCTAGAGAATGGTTGGGTGATAGTGGGGGCAACTGCTTTCGGGATTGGTGACATTGTACCCACTCCCTATAGTGGTGCCACGCCGGGTGTCGAGTTGCTGGCTCGAATCTTGGGCAGCCTGCTTGATACTAATGTGCCCTATGCGCCAAGCGGCGCGGCGCTGTTTATGTTTCTACTAAGCATGGTCAGTGCGGCTATCTTGTTTGTTATTGCGGGTGCACGCGAGCGTTTCGCTAGCTACGGCCTGCCCATTGCGGGCTTGTTATTGCCCAGTGCGGCCATCACGCTGCATATCGAGTTACTAGGTTCTAGCAACATCTGGCTAGGTTGGGTAAGCACCGCTCTCTATAGCGTACTTGCCGCCAGCGCTTTGATGCTGCTCGAGCAAGCGCGAGTGCGGGGCGAGCGTAGCCGAGTGTTCGGTAACTTAAATGCCTATCTTCCAAGTGATGTTGCGAAAGAGATTGCCTTTAGCCTGCCAAGCTCCAGCGTCAATGCACGCCGAGCAGTGGTCACCTTGCTGAGTGCGGACCTACGCAATTTCTCTGCATTCTCTGAGGCGAGACCGCCAGAGGAATCCGCTGCTCTACTGCATTTCTTCTTCGTGCGCGCCGCAGAGATTGTTGAGCAACATGGTGGCCGCATTCATGAGTTTAAAGGTGACAGCCTGCTAGCCATTTGGGATGGTCACGATGCGCAAGCGGCAACGCAGGCTCTGCATGCTGCAGAACAAATGCAGGCCTCTATCGATCGCGATATGCTGCCCCAGCATCTACCGCAAGGCTTAGAGCCATTAGCTTTAGGCGTGGGTATTGAGCAAGGCTCCGTTCTTATTGGTTCTATTGGCCCAGCGCAGCGGCGAACCCATACTCTGTTGGGCGATACCGTTACTATTACTTTGCGCATTCAAGAGATGACTGCGGAATTAGCGTCACCTATTTTGATCGGAGAATGTGCTGCGCGTCAGCTAAGCGATCAGAAGCTTGAGTCTCAGGGTAGCTATCTCTTGGCTGGTCTGCGCACGCCTCACGTTTTATTTTCGCCAGTTGCTGCCGACTCTCCTACTCGCAGAAGCAAGTCAGACACAGTTAGCTTAAGCGTTGTCTCTGGTGGGCGCCGCTAAAACCGCGACTCCTCTCTCTATTTAATGCATCCCGCCGAAATGGGGGCATGTTTCTTATTGCTTGTCGCTGCGCGTTTATTGATAATTGCCTGCATGCTTGTTAAACGACATATGCTCCGCTATGTCTGTCGCCTAGCCGGATCCAAAGAGTATATGCGCTGGTCTCTTCTCTCTATTAGCTTAATGCTTCCTTTCTCAGCTCAGGCTTGCCCTGATCTCTCTGCGTTCTATCAATTTGGGGAAGACCCCGAGTCTCAGCGAGCTCTGGAGTCTGGGCTTGCGCCACTAATGAGCGAGTGCCTGCTAAGTTCAGAGTACTTCGCTCTATATGGAGCGGTGGTTATGGAGACAGGAGATCTGGCGGAGTCCTTAGATTTGCTAGAGCGAGCCTTGATGTTAGACGCGAATAATGGCGCGGCCCTCATCGACTATGCACAGGCCCTGTATTTGCGCGGGCAGTTGTTTACGGCCTTAGATTTAAATAAGCAATTGCTCGCGAGGGAGGATCTACCAGAGAACATCAAAAACATACTGGCGCAACGAGAGCAGCAATGGCGCGCACAGACTCGGCAACATGGTTTTGGCGCTGATATCTTGGCGGGCTATGACAATAATCTCAATGGTGCGCCTGACCCTAGCCAAATTACCCTTACACTTTCGGGCGAGCCGGTAATCCTGACCTTGAATTCTGAGTATCAACCTATTAGTGGGCCTTATCTAAATCTTCGCCTAGGCGGACAATTTCGCCAACTAGCGGCAGATCATCAACACAATGTAAGTGCCGAGATGCGTGGTCGTGTTAGTGAAGATTCTGGATCTGACCTTGTGCAATTAGAGTCTCGCTATAGCTATCTGCGACCGAAGCGAGATCATGCCTGGCAATTCGGTGCGGCGATGAGCCATCTCTTTTTCGGGGGCAATGCCCTTTATTCTGCGGTTGAGGGCAATGTTCGCTACCAGCACACACTGAACGATGCTTGTAATCGCAGCTATAGCTTGGCGACGCAGTATCAGAACTACAAAGATCAGAGCAGCCTAAACTCGATAGAGAGCAAGCTCGGCGCAGGCTTGGAGTGTTCTGTCCCATTGGCCGGCAAGCCGAGTGCGTTTGGCTTAGAGTTAAGCTTGCTGAACAACACAGCCTTTAATGCAGGCAGGCCTGGTGGCGACAGAAACGGCTGGCAATTCAATGCCCAGTGGCAATACCCCATACTCAAGGGCGTGCTCAGCAGCCAGCTTAATCACACCGAGCTTCGCGATACGAATGGCTATAGCGAGCTATTAGACAATGGTGCGCAGAGGTGGCTTAAGCGTAGTTATGTGCTTGTACAGTACAGGCAGTCTCTCTTCCCCAATATGGCATTTGTCGTGAATGCCTACCACCAGCATCAGAGCAGCAATATAGAGCTGTTCGATAGCCTAGATAGCACCCTCGAACTTGGCATAAGTATGAGCTTTTAAAAGCCAACTTAATGCTTTAAAAATAGTAGCTTACATTCGAGAGTTAATGAAAGAAACAGGTTGTAATTGTTGCGAAGGCCTAGTACTATCCCGGGGCATGTCCGCTTGTGGTCAGGAATACTCGTGTCACTCAAGTGGGTTTAACTAGGAATACGTAAGAGATTTTCCTCTGTGTGACTGTAGTCACAGGGAAATAGATTGGACTTACGTATCCTTGGCACAACCGAATGGGGTCATCCGCTGCTGTAGGCGTGTCACAATCGGATAAAACAAATTGGAATAAATTTTAAGGAGTTCTAACAATGGCGATTACCGTCGAAGCTCGTACCAATATTATCGGCCTCGTAGTAGGTATGTTTAACGCTGCACCAGGCGCAAGTGTTTTGTCTGATCTAGTAGCTGCATACGAAAATGGTTCTACAATCAAGCAAATCGCAGCAAATCTTGCCGCTACTGCCGAATTCAAAACTATATTCCCAACTTTCAGCACTAATGGTGAGTTTGCGACTAAGGTCGTATCACAGCTTTTGGCTGAATCAAGTGCAGCCGCACAAGCGGAAGCAGTAACAGTATTGACTGCAGCCCTGAACGGCGGCATGTCACGTTCTGACGCGTTTGTTGAGGCGATTACTTTCGTTAACGCAACTGCAAGCACTAACGCAACTTTCGGTACAGCAGCTGCTGCATTCGACAACAAAGTTGAAGTTGCAACTTACTACTCTGTTGAGAAGAACCTCAGCGGTAGCAGCCTAGCAGCGTTGCAAAACATTGTGGTTAACGTCACGAGTTCAGCAGCTTCTGTTACAACTGCAAAAGCAGATGTAGATGGTGCTGTGAACGTTGGCTCAACTTATACACTGACTACTGGCATTGATGGCCTGACTGGTCTTGGCGGCAACGATACATTCAACGCTTCTTACACAACTGCCGCTGGCGACGTGTTTGGCGGTCTTGATTCAATCGATGGCGGCGCTGGTACTGATACGTTGAACGTAGCGAGCTCTGCTCCTGCTGCAGCGTTCTCGTTCAACAACGCAACTATCAAGAACGTTGAAAATATCAGCGTTTCTACTAACGGCAACTTCACTGGTTTGAACATCTCCGGTATTTCTGGCCTGACTTCTTTCACTGGTGTTGCAGCTGATACAGCGGCAACTACTTTGACTGCAGCGGGAACTACTGACGTAACTCTGAACCTGAGCACGACCAATAACTCTACAGTGACTGGCGGTAAAGCAGTCAGCATCACTAAGGGCTCTACAGCAGCTGGCACAGTGGGCGTAACTGGTTCCGCATTGACAGCTGTAACGCTCAAAGGTGGTGTTGGTGCAGCTACTATCAGCAACAACACGGCTACTACACTGAAGTCTGTAACTCTGGATGGTGTAGATGTTAACACTGGCATCACTGCAAACGGCTTGACTGACGTGACTCTGAAAGGCGCCGTTACTGCAGCGCGCACTATCACTATCACCAACAGCACAGCAGCTCACAGCTTGACTGTAAATGCAGCGGGTACTGGTTACAACTCTACGGGTGCGACTGAGTTCCAGACAGTTGTAACTGATACTGTTGCAACAAGCGCTACAGTAAACACAACTGCTAAGAGCAGCTTGGATTTAGTAAACAGCACTGCACTTAAGTCTGTAACGTTGACTGGCTCTGGCGCTCTGAAGTTGGCAACAACTGCAGCAGCGGTAACTAGCATCGACGGTTCTGCTGCTACTGGCGCACTGACACTTGGTACGTTGAATGCTGCCGCAGTGACTGTTAAAACTGGTTCTGGTAAGGACAGCATGACTATTGCTGCAACAGCTACAACAACTGTTGATTCTGGTGCTGGTGACGACACCGTATCTTTAGGTTCTGCAATTGCTGCTGCTTCTAAGATCTCTCTGGGTGCCGGCAACGACACTCTGTTAGTTGGTACAGGCAGCGTTGCTACCTCTACAACTACAGTGATTGACGGTGGCGACGGTGATGACTCTGTTTCTGCACAACTTATCACTGCTGGTAACGCAACTCAGTTCAAGAACTTCGAGAAGATTAACCTCGATAGTACTACTGGTCTTGACCTTGCTCTTCTGACAGGCAACACCATCAGTGGTCTGACAATTAGCGGCGTTTCAACTACTGCAACTTACCAGAACGTTAAACTAGCTAACGCGTTGACTGTTGATTACGT
>CAXBOY010000014.1:0-42978 GCA_963977405.1 uncultured Gammaproteobacteria bacterium
GGCTCAGTCGCCGCCGTCCGGGCGGCTCATGGTCCTGCATCGAAGCACCCCACATCGCCCCTCTGGTTTTGCGGTCGCGAATAATATCAACGTTCTATTGTTAGGCAGGTTCGATTTTTCCCAGCCCTGCTAGAACCCACTGACTGTAGGAGCTTGCTTGCAAGCGAATGGTACTCAAACCGCCAATCTAAAAATCTGCGGTTGCAGCGCGCGAATTAATTTTACGGAACTGGTTCAGTCGTCAAAACATATTGCTGACATTGCTCATTGAGACGGATTCTTCTTCTGCGCGCCCTCGTTTCATCCAGTCTTGGATGTGCGGGTTGGCTAGTAGGGTGTCGGCATAGCGTTGGGCTTCCATGCTCAGTTTTGCACCGTAGGATTGGAAGCAAATCGCCATTGGCGCGAACATGCAGTCTGCGATTGAAAATTTACCGAACAGATAGTCGCCCCCTGCACCATATTTGCGACGGCAGCAGCTCCAGATCGCGTCGATGCGTGCGATCTCTTCTTCTAGTTTCTCGGACACGAACAGGTCTACAGAGGCTTTGCAGTTCATCGGCCATTCTTTCTTCAGATGGGGAAATTCTGCATGCATTTCTGCACAAACCGAACGGGCACTAGCGCGCTTTTTCGGGTTACTAGGCCAGCCGCGTCCTTCCAAGAGTTGCTCGGAAATATACTCGCAGATTGCGAGAGAGTCCCACACTGTAGTTTCGCTGTGGAGGAATGCGGGCACCTTCAGGGACGGTGAGTAAGGGCCTAGTTTTTCTGCTGTGTTGTCTTGATACAACGCGATATTGATCTCGTCGAACGGTATATCGAAGGCTTTAAGTAGCAGCCAAGGCCGCATAGACCAAGAGGAATAGTTCTTATTGCCGATGACTAATTTTGCGTGACTCATGAGAAACTCTCCGCTGAATAAACAACTACGCGTGAAGAGGGGGCCTCTTCTGTGTTCCTTCTTGATTTAGTGAAGTAATTTCGAAGAAAGTTCCGAGACATCCTTGTTGAAACAGCCACTGTTCATTAAACAGATTGGATACAAGGATTAAACACCGTCTTTATTACGTTCAGAGGCGTGAATTGGGGCTAGACGCTGACCGAATATGGCAGAATTAGGGCAGGGTGTTTGCACTGTCCCCGGCAGTCTTGAGCCATTCACGTTTAAGCTTTAAATACTGTATAGTTCCGGTGTCTTAGCGCCGCGTGGCGTAGGGTTTTCGTGTCACGGCTTGGCCACCAGAGATGAGTAAAGAAGATTATGGCGAGACGAATTGCGATAGTAGAGGACGAGGCGGCAATCCGCGAAAATTACGCAGATGTCTTGCGCAAGCAGGGCTATGAGGTGCAAACCTTCTCCAATCGCAAGGATGCCATGCGCTCCTTCGATATACGCCTGCCTAATCTGGCGATTATCGACATAGGCTTGGAGAATGAGATCGATGGGGGCTTTACGCTCTGTCAGTCGCTGCGCTCGATGTCTGAGACACTTCCTATCATCTTCCTGACCGCGCGAGACAATGATTTCGATACCGTTAGTGGCTTGCGCATGGGCGCCGATGACTATCTTACCAAGGATATTAGTCTGCCCCATCTCTCGGCACGAATTGCCGCGCTGTTTCGCCGTCTAGACGTACTAGATCAGCCCACCTCGCCCGAGAATTTGCTGCAGCGCGATAAGCTGACTCTCGATATCGGCCGCCTAACTATTCAGTGGGACAGTATTCCAGTGCCTCTGACCGTAACTGAGTTCTGGATGGTGCATGCATTGGTGAAATTCCCAGGCCATGTAAAGAGCCGGCAAGTCTTGATGCAAGAGTCCAAGATCTTTGTAGATGGCAGCACTATCACCTCGCATGTGAAGCGTATTCGCAAGAAGTTCATGATGGTCGACGAGTCATTCGATTGTATCGAGACTGTCTATGGCATGGGCTATCGTTGGAACACCCAAAATAATGCAGGCGCCACTGACTCATAATGAATCGGTATTTGAAAAACCCCTTCGGCATCCGCTTCAAACTGGTGTTTCTGTCCAGTTTCCTTCTTGTTATCCCTTGGCTCGGTTATCAATACATCTTAGAGATGGAAGAGTATCTGCGTCGAGGGCAGGAAGAGACGGTACTGGGTACCGCTCGTGCGCTTGCGACAGCCCTAAACGAGCGACCAGAGCTGTTCGATGAAGGCAGCTATAGCCCTGCACGCCAGACCAATGATCTTTATGTTTACCCCGTGTTTTATCCCCTAGCTCTGGACGACAACACGTTAGTGGACTGGCAGGATTATCAGCGCTATGAGCTCTCCTATGGCAAAGATGACACCATCGGTACAGAGCTCAACCCCCACAGTCCTTACGCGCGTTATTATCACTATGATGACTCGCTGAACTTCAAACTACTGGTCGGGGAATACAACCGCTTCCTCTACGCCTACGTCAAAGTGGTCGACGATAAGACCATCTATCGTAGTGCAGATAGCCTAAGCGTTAACCGCAGCGATTTCCTGCAAATCTCCTTAGTAACTCGCGAGGGAGAGTTCAAGCGCTATGTTGTGGCCCCGCGCGGGCCTGAGTTTCTATATGCCTACGAAGTTGGCGAGGATCTTCGTGATGTCGCCGCTCTGCGACACGAAGAGCGCATCGCAGGGCAATGGTATGAGGCACCCGATGGTTATGAGATTGAACTACGCCTGCCATTGACCATGCTAGGTGATCAGATTGGTTTTGCGCTTTACGATGTCGATGACACTGAGGACCGAGAGGTGACTTCAGTGGTGGCGACCTCCGACGTAAACGATCGCGAACGTCTCGGCTTTCTGCGGCGACCGACACCGGAGATCGATCGCATCGTTGAGGGTATGGGACACACAAACTCCCGTATTCAGGTCATCGACCGCGCGGGCCGAATTTTGCTCAGCGTTGGTGACATACAGTCCGCAACCGGTTTAGCGTTAAGTGCAGACCCATTGAGCTCGCCCGTCAATAAGTATTGGCTGTTCTTTGAAGACAATGTTCTTCATCCACTGTATTACAGGCTGCTCACGAAACCCTCGAATGATTTCATTGATGAGCTCTATGCTGGCGGTACTGCAGAGGGCTCTCATATCGATTCGGCCTTGGCAGGCGCACCACAGACCCAGTTCCGCACTATTCCCGATTCCCAGACTCGTATCCTCGAGGCGGCACATCCCATCGTGGCAGATGAGGAGGTAATGGGAGCAGTAATTGTCGATCAGAACATGAATGGTATTAGGACGTTCCGCAACCAAGCGCTGGAGACATTGTTCAATACCATACTCGGAGTCATGCTGGTAATTTCTTTCGGACTATTCGCTTTCGCCTCGCGAATCTCCACGCGAATCCGCGATCTGCGTAATCAGGCGGAGAATATTATTGATGACAATGGCAGGCTAAGGAACAACTTAGTCGCGAGCACCAATTCGGATGAGATTGGCGATCTGTCCCGGAGTTTCTCGAGCATAGTAGAGCGTCTATCTCAGTACACCACTTATCTAGAGCACATGTCCTCGCGTTTATCCCATGAGCTACGCACTCCAGTTACCGTTGTGCGTTCATCTCTCGAGAATCTGGGTATGGTGTCCCAAGGCAAAGAATCCGAGATCTATATTCAGCGAGCAGAGGAGGGTATTAATCGTCTGAATCTGATTCTCACGAATATGAGTGAGGCAACGCGACTCGAACAGATGCTGCAAAGCTCCGAGAAAGAGCGCATGGATCTTGCCAAGGTGATCAATGGCTGCGTCGAAGGCTACAGGCTAGCCTATCCAGAGGTCACCATCATTGCCGATATCGAAGGACCAGTGATCATCTCTGGTGTCCCTGAATATATCGCTCAGTTGATGGATAAGTTGATTGCTAACGCCGTGGAGTTTACCTATGCGGACAAGCCGATCGTAGTGTTTTGCAAAATAGTACGGGATACGGCAGTAGTGAGGGTCTCTAACAATGGGCCCTACTTGCCTGAGGAGATGAAGGGTCGGCTGTTCGACTCGATGATCTCGGTGCGACCGCAAGAGAAACAGAAACAACCTCACCTTGGTATCGGTTTGCATATCGCGCGCTTAGTAGCAGAGTTCCACCAAGGGCTGATTCGTGCAGAAAATCTGCGCGACGCGGAGGGTGTCGCCATTACCATGGCTCTTCCTCTACTAGAAGAGTAGTGCGCTATTTGCCCGTATAAAAAGCGGGGACGTTGGCCTTAACTACCGGCGAGTCATCTGCCCACGCGTGGCAAGTATTCAGGACGACGGGTTTCTTGCCCAGATGACTCGTGTCAGAGTCTGGTCGGTTATTACGATGCTTGCGCAACGGGCTGATGGTCTGAAACGCTACAGTCGCCATCGAGTAGAGTAATTCGGTGATATGCGTGCACCCTGCAATGCCTCCTACGCGTTCACGTATACCTTCTCGCCAACCACGGCCCATCTTCAATCCGACAAGAGCCTCGTAATTTGGCGTAATATCCGGGCACATCTGAAAGGGACTATTCTCAGTGCTAGCCTCTACATGCTGTACCACAAATTGAGCGTCGACTGTCACGCGCACAAGCATCTCATGTAGTGCCTCGCCAGGATTGATTTGCCCACGCCAATCATTACCAAAGGCATATGATTTGGTGTCGGTCATGTGGGCTTCAATATCGAACAAGCCATCTTCACGCTCGAAGCCGTTAAAACTGATGGCGCGTGTGTGGATAGGCGCCCGTGGCGCCGGTGCTGAAAGGGGCATAGCGTAAACCTCAAATCGCAGTGCCGAGTCCTTGGAGCTGCTGATTACAATACCGTGACGGTGTGTCGTATCTAACGATCACACACGGAAGCGACGGATTATATCGCGGTTTCACAGGCAGAGGTAACTTAAGGGCTAGCCTAGCCAGCCGGGTTGGCGTACTGATAGCGGATCAGCACGTTCTGTGGCTCCCCATTCTCATCGAGAAGATTGCTGATGCCGCGATACATCAGCAATCGTTGCGAGTCTTGCTCATAGGCCAGATAGAGGGGGTCAATCAGCCAACCCACAAGGCGAAGAATTCCGGCGGGTCGCACCACCAGACAGAGCGCAGAGGATGAGATGGCAGCGCATTGTTCGGCATCGGTTTGGCGAATACTTATCCTGACGGTATCTAGTCTGGCAGGTACAAAAAACTCGGCGCGAATGGCCTCACCTGTCGAGAGCGCCTCCCAATTGGCGCGTACATAGGGATCGAAGCCGGCGTCGACAACGAGTCGTTCTTCCTTCTCTATACGCTTGCTCACTAAGCTCTGACCGGCACGCTGATAGCGAACCTCTAGGCTATCGCCGTTATCATTAACAGAGAATCGAGTACCGCTACGCAGGTCATTCTGTTCTACCTCCGGGGTTATAAAGGAGCGAGCACCATTGAGACTTTTCTCCACTAATAACTCGCCAGAGGGGGCTACATACTCCACTCGGTCGCTAAGTAATGCTAATGCATCGCTGCGGTAGTGCAACTCCTGATAGAGTAACTCGCCACTTTCGACCGATGCGGCTTCGCCAACGATCCAAGGCTGCGCATGCAAAGGCAATGCAATGATAGCAGATGCAGTCACGAGCATTTGCTTGGCGCAGTAACAAAAACCCTTTTTGCTACGCATCACTTTTTGCCTCGATGTTCTCAGGTAAACCGATTCTGGGGGTGTCGCGAAACAGAGGTTTCGCAATCAAAAACTGCGAAGTATGTATCACGCGTTCCATAAAACCGCCCTGGCAGTAGGCGAGATAGTAATCCCACATGCGTACAAAATCGCCGGACAGGCCCTGCGCAAGATAATCTTGGGTTTGTGCAAGAAAACGCTCTCTCCAATGAGATAGTGTGAGTGCGTAGTCGCGTGTAATATCCTCTAGTCCTATGATTTGCATATCGGTGTCTTCAGCCACATGCTTAGCGACAATCTGATTACTGGGCAGGCAGCCGCCCGGGAAAATATAGCGCTGGATAAAATCGACAGAGTTTTTCGCCTGCTCATAGCGCTGGTCGGAAATCGTGATAGCCTGTATCAGCATCAGGCCATCGTCCTTCAAAAGGCTGGCACATTTCTCAAAATAGTTTGCGTAGAACTCATGGCCTACGGCCTCTATCATTTCAATGGAAACGAGTTTGTCGAAGCTGCCCTCGAGGTCTCTATAGTCCCGCAGCAGTAGTTCAATGCGATCCTCAAGGCCAGCCTCGCGGATGCGCTCCTGTGCATAGTCGAATTGCTGTTGAGACAAAGTGGTAGTCGTAACTCGGCAGCCATAGTGTTGTGCTGCATGAATGGCCAGAGAGCCCCAGCCGGTACCGATCTCTAGTAGATGGTCTTCGGCGCGAAGCTGTAGGCGCTCACAAATATGCGAAAGTTTGTGCAGAGAGGCTTCGTGCAAACTGCTTTTATCGTGGGGGAAAATAGCAGAGGAGTACATCATACTTGGGTCAAGAAAACTGACGAAGAAATCGTTGCTAAGATCGTAGTGGGCAGAAATATTGCGGCGCGAACCTTCCGGATTATTAGCATTCAATCGGTGCAGAACGCGTGTGGCAAGCCGTCGAATCCACGACTGTCCGCGATCCACGCCGTCGAGAATGTGCAAGTTGAGCACGATTACGCGTACTAGCGTTACCAAATCATTGGACGTCCAGTGGTGCCACATATAGGATTCGCCGCAGCCTATGCTGCCTCCTCGAATCAGATCTACGTAGAAGTCTTGATTCAAAACCTTGATGTGCGCAGTAAGAGCATTTTGGTCGCGCTCGCCGTAGACAATACTGTTCTCGCCATCTTCTAAAATGATGCGACCTTTATTGAGCTTTCCTAATACATTCAACACAAAGGTTTTTGCCCAGCGGTCTACAAACTTCCGACCTGGCGCACGAGCACTTCTTTTCGCGACAAGACTGTTCGATTTCAAGATGACGGATTTCATGAGTGTTTTCCTACTCCTATCAGTGTTTATTACTTATTAGTTCACTATGCCGAAACAACGGCATACGTTTGAAAAATAACTTAAGTGCTTGCCAATAGATTGCGGATACGACTTTCAAAGTCATAAAGGGATAGCGCAGCAAACTATCACGTAAAGAGGATGAAGAGATTTCGACGCGACGCAGTGCGACGGTGGCATTGAAAGCTTCTTTGCCATTGCGCCAATTCTGCAAATGAATACTGAGTGAGCGACGGGGCGTGCGGCTGCGCCAGTGGTAGGTCATGTCCATGGGCATAAAGGGCGATACGTGCATGCGTTTAGCAAATCGATGGGATTGATGGCTCGAGTCGCAGGGAATGACATAGTGCACGCGCTCGCGCCATGGTGTGCTGGTGACCTCGGCAACGATATAGCGCAATTGTTCTTGTTGATCGAAGCAGTAATAGCAGCTAATTGGGTTAATCAAGAATCCGAAGTAGCGTAGATTGCTCAGGAGGCGGATTGGGCCTAGAGGGCGCTCTCCAGTCTCGCGCATGACAAGATCGCGTACCGCTTCATCTAGCGGTTGATCTTCAGGCCCTAGGAAATCGCTGCGTCGAAATCTCGCGAGCGCGGGGCTGTCAGCGGACCACAAAGGAGATAGCTCAAACACTTGCTGGAGTTCAGCAAGATCGAGGTACATCATAAACACTTGATAAGTAAACTCGTGTGGCTTGGGCAGAATACGGCGATGTCGCACGAGGCCCTCATATATTCCACTGTGCAGCATCCCCGGCTTCCGGTCATGAGCTAAGTTGTCGATTCCGTGACTATCCAATTATCGATGCTCCGCTGGCGACTAGGGACGAACCCGGCTATTGACGAAACGTATGATGGCGCCTAAAACAGGAATGTGTTGATAGAGCATCGCGCCTAGGTCGTAGAAATCTTCCTGATAGTAGATGCGATCGGTAAAGCGAATCTGCGTAATGCCGCGCAGCGTAATCATCTTGCCACCCGCAAGTGCAGGGTTGCTGAATTTCATATTCCAGGTGATGGTGGCGGAGTTCTCGCCATGCTGTTCGTCGGTGTACTCGAACAGTACATATTCAGAGCTGGCATAGAGGTTCTTAACATAGCTCTTCAATGCCAATATACCTAGGATGGTATGCAGGGGGTCGCGAAACTCGATGTCTTGGGTATAGATTCTATCCATCCGTTCGACGTTGGAGCTATTCGCTTCTTGATAGAAGGCTTTGAAGTCCTGAAGCAGTGTGCTTTTTTGCTTATCAGGCATGTATAGGCTCTCTTTCACAATAATTTACCTTTGGCCGCGTCGTTCGTACCGCTGTTGTGTTTCGACCTGCTTAGCGTTGAATTCGCCTTGCAACTTGCATAGATTACGTAGCACTAGATTGTTCAGATCAAAGCGCAACAAAAGGCGATTAGTTTTGTGCTTTTTTGGTTAAATTAGTTGATCTAGGCTTGTTGTGGCAGCGTAAAACTCTTCAGAACAACATAATCCACGGTAGCGCAGCTCGAAACGGGCTGAAAAAAATTCGAAAAAAAGGAGTCACTTGGGTAGCAGCGACGAGACAAGCGGAAAGAAGCCGGCCCAGTCATGGGCGGCTCAGGTCGGCAACGATCCATGGGAAGGCGAGCTGCGCAAGGTCGCGCAGAGCGCAGACCGTCTGGCCTTTAAGAAACTGTTCGAGCATTTCGCCCCGCAGATCAAGGCCTTCTTAATCAAGGGCATTGGCTCCTACGGCGATCGCTCTCAAGCCGAGGAAATGACCCAAGAGGTCATGATAAAGGTATGGAATAAAGCTGCTTCCTTTAACAGCAGCAAGGCAAGCTTGAACACATGGATATTCACTATCGCTCGTAACACGCGTATTGACTTCATACGCCGTAATAGTCGGGCGGAGCGCAAGATCGACATCGAGGATATTTGGCACGAGGCGGATTCCCCCGAGCCAATAGTCGATCTACAGCAACGGCGGGTGGAGACACAAGTGCGTAATGCCTTGTCGACCCTGCCAGATGAGCAGGCGCTGGTTTTAGAGAAAGCATTTATGGAGAGCAAGTCTCACAACGAGATCGCGCAGGAACTGGGGCTACCCCTAGGCACCGTGAAGTCTCGAATTAGGCTGGCGTTAAGTAAGCTCCAGATACTCATTGATCGATAAAGTTAAAGGTAACAGCATGATTTCTTATCATCCCGACTCAAGATATTTGACAGATTTCGCTTCAGCCAATTTGTCCCTAGCAGAGGCCGTTTGTGTATCTGCCCATCTTGAGTTTTGCGGCAAGTGTCGCGGCCATGTGCAACAACTCAAGGATGTCGGTGCACACTTACTGACTCAGCTCGAGCCCGAGGAGTTGGAAGCAGATAGCTTTACAAGGTTAATGTCGAAGATCGGTAGTGCCGAAAATGCTGCCTCTAGCCCTAGTGCGACCACGGCGCCGGTCCTGTCCCTGAATGAGCGTGAGCAAGAAGAGGCTGCGCGTAGTAAGGAGTTGCCACGTTCCTTGGTTGACGTGTTCCTGCCTCGCTCTGTGCGCAGTCTCTCTAGAGGTGGCTTGCAGAATCTAAGCTGGGCACAGCTGGGCAAGGCCCTTCGTGTAGCCCCGTTACCGATCTTTGGTGAATCCAGAGAGACCGCGATCTACGATATTAAGGCGGGCGGTCGCATGCCCGAGCACGAGCACCGTGGCGAGGAGATTACAGTGTTGCTCAAAGGCAGCTTCTCTGATGCCGACGGCAGCTACTCGCGTGGTGACTTCGTAGTTCGCAATGCAGGGGAGGCCCATCAGCCAACCGCCACACAAGATACTGACTGCATCTGCCTTGTTTGCCTAGAGCGGCCTGTGCGTCCACGCGGCCTGTTTTATCGCTTATTGGAGCCCTTTGTACAGTATCGTCTAAACAAGTTGAACCGTGGTCCAGCCTTCTAGGCACGGTTCGCGAAGATGTTCTCGTAAGCGCGACGCTCTCTATATTCGTCAACCCGCTTTTGAAGGGGGGTTTGGTTCGATTTACGAGCACTCCTCGGGCATAATACGGGTTCACCAATATAGGAGTTATTCTATGGCAGCTGCCACCGCAAGACACATACTCGTAGACACAGAAGCCCAATGCCTAGAGCTTAAAGAGCGCATTAACAAGGGCGAAGATTTCGCCGACATCGCAAAACAGTTCTCCTCTTGTCCTTCCCGCGCGAACGGCGGTGATCTAGGTAGTTTCGGTCCTGGGCAAATGGTGAAGGAATTCGATCAGGTCGTTTTCAGCGCCGAGCCCAATACCGTCCAAGGTCCCGTTAAGACTCAGTTTGGCTACCATCTGCTTGAAGTCACCAGTCGCACAGCCTAGTCTCTGAGACATCGCCAATGAACAAGCCCCTTCCCGAATTCGGTGTACAAGACCTCGAGGTCGTGCAAAGAACGCCAGGTTATAGGGGCTTTTTTGCGATAGACAAGGTCTTATTGAAGCACCGCCTCTATGCCGGTGGCTGGAGCCCCTTGTTTACTCGCGAGTTGTTCTTGCGTGACCCGGCGGCAGGAGTTTTACTCTATGACCCCGATAGGGATCAGCTGGTAATGGTCGAGCAGTTCCGCATTGGGGCGCTGCCAGATGCCGAGAGTCAGGGCACGAGCCCCTGGATGTTGGAGGTTGTCGCCGGCATTATGGCGCCCGATGAGAATGCGGCTGACCTGTCGCGACGAGAAGCCAAGGAAGAGGCTGGCTGTGACATTCAGGACTTGGTCCATATCACCGACTATTACAACAGTCCGGGTGGCAGCAACGAGCGCATCAGTTTGTATTGTGGGCGTGTGGATGCCAGCGACGCTGGAGGAATTCACGGTCTGGAAGAAGAGAATGAGGATATTCGTGCGCTTGTGCTATCTTTCGAAGAGGCATGGTTTGCATTACAGGAAGGGCGTATGAATAACGCAATGGCGATAATTGCGATGCAATGGCTTTATATTAATAGAGATTCGCTCCGGCAGAAATGGCGTAGCCAGGGGCCTTGCGTAGCATGAAGGCACCACGCTACAACATCGATCTAGTGCGGCAAATGGCGGATTGTGATGCGAATTTTATTCGTTTACTAAAGCTAATGCCTGAACTAGAATCCTTTAGAGAAGCCTTCTTGCTAGACGCGCAACAGCTTGCATGCGCAGGCCGTGAAGAGTCTGGATTGCAGCGATTTTCCCATCGTGAGAATGCGCCATTACAGGTTGGCGAGGCTGGATTACAGTACTCAAGGGAATTTGTAATCAGCTCATCTGCTGCAGAAGAAGTGCGAGTATGCATTAGCGTATTAGAAGTGTTCCCATATACCAGCACGTTAGCAATCAATCAGCTAACGCGTGTTAGCCAGTGGATCGACCCTCCAGGCATACTTGTGCGGGTTTACCATGATGCCACCACGGCGGAGGCGGTCGCCTACCAAGGCCATAAAGCCTTCCTTGCTAAGTACGCGATTCCGAACCCAACGATGTATCACCAGGACGAGAAAAGACAGATTAATGAATTCCTGGGCGAGTGGTTAAGTCTGTGTTTGCAGGCGGGCCACAGTCTCAAACCACCGTCGTTTATCTGTGCTGCGTAAATTATGACTAGAGAAGCCACGGGCGCGCCCGTCAGAGTCGTACAGATTACGGACACTCATTTGTTTCGTGATCCTCGAGCTGCTCTGCTAAAACTCAATACTCAATATAGCTTCGAGAAGGTTGTCGAGTTAATGGCTGCCAAAGAGGAGAATATCGATTTGATCCTAGCCACTGGCGATATTGCGCAGGACGCTTCAGTGGAGGCATATTTACGCTTCGGCGATGCGATGCAGTCTTTTCAGGCACCATTTTATTGGATTCCAGGCAATCATGACCGTCGCCGAGTCATGGAGAGCCTCGACCAGTACCAAGATGCATTCACGAATCTTGTCAGTCTTTCCAATTGGCAGGTCATCATGCTCGACTCCAGCGTTGTTGGAGAGGTGCACGGAAATTTGAGTGAGCGAGAACTTATACATCTGGAGCAGAGCCTACAGGCTGCACAGAGCAATCCGCAGATTGAACACTGTCTGGTCTGCTTGCACCACAATCCAGTACCAGGTAGTGCGCAGTGGATGGAGGGCATAGGGCTTCATAATGACAAAGCCTTTTTAGCAATTATTGACCGTTTCGAGTTCGTGCGTGCGGTGGTATACGGGCATATCCATCAGGAGCTCGACTTCACACGCAATGATGTCCGCTTTTTTTGCACGCCTTCGACCTGTATCCAGTTTAAGCCAGAAGTCACTGAGTTTTCGCTCGACGAAGTGAGCCCAGCCTATCGATGGTTAAACTTATTCGAAGATGGGCGTATCGAAAGCGAGATTGAACGAGTAACTGGATATGAGTTTGAAGTCGACCATACCTCTAAGGGATATTGATGATTAGGGCGTTTTTGTGAGTCAGCGAGGCACTGTAAAAGGTTCAGGGCGCGGAGACTTCATGGATACACCCGATTTCTATCTGCTGTACCTGCACGGTTTCAACAGCTCCCCTCTCTCTTCCAAGGCTAGAGTCACATTTGATTATTGTGCGCGTCTAGGTATTGCAGATCGCATTGCGGTTCCCGAATTGCCTCATGTTCCCGAGCTGGCGATCGCACAGATGTGTGAGATCATTCAGGCACAAACACTCCCGGTCGTTCTGATGGGGAGCTCCCTCGGGGGCTATTACGCCACTTATCTAGCAGAGCGTTATGGTTTGAAGGCCGCTCTTATTAATCCCGCCGTCAATCCCGCTGACTTGTGGCATGAGCATTTAGGAGAGAATCGCAATTACTATTCCGGTCGTCGATATACGATTACCGAGGAGCATGTGCAGCAGTTGCGAGAAATCGACACGCCGCATTTGCGCCAAGCCCACAACTATTTGCTATTGGTTCAGACAGGCGATGAGACCTTGGATTACCGGTTTGCTGTAGACAAGTACAAGTCGTCACCGAGTATAATTCAGGAAGGTGGTAACCATAGTTTCGAAAACTACGAAGCGATGTTGCCCGAAATATTTCAGTTTTTCGCAGGCCCATAGTTTGGTGGGTCGCCCTAGCGCTAGCACCTGCTTACGCGAAATAGAATTAAGAGAAGTCCATTGAATGAGTAATATTTATAACGCAGATGCCATCGAAGTCCTAACAGGGCTAGACCCTGTTCGAAAACGCCCGGGCATGTATACCGACACTAGTCGCCCCAATCACTTGGTGCAAGAAGTCATCGACAATAGTGTCGACGAGGCCTTGGCAGGACACGCAAAGACAATTACTGTTGTCATGCAAAAAGACGGCTATGTAGAGGTCAGCGATGATGGTCGTGGTATGCCGGTCGATATCCATCAAGAAGAGAAAGTCAGTGGCGTGGAATTGATCTTGACGCGATTGCACGCCGGGGGCAAGTTCTCGGGCAAGAACTATCAGTACTCTGGTGGTCTGCATGGCGTTGGTGTTTCGGTAGTGAACGCTCTGTCCAAGCATCTCGAGGTACTCGTGCGTCGAGATGGCACCGTATTTCAAATGAAATTTCGCGATGGCGAAAAAGTGTCAGAGTTGGCGCCTATTTCGACTGCGCCGAAGCGCATGACGGGCACCACCGTGCGCTTTCTACCGGACGAGAAGTATTTCGACTCGAGCAAGATTTCAATCAGCCGCTTAAAGCATGTGTTGCGCGCGAAAGCCGTACTCTGTTCCGGTCTGCGTGTAGTGTTTGTAGACAATACTGTCGATGCTGAGAAGAGCCAGAGTGAAGAGTGGTTATTCGAAGATGGTCTTACTGATTACCTAACTCAATCGACTCGCGACTGGCCAGTGCTGCCTGAGCAGCCTTTTGTAGGTTCAATGCAAGGCAATGCCGAGGCAGTGGACTGGGCGGTGCAGTGGTTGCCAGAGGGTGGTGAGATTACTGCAGAGAGTTACGTTAACCTGATTCCAACTGCGCAAGGCGGTACGCATGTGAATGGTCTGCGTACGGGCCTTCTCGATGCATTACGAGAATTTTGTGAGTTCCGCAATTTGTTGCCACGTGGCATCAAGTTAACACCTGAGGACGTGTGGGACCGTTGCTGCTTCGTCTTATCCGCAAAAATCGTTGAACCACAATTCTCTGGTCAGACTAAGGAGCGCCTTTCTTCTAGGCAGTGCGCGGTGTTTATCTCGGGCGTAGTAAAAGACTCGTTTAGTCTTTGGCTCAATCAGCATACTGCCGAGGCGGAGTTGCTCGCAGAGTTGTGTATCAATAATGCCCAGAGTCGCCTCAAGGCGAGTAAGAAAGTCGAGCGCAAGAAGGTGACGGCGGGCCCGGCTTTGCCAGGGAAATTGGCCGATTGTTCCACTCAGGATGTCATGGCTGGCGAGTTATTCTTAGTGGAAGGTGACTCCGCAGGAGGTTCGGCAAAGCAAGCGCGTGACCGCGAGACGCAGGCGATTATGCCACTGCGCGGTAAGATCTTGAACACGTGGGAAGTAGACTCGAATGAAATACTAGGCTCTCAGGAGGTGCATGACATCGCCGTAGCTCTCGGCGTAGACCCTGGCTCTGACAACTTAGAGGGCTTGCGCTACGGCAAGATCTGCATACTCGCCGATGCTGACTCCGATGGGCTTCACATCGCGACACTATTATGCGCTCTGTTCCTGCGCCACTTCCGACCGTTGGTCGTCGCGGGGCATATCTATGTGGCCATGCCGCCACTGTATCGTATTGATGTGGGTAAAGAGGTTTTTTACGCACTGGATGAACAAGATAAAGATGGAATTCTCGATCGTTTGGTTGCAGAGAAGAAGAGCGCCAAACCTAATGTGCAGCGCTTCAAGGGGCTAGGTGAAATGAACCCTCTGCAGTTGCGCGAAACTACGATGAATCGAGATACCAGAAGGCTGGTGCAACTTACTTTGGATGATGAGCACTATGCACGGGAAACAGACGAGATGCTCGATATGCTACTCGCCAAGAAGCGTGCGCCGGATAGAAAATTTTGGCTCGAAGAGAACGGCAATCTTGCCGATCTAGCTGAGTAATAGCGCAGGACAAGATTGCGCAACAACCTAAATTCACCGAATCGACAGCAGAACGAAGCAATGACTCAGAATATTACAGTGAACGAAGATGGTGTAGAACAAATCGCCTTGAGTAGTTACTCGCAACAGGCGTATTTGAACTACTCCATGTATGTCATCAACGACCGTGCCTTGCCCCATATTGGCGATGGTTTGAAGCCAGTGCAACGTCGTATTATTTATGCGATGTCCGAGCTAAGCCTCAAGTCGACAGCAAAGTTCAAAAAATCTGCGCGTACGATAGGCGACGTGATAGGCAAGTTTCATCCACATGGTGACTCTGCCTGTTATGAGGCCATGGTGCTCATGGCCCAACCCTTTAGTTATCGTTACCCGCTCGTAGATGGGCAAGGCAACTGGGGCTCGCCCGATGATCCTAAATCCTTTGCGGCGATGCGTTATACCGAATCAAAGCTGCGTAAATATGCCGACATACTGCTCTCGGAACTAGAACAAGGCACTGTAGAGTGGAAACTCAATTTCGATGGCACCTTGCAGGAGCCACAGATTCTGCCGGCACGATTACCTAATGTTCTTCTAAATGGAGGTAGCGGTATCGCAGTTGGTATGGCCACGGATATTCCGCCGCATAATTTACGCGAAGTTGCGAGCGCCTGTATCCATCTATTGGAGAGCCCTAGCGCCACTGTTGCGGATCTGATGACCCATATTCAGGGGCCAGACTATCCCACCGCCGCAGAGATCATTAGCCCGCGAGAGGACATCGTTTCGCTTTATGAAACCGGAAAGGGCTCCATAAGATCCCGCGGGGTCTATCACATCGAGAGCGGCGATATAGTGGTCACGGCCTTGCCCTACCAAGTCTCTGGAGCGAAAGTACTGGAGCAAATTGCGGCACAGATGCAAAAGAAGAAACTACCAATGGTGGTGGACCTTCGCGACGAATCCGATCATGAAAATCCTACGCGAATCGTGATTGTGCCACGCTCGAATCGAGTCGATACCGACACGCTTATGTTGCACCTGTTTGCCTCGACAGATCTCGAGCGTACCTATCGTGTCAATTTCAATATGATTGGCACCAATGGTCGTCCGCAAGTGAAGAATCTGCGTTCACTTTTGAAGGAATGGTTAGAATTCCGCACCGACACGGTGAAGCGTCGCCTGCAGAATCGTCTCGACCGCATTCTACAGCGACTGCATATTCTGGAAGGTCTGTTGGTTGCCTTTCTCAATATCGACGAGGTTATTCACATCATTCGTACTGAAGACAAGCCGAAACCTGTGCTAATGGAGCGTTTCGCGATATCGGAGATCCAGGCCGAAGCGATTCTCGAGCTCAAGTTGAGACATCTCGCTAAGCTTGAGGAAGTCAAAATCCGTGGTGAGCAGAGTGAGCTAGATGCGGAGCGCGAGCGCTTGGAGTTGATCCTAGGTTCGGCATCGCGCCTCAAGACGCTTATTCGCAAAGAGATTACTCAAGATGCCGAGGACTTTGGCGATGAGCGCTGCTGCCCGATAGTCTCTCGTACCGAAGCTCAGGCATTTAGTGAAACCGAATTGATGTCTACTGAGCCAATTACAGTTGTTCTGTCCGAGCGCGGCTGGGCGAGATCGGCGAAAGGGCATGAGGTGGAGCCAGAAACACTGCAATACAAATCTGGTGATGGATTCAAATTCGCTGCCCTAGGGCGTAGCAATCAGAACGCGATCTTCATTGATTCTACTGGCCGTACTTACTCGCTTCCTTCCCACTCATTGCCTTCGGCACGAGGTCAGGGTGAACCGTTGACTGGTCGTCTAACCCCCGAGTCTGGAGCTAGCTTCGAAGGCGTGTTGATGGGCGAGGAGAAACAAAGAGTCTTATTGGCGAGCGATGGTGGCTATGGATTCGTCGCTAAGATCGAGGATTTGCAGAGTAAGAATAAGTCGGGAAAGAGCGTCCTTAAATTACCTAAAGGCAGCAAGGTAATGCCGCCATTGATAGTTAAAGACTATGCAAGCGATGTGGTCGTCGCGATTACTAACGAAGGCCGTATGTTGAGCTTCGCTTTGTCCGAGTTGCCGGAATTATCTCGTGGCAAAGGCAATAAAATCATTAGCATACCAAGCGCACGTGCGAGCGAGCGGGTGGAGTTCGTTGTCGCCCTATGTGTGCTCGGCACAGGTGAGACACTTGCCGTTCACGCAGGCAGGCGTCACCTGAACATGAAAGCTTCCGATCTGGAACACTACAAAGGAGAGCGGGGTCGTCGTGGTAATAAATTGCCACGGGGCTTCCAAAATGTTGATCGAGTCGAAGTAATAGGCGCTTCTTAACACTCGCAAGTCCAAAATTGCATCTATAAGGCTGGCGAGTAGCGCTAGCAAGTTGCTATTCTCTCTACTTATGTCGAAATCTCGACTTTGAGAAGTGGAATTGGGGAGGGTCGCTTGCAGTTTAGAAGTCTCACTTTGATAGCCACATTGTTTTTGACATTGTGCTTGCCTGCATCGCTGCAGGCACAGGGCGAAGAGGAGGTCGTGCTCCAATTGAAATGGGAGCACGAGTTTCAGTTCGCAGGCTATTACGCCGCGTTATGGCAAGGCTTCTATCAACAGGCCGGTCTGAACGTCGATATCCGCTCCGCTATTACCGAAGACGGTCGTTTTCTCTCACCAGACGCAGAGCTGATTAGTGGCAACGCAGATTTCGCTATTGGTGGTATCGACACAATTGTAAAGCGCGGGCTTGGTGAGAAACCCGTAGTGTTAAGCTCGATCTTTCAGAGTTCGCCAGTTGCTGTGTTTAGTCTCAGTAGCATTCCTCTCGACAATTTACAGCAGCTAAGTCAGCTGCGTATTGCAGCGGAAAAAGATGATTATCTGCTGACTCAGATCCAAGCGATGTTTCTTGCCAAAGGCATCGACCCAGAAAGCGTTGTATTCCTAGACGAAGATGTGACGGTAGAAAGCCTTGTCGATGGGCGCGCCGATGCCATCGTAACATATGATGTTTCTGCGCTATATCAGGCTCGGGAGTTGGGGGTAGAGTTAAATTCTCTCTACCCCGTGGACTATGGAATTAATTTCTATGGGGACGTCCTGTATACCACCGAGGCGGTGATAGAGCGTGACCCAGAGTTAGTAAAGCGATTTGTAGAGGCTAGCATCGAAGGTTGGCGTTATGTCTTGGAACATAGAGTCGAAATCGCAGACCGTATATCTTCTGAGATGCCTCGCTACCGTTATCTGTATAACAATACTTTTGAGTACAACCGCTTCTTCGCGGAGCGCATCGACCAATATTTACTATTCCCTTTGATCCCCCTTGGGCACAATCAATCTGAGCGTTGGCAGAGTGCCTATTCTTTGCTTTCACAACTTGGATTAGTTGAACAGCCCTTTGCGATCGAGGAATTGCTTAGTCCCGTGGAGCTGCCACCGGTGCAGGAGCGGGATCTAGGCGACTGGTTGCTTATCGTGATCTCGCTGGCGGTCTTAGTTGGCATAGGATTTTTAGTGCGTGTCCCTTATCTGCGCCTTCTACTAGCGGTCCCATTCCTTTTCCTTATACTGCAGCAACTAATAGAGATCCGCTACCGAGTGCTATTGGTGGAGCAGGAGCGTTTGCAAGTATCTGAGCAACTCAGCACGGTGCGTTATCAATTAGAAAGTAGGCTATTGAATAATCTTTCTTTGATAAATGGCCTTGCCGCATTCATCGCCTCTAAGCCCGATTTTACCCAGCAAGAATTTGATACTTACGCATCCACTATTATCGCTAGTGAGCCGGCACTCATAAATCTCGCTGCAGCTCCCAATTTAGTCATTGAATATATCTATCCTCTCGAGGGCAATGAGACCGCGCTAGGTTTGAATTATTTGAACACGCCACTACAGATGTTCGCGATCCAGCGAGCAATCCAAACAGGTTCTATGGTGATTGCGGGTCCCCTTGAGTTGGTGCAAGGCGGCTCAGCCTTTATAGGTCGTGCACCTGTGTACACAGCTAACGAAGATGGTAGTCGAAATCTTTGGGGAGTTGTCTCGGCGCCGATTTCCACAACGAGCATCTATGCTGAGAGTAAGTTGTTCGATCCTAGTATAGGTTTGGAAATCGCCATCCGTGGTCGAGACGGCCTAGGTGAGGATGGGGAAGTTTTCTTTGGCTCAGAGAGTGTGTTTGATAACCCCAATGTGGTCAAGATGCCGGTTGCGCTGGGCGGCGGCACATGGCAGTTAGCGGCCTATTCGCTGCTGGATACTAGTGAGACGAATCCAGGAATTTTGCTGCTACGAAGTGTCGCCACCATACTCTGTGCATTGTTCGTTATTGGCATCTTCTTACGTTTTCGGGCCAAAATTAAAGAAGAGGCTTACGAGCACCTAATCTTTCGCAATGAGCAATTCCTGAGAGAAGTAGAGAAGGTGTCAAAAGTAGGCGGGTGGCGTTTGGACAGCAATGGCGTGTTCTCAGAGGTCTCTGAACAGTGTATGCAAATTTTCGGTGTCAGTAATGGCGCCGGCGTGTTGAGTCTGACAGAGGTCTGCGCCCAGTACTCAGAGGAGACTGGGAGAATGCTTCGTAGCCTCCTAGACCGTGCGAAACAGCGTGGCGACAGTTTCGATACGGAGCTACGTCTGGAGCGCAATGGGGGGGGTGAGAGCTGGTTGCATATCCGCGGCGAGATGATATTGCTACCAAGTGCTAAGCGCGAATTAGTAGGTGCTATCCAGGATGTCACTAATGCCAAAGCGGCAGATAAATTGATCGAGTACCAGGCCAACTACGACGCGCTGACGGGCTTAGCTAACAGGACTCTTCTGCGCGATCGGCTCGACGGTGCATTGGCGATGTCTAAGCGTATCAACACCAAACTTGCGGTGTTATTCATCGACCTAGATAACTTCAAGTCGGTCAATGATAACCTCGGCCATGATGTAGGTGATGAGGTCTTGGTAGAGACGGCAAAACGAATAAAGGATTGTGTTCGCGAGGTCGACACCGTTGCGCGCTACAGTGGTGATGAGTTCATCGTCGTGTTACGCGACGTATTCTCAGAGTCAGCAGTTTGTCGAATTGTAGACGAGATCGTGACCGTGGTTGGAGAGCCCTTTAAGCTTGACGTTAATCAGGTCTACTGCGGCGCAAGCATAGGTATTTCTTTCTTCCCCGATGATGCCCATGATTCGGAGACGCTGATCATCAAGGCTGACCAGGCGATGTATGAGGTAAAGAAATCGGGCAGGAATGGCTGGCAGTTCTATACACAGGAGATGCAGCGAAAATCCGAGAAGCGCCACAGTTTGTTCAACGAGCTCGTGGCTGCAATCAAGAACAACGAATTGAGTGTGTATTACCAGCCAATCTATAGTTTCACAGAGAACCGGATAGTCGGGTGCGAGGCTTTGGTGCGCTGGCAGAAGGCCGACGGAAGTTTCGTTCCTCCTGACTTGTTTATCCCTTTGGCTGAAGAGAGTGGGTTGGTGATCCGCATCGACCATTTTGTGCTCACTTGCGCACGCAATTTCATTAGCGAGCTGAATAGCGTCCACGGTCTCAATATCGGTCTGTCGGTAAACGTCTCGACACGTCTTTTGTATATGCGCGACGAGTCGTCACAGGCATGGTTCCAAGAAATAAAACTCCCTATTAATGTCCCTATCATTGTGGAGATTACAGAAAGGGTATTGGTTGAGGATGCCTCCCGCGCCTTACAAGTGCTCAACGACTTGAGTCAGGCGGGCATTCATATCGCCATCGATGATTTTGGCACTGGCTATTCTGGTCTCAGCTACCTGTCTCGCTTCCCGGTCGATGGGCTAAAAATCGACCGTTCATTCGTCGCTAAAATCGGTGAGCTGAAAACCGAGGAAGCCCTCATTGAGACAATGCTGTTGATGGCTAAGAAATTGCAGATTCGCGCCATCGCAGAGGGCGTGGAAACGCGTGAACAATTAGCCTTCTTGCGCAATCTAAATTGCGATTTGGCACAGGGTTACTATATAGCGCGACCTATGCCTAAGGATCAATTCAGTGCATTCCTTCTTAAGTGCAAATCTGAAGGTTTAGACTTGTAACAAATTTGTAGGAACATTTGTAGGAACAATGAAAAGACTCATTATTTATTCGGACATGATCGGTCAATAATAAAAAAATGTAGCTGCCCCTTATTCGCTCTTTCCTCGCTTCAATCGTTGAATATCATTTGCTCTACGCTATAAGCTGGACGAAGTTTACTCAAAACTCTGCGATTATTCGCACGACTTCGAGTTAACAAATTCGTCCTACTGGGTCCATTACGTGCGTAATTCTGCGCCCGCACTAAGACCCATCTACCCAAAGCTTGTATTAGAGGAAATATCATGACTGCACAAACTGCGATAAGCACAGTAGTAACTTCGCATCCCTTACCGATCCCTTTGCATAAACCAAAGCGTCTCGCTAAGGTCCAGCCGCGCTCGTCCACCCCTATGTTGAACGAAACACTCAGGGAGAAGTTGGGCGAAGAGTATCAGTTGAAAACCTTTTTCGGCGACGAGGTGATGAGTATGGGGGACAGTACCCTCAACGATCTAGCCGAATGTTATATGACAGTCTTTAACGAAAGTTGGGGCGAGTCATGGACGATCAGTTCTGCCAAGAGCGAGATCACCCACAGTCTTCGCAACGACCCCGAACGGATACCATTGATCTCTTTGCTCTACAAAGAGGACAAGATTATCGGTTTCTGCTGGGTGTTGCTGATGGATAAGCACGCCATGAGCAAGGAACACGACATGCCTTGGGAGCTTTCCGACGTGGAGAAAGAGTCTGGGATGACTATCTCCAAGTACTGGCTGAAAGAGGTCGTTAAGAAAGAGCGCATCATGTTTATCAAGGAGCTCGGTGTTTTGAAGGAGTATCGCCAAGTGGTATCGCCCTTTCTGTCTATTCCAATTTTGGAGCGATCCGCACAGATGGGCTATGATGTTGGGTTCTTATGGACCAATGTGAACAGTAAGGCTTTCAAATGGGGCCTAGGCGTGGGTTATTCACCGGTTCACTTCTTCATAACCAATAATCTGCTGCTCATGTATGGCAGCGTGCAAGGCTCTTTGAAAGCGATGCGAAACGTAGTAGAGGCCTCGTTTAGCAAGCAGAGCCAGTATTATATGATTAACAACATCAATAAATACCTATTGAAGGGGGAGGCAAGAAACTGAAAACATTCCAGCCCAAACGCTGCGTTCTCCCATACTTTGGAACGGATGCACTGCTGCGAGCATATGCTCGCAGCAGGCTTGAGCTGTATGCTGTTGTGCCAAGTCAGGGGATGGAATGAACTATATATTCATCCCTAATGCGATCGCCCTGTTGATTCTAGGCCTCTTCACAGCGCGGCAGAATCCAGGGAGGTTGTCTAATACCTATTTGCTAACCAACGTCTCAGTCGCTATATGGGCGTTGTGCTATATGTTGTTGCACGAGTTCCAGACAAGAGTGCCGGTGAACCTCGTTTCGCAGATACAGCTAGTGTCGGCTTTGGTATTCGCAAACGGACATCTCGACATCAGCCTGCGCTATCCAGACCCCCAGCGGCTGCCTGGGCCTGTTCTACGCTGGTTTAACTACATAGTGTTTGCCACGCTATGTGTTTTAACTCTTTTCACTGACGTGGTGTCTAGGGCCGTCTTAGAAGAGCAGTCGGTGGTGTTTGTCGATGGGCCTGGCTATACCGTCTTCGCCTTATACTTAGCTGTGGTTGGGATACTGGTTATCAGCAATCTCATCATTAGCTATAGACGCTACCCAGAGTATCGTACTCGCTTAGCCTATATGCTGACCGGTTTAGGACTATTCATCGTGTTCGGGATCATCTTCGATCTCGTCCTAGTGGTGATGGGCAATTATGACTGGTTGGTGCTCGGGCATTTAGGATCGGTATTTCCTTCGATCTTCTTCGCCTATGCTTTCAGTAAGCACGACTTGTTGGATATCCGCATGGCAGTTGACCGTTATACGGCCAAGATTATTGTGGCAGTTCTGGCGATACTTAGTCTGTACCTCGCCTTCCAGCTTTCCTTCAACTACCCAGCTGCCAGTCTTACACTAATATGTTTAATTGCGCTGTTGTGGGCCTTTAATGCTTCTCGATTGGAGCTATTCTTGGTTAGTACAGCGCGGCGGCGCTTTGTGCGCAATTGGTATGAGCCTGAGGATATCCTCAATAGGTTGGCAGAGAAGCTAGAGGATATTAAGAATCGCGCAGATATTTTCGAGACTCTAACCAAAGAGATCGATGAGGTATTCGAATTAGAGAATATTCAACGCATAGTTGCAGTACGAAATGAACAAGAGAATCTTCAGGCCTACCAAGTATTTTCTGGTGCACAGCAGAGACCGAATGACACGTTGACTGTAGAGGACCCATTCATCCTGGCTTGCAACGCATGCGAAGCGCCCGTGAATCTAAGTGAGTTCGCGAAGCCAATCCAGAAGCGCTTCGCCGCGAGTGGCTTTGTCAATGCAGACAAAACTCTCATTATTCCGTTCTTCTCTCCTGAGTATCTCGAGGGCGTCATAATACTAGGGGAGCGCAGTAGCCAAGAGGAGTTTAGCAAGAAGGACAGGCAATTCCTGCTGAGGTTGCTGCGCTATGTTGCAGCAATACTGTATAGATTGACGCCTTTCGAGAAGCTCGAGAAATCTTATTTCGAAAATCAGCGCCGACAGCATCAGGCAGAGATTCAGGTGGTACGCGGCGACAAGACACTGGCGATAGCGCATGCAACCAGACAGGCCCATCACGAGATTAGGACACCACTGAATATCATTCGCATGGCTGCCCACCGCATCAAGAATACCGAAACAATCGCGAAGTATCGGCAAATTATAGATGAACAAATAGAGAGAGCGATGGAGATCGTTGATGAGACATTAGTCATCACCGATGGAGGGGGTGATGATGCTGCACGTTTCCAGAGAATTGATATCAATTTACTCTTGCACCGATGTGTGAAATTGCAAGCCGAAGGACCTCAGAAGCGAGTTCTCGATCTCGACGAGGTTGCGCCTAAAGTACTTGGGATTCCTGGAGAGATTCAGGTGCTATTTAGCAACCTAATCAAGAATGCTCTGGAGTCTATGCCTGATGGTGGAACTCTGCATATTCGCAGCAATATAGAGCTACAGGAGTTAGTCGTAAGTGTTAGCGACACCGGGAATGGCATTGCACCAGAGCTGCGCGAAAAAATATGGGAACCCTACTTCAGTGGCAAGGTTACGTCGGCTGGAAATCTCACTGCAGGGCGGGGATGGGGGTTAACGATCTGCAATAGAATAGTGACTGAGCACAAAGGCAGTATTCAATGTGAGAGCGTTCTAGGGCAGGGCAGTAAGTTTACAGTGCGTATGCCAATTAACTAATCTTGCTCGCGGCGTTGACTAGCGCGGTCCAACTCACGCGCCCAACGCTGATCACGCTCGATTAGAATTTCGCGCAGGATTTCGGCTTCCTTGTGTACCACGATGCGTTCGAGTAGACCCAACAATTCTTCCTCCTCGAACGGCTTTAGGATATAGCCAGAGGCGAGCCCAAGTGTTGGATCCTTTGCTAAGGCTTGGCGTTCCTTGTCGTTATAAGCTGTAAATATCACAATTGGAATATGGCGTTTAAAGGGACTGTTGCCCTCTTCAATACGCAAAGTCTTCAGAAATAGCTCGCCATTCATCTTAGGCATTTGCCAGTCGAGTAAGATGCACTCGATCTTGTTACTTAGGAAGTTAAATCCGCGTTGATGGGATTTGAGAATCTGCAGCGCCTCTTCTCCGTCGTAAGCGGGGATTGCGTGATAGCGCTGAGTTTCATTGATAACCTCTATGACAAGGTCCGATTGCTGTCGATCATCCTCGACCACAAGAATGTGTGGTTTGCTCTTCATGTTTGCGATTTCACTACGATTGTAGACCAATTCCTGCGCTGCGCGTTGCAACGCGTTGCTGCCAGATTTGCGTAAAGACAAAACTCGGGCCATTGAATGCGCCGCTTAGCAATGCGAAAGGAAGATAAAGTAAGGCAAGCAGTGTGTTGCACATGATGACGAGGTAGGGGAAGGGAGCACGTGCGTATTGCTGTGTGATCTGGTTGCGGGTAATCGGCAAGGTTGACCACGCTTTATCACCCATGCGTCCAATCAGTATCGCCGTAGTAAATTCTTGATAGTGACGCGTAGGGTAGCGCTTCCATTGTCTGATATGATGTCGGTTTGACATCACCCACATCTCGTAAACAGAGAGAAGTTTAAAAAACAGGCCACCAATTACGCCGTAAAATAAACTCCAAACAAGCACCGCGGGCAGTAATATCACTGACTTCGATCTGTTCATATTTAACGCGTCCTGTAATTCTAGAGAATGTTTGGCAACTTTAGCCGAGTTTCTTTGACTGATTTTAGCTTTACTTGCCGCTAGTATACACTAGCAAACTCTTAAAAATAGCGGCTTTAGTTCACGCATAATCATAACTATAGGTTTTCCTTAACAACTCTCACTTTAGAAATCGTAGACTCTATATGCAGAAATCGATCTATATAGCCAAGAGCCTGCTTATACTGAGCTACTCACTACTGTTTCTGCTGATTGCGTCCATACTTTCTATTTCAGTTTGGGAACCCTTGTTCCAAGCATCGTTTTTCATTTTATTCATTGCCTTGATCGGGCTCAGCTATGAGTCTCTGTATTCTGCTTTCCTTCAAGCCTTGGGCAGCTCGAAAGTGGACTCTGCACTACGCCGAATAGGGGGGGTTGCAGACATTATCGACAATCTTCATGAGTATACCGATCTCGATGCATTGCTGCGTTATACCCAGTCCAGCCTCGCCGCATTACTGGGCGGAGGAAGCGCGAAGTTATTGCTTGCACGCGACTATCTCGAAGCAGACGACTCTGGCAACTCCGAGTTCTGGCTGTGGGGGTCGAAAGAGCCGCGGATCTTGAATGCGAAATGCGCGGCACTAAGTTATGCGATCAATACGCCGGAAGGGTTTGTAGTAAGGGATTGTCCGGAAGAAGTGGCTAATGAGCTGCACAGCTTCGACGCCGATTTTGTTATCCCCATTTTCTGCCGAGCTAAGATGCAGGCCCTGCTGTTAATTTCCGATTCCACAGGCGTGTTTGCCGAACTCAGACCCATACTGGCATTCTTTGCACGGCAACTTGGTATAGCGTTAGAGCGGATAATGAATGAGCAGGGTCGTCGCGCCCGTCAAGAACATACATTTGCAGAGAAAACAGCAGCCTTGGCAATGCTTAGCGCGACGATCGCCCATGAGATGAGAACTCCTTTGTCTGGAGTGCGCGCGAGCATTGGTGGTGTTGACTCTTATCTCCCCGAGTTGATTAGCGCCTACGAGTTTGCTCACGAACAAGACGCGGACCGATTTCCTATTATCCGCAAAGACTTGTTGGAGACGCTAACTGATACGGGGCCCCGTATTAGGTCTATGGTGGATCAGGCGAATCACGTGATTGATCTACTATTGATCAATCTAAACGATCAGCGTCTGGAAAGCGCGAATCACTCTACGTGCTCTGTGCGCGATTGCGTAGAAGAGGCGATTGCTCAATATCCGTTCAAGCGTTTCGAGCGGGAGAAAGTACACGTCAAGATTGATAAGGATTTCGAGTTCCAGGGCGTAAGTTCATTGCTCGTTTATGTCTTGTTCAATTTGCTGAAAAACGCATTGTATAGTCTAGAGTCAGCAGGCAAAGGCGTGATTCACATAGACGTTGAGAGGGGCGAGCATAGGAATTATTTAATCTTCGAGGATACCGGGCTGGGTATAGCGCAAGACGTACTGCCTTTAGTTTTCGACGGTTTCTTCACGACCCGCAGCAATGGCACTGGCGCAGGGCTAGCGTTCTGCAAGCGTACCATGGGTAGTTTCGGTGGCGATATTCGAGTGAGCTCAAAGCTCGCCCACTTCACGCGTTTCACACTCGAGTTTCCACTCGGCTAGGTCAGTGTAAGAACTTCGTATCGGAAGCTGTCGTCTCTATGTGGGAGCGGTAGGACTGAATTGCCTCAGGTTTATACTTACGTAGTATCCGGCTGGCATCTTCGTGCTGAATGAGCGCACAGTAATAGGGTGCTCCCGCACAGATTTTCTTGGCGGGGGCGTAATATTTTCTCCAATCGTCTGTCAGTATCTTCTTAATATGTTCATTGTCGTCGGAAACGTTGAATAAGGGCACGAGTTCGCCTTTGCGTAGTGCCGCAAGTAATTGTGCCGGCGCGCCGACCGTGCTGCACTGCCTTATATGCTCCTCTAAGCCTGTCTCTGTCAGTATTAACAATATCGATAGTTCACCTTTGGCATTTAATAGGGCAAAGCCGGAATAGGGCTCGTCAATTAGGTAGTATTCAATAAACTTATTTCGGTCTCGCAACGCATTGAAATAGGCAATGAAATCGGGGTTGTTGACAAACCGACTTTGGCAATTGGCGATCACGGGGTCTGTAATTAGCTTGAAGCTCTTGCTGAAATATTGTTGTTGCAGAGTAGCGATAGAGCGTCTCAGTTTCGCTTCTAGGTCCTGGTCTTTCTTGCTAATGAACTGGTCAATCAAGCCAGCGTTGAAAGCTTGTACCGCCAGATCGGTATCTGCCTGCCCGGTTAAAAGAATGCGTTTTGTGTATGGATTGGTAAGGCTAGCGCAAAGCTCAAGACCATTCATCGAAGGCATCGAGTAATCGATCACCACTACACTTGGAGTGCTGAAACGCTGGGCATTGTAAATTTCTTTATAGAGCTCGTTGATCTCTATATGCGTAAGTGTGTCGGAATCGAATGGGCCGGTTTTGTAGGATGAGTAAACGCGCCGAATAAGCTCCGCGTGCTGCTGAGCATCATTAATATAGGTCAGAGCTTGGCGTGCGGACTGAAACAGTCGATAGTTAAGATCGCGCGGTAATATCAAACTGACAGCATCGAGAAAGTCCGGGTCGTCATCGACTAATACCACCTGTGTGGGGTAATAGAAAAGATGACAAACGGGAAAAGTAAAATCCAAAGCGTACTCCTTGTGTACCCTTGAGTTTCAGGGCGCGTAAAGATAGCTTACTGACATCCTAGCAATCAAGCAAAGGCTGCGTTTAGATCGGCACTTCTTGAGCTAGTAAATGTTCTACTTGTCTATCGAGTAAGGCCTTGTAGTTGACCATAGGCTCGTCGACTAGCCAAGTCTTGATGAATTCTCCATTCTGATTGTCGACTATGTCACTGAACTCTTCTGTTATAAGCCTGCTATCCGCATCAGCTAAAACATACGCAGCCTCACTGATAATCAAGGTATCGATCGGGGCCTCCTCACAGATCTGGCGCGTCAGGGCGAGATTCTCTCCTGCAACAGTATAGGTGTTTTGTTCGAGGGATGAGATCACTCCAGTGAGAAGGTCGCCACAGTGCAGGCCTGCTTTAAATTGCAAAGTGGGCAGGCCATTGGCCTCTAATTCACGCGCTAAGGCCGCGGTAATCTCTAGGAACAATAGCGCAGCACATACCGCATGGAAACAGTGCTCATCGTCTACCTGCGCAGCCCCGAAGGTGATTAGTATCTCGTCGCCCGCACATTTTTCGATATTGCCATTATATAGCTGCGTAACTTTATGTACGTAGAAATAATAGGTATTGAGTAGCTCGATGGTTTCTTGCGCCTCGTGTTGGTGCAGTGCAAGACGGTAATTGCTGATGTTGATGTTCAATATACTGACGAACGCACTGCCTGGGCGACGATATAAGGCCGCGGCCTGTTCACTAGGGCTTAGTATTTTCTCTGGTCCAAACATCGCGTGGCGACTTTCATCGTCGCTTAACTCGTAAATTAGGTGGTTATACTGACGAATCACCGCACCTATTTCATCGTCACGTTCGCCGAAAGGACTAGGCTCGCCTTCACCTCGCCTTACACTTTGGATCGAAGCAGAAAGTAAGCGTAAGGGAAAGGTGATAACGTGCTGTGTGAGTGCGACTATTACACTAACACCAGTGAGTAGAAGTAGGAGCAATGCAGCAAGCATGAACAGGAAGTTACGTGTGACCCCTTGTTCGATATAGCGTTGATCAAGATTGACACGAACATAGCCCGCCAAGGAGTCCTGTAGAGCGATAGGGGCTACATAGCTGCCAAACAAATCACTACGTTGTAATGATTCGCTGCCAGCGGGAGAAACCGAAGAACCTGAGATGGCAATGACGCGGTCATCGATGCTGAGGACGGCGACTTGTGCAATCGACTCTTCCCGTGTCAGTTGATTAAGTAAGACATTCATACTGACCATATCATTGGCCAGAACAAGTTCAGTCACCAAGATTGCTGTTTGTCTGGCAAGCGTATTGCCTAAACTGTCAGACTGTTGGCGAAGTAAATTCTCTGTGGATTGATTGGTCACCAACCAGAAGACGCACATAGACAGGATTAAAAGTACTGCAGTGCTAAAGCCGAATTTCTGGCCGAGTTTCATGCGTGTGGTGGTTTTCGATGGCGCCGATTCACCAGCTACTTGTGTTGTTATTCTTTCTTGAGACACTCGAGATACTCTTTTTGCTTGGCTTGGTTTACTGGAATGAGTCCAGTGTAAGTTCTTCATCTTGTACGAAACTAAAATCGAGGTTGGCACTGGGTTCCTGCAAGCAGTTCCCTTGGACAAAGTTCACATTGGCCTGCCAAAGTAGTGGTAAGAAATCGATTGAATCTATCATAGGCGCTACCACTAGAAGACCGCGAGCGTGAAGGCTGCTCACAACGGAGCTGAGTTTTTCCCGTTGAGTCTGGTCCTTATCGAGATCGTTAAGTAGCGACTTATCTAGTTTAACAAAGGTTGCCTCCTCTAATGGCAGTGAGTTTAGAGAGGTATAGGTGCAGCCAAAATGAGTTAATGAAAGGATTAGCCCTAGGGTTTGCACCTGAGTACAGAATTTCTTTACTTGCCTTGGCGAGCTGACAATATCTAGCTCACTAATTTGCAAGCTAATTTGGTCGGCAGTGATATGCTCACTCTGCAGCTGAGCTCGCAACCAAGGGAGAAATTCGCCGCTGATAATGGTGTTATGCGTAAGATTAATGGTGAGCTTAAGTGCGGGATTGTTGCGTGACGAGAGAACGTGTAAAGATTGCTCACACACCCAGCGATCGATTTTTTCTCCTAGGCCGTGTTGATTAGCAAGTTGCAAAAACCGTTGCGGATAGATTAGTCTGCCCTGGTCTTGTAAACGAATGCGGACCTCGTATCGCTCTACTCCATCCTCTTTCAGATTGACGATAGGCTGGAAGGCAAGTACGAAGTCTTCCTTCTCAAAAGCTTTCTCAAGTCTTTTGAACATTTCTGAGGCCGTACTATAAGCGTCACTATTTTCCTCAGGTTCGTTTTTGCTCTGATTTCTATGCACGGTAAGATTGTGTCTTGCACGATCAATAACACTTCCTGCAGAAGAGGAAAGTTCATTGATGATTGCTATTCCCGCACTAAAGTTCAATATGACACCCTGAGGCGAAATTCGATGCAGCGCCGAATTAAGCGATGTCGTCAATTCTAAAAGGAATTGCTCTTGTGCATACTCCGTATCTTTGCTCAGTAGAATCATAAACTCGGCATCACCAAGGTGTCCGATGACGGTGTCGATGGGAGTATTGTCGCTAATAAGTCTGGCCACATCTGCCAGTAGTAGGTTGGCTGCCGATTTGCCGTTAAGAATACTGAACTCTTGGAACTCTTCTAGTTTCAACAAAATCGACGCGCTGTTAACTTGTTCGTAAACGCCTTTCGCAATGGCGCGATCGATTTGTGTATGAATTGCACTTCGGTTTAGCAGGTTAGTTAGAAGATCTAGGCTTTCTTGATTTTTTTGTCTCTTTTGCTGGGCAATATTTCCAACAACGGGGCGAACCATAATTTGCAGGCTTGGCTCATCTTCAAAGACTGATTGCGCGCATTCTAGGCTGAGACGGGTTAAAGAGTTTGGTGCAGTAATACCCATGAAAATGCAGTTCGAATTAATCTGAGAAGAAGACTCATTTAGGAATTTGCGGACTCGCTCGACGTCAGGCTCATCCACGAGATCGAGAAAAGTATGCTGCTTTAGCTGCGCCTCAGACTCCAAGCCGAATAGATCTAGATAGGCTTGGTTGGCATATTGAAACAAGCCCTCATGTAGGTAGGCCACAGCGTCGGATGCACTCATCAGCAGCAGCTGGTAACGCTCACGCAGTTCGTTCAATGCGGTATTAGTCTTGCGCAGCTCGCGCCGAGTGTTCAAATTGTTCAGCTCATGACGCACAGTGCGCAATAACACCGCTGCCTCTTTGGGTTTGTTCAGGTCATGCTTAGTGCAAACCACGCCGTTGTCTGGCAGTGCGAGCAGATCTCCTTCTTCATCGTATAACTTGCCCAACGAAATAAAACAGATGTCTTGCGCTACTTCGTTCATGAGCAATATAAGGCGCGCTATTGGCAGTACCTGCGGTCCCGGAAACAGGAATAGGAGATCCCAGCGCATACTAAGCAGGCGCTCACGTAGGTGGGCCTCGTCTGCTACCGATTCGGCATGGACGTTATAGCCGTCCTTGCGTAGTGCGCTCACCAATAGTGCACCGTCGGAAACCAGCTCCGATGCGATAAGCACGTTGATTGTTGAATTCTGTTCCATCTGAATCCTTACACTACAGGGGATAGGCGTAGCGCCAGTTTGGGCAAAAGCGCGATACGTGGCGTCGGCCCAATGTCTGTTTGCGCTGAGTTTAGCATACAAAATTCGTGGCCCGGACGTAGTGAGAGTCTAGTTTGCGGGGACTAATCACAAGAATTCAGCAAAATAACGACTTTGACCTCAAAATCCTTTAGGGCAACGTGTAAACTCTCGATAAACGGCACATTAGTGCAGCAATTTCACAGTGAAATCTTATTTAAGTGAGTCGTATGGATCAGGGTAGCAAGCCAGAGCAAGATGAAGAGCTGCGCAAGCAGAAGCGATTAAAAGAGCTTAGACGAGCGAGGAATCGCCTCTTTGTGTGTTTTTGGACCTTTCCGGTTTATGTGCTGGCAGTGATGCAGGTGTTGGAGACTGGCAATGAGACTACTCTGATTATGTTCGCCTATATGGCCCTCTATGCAGGTTTCGGAGCGAATCTAGCAACTAAACGTTGTCCTCAATGCCACGAACAGTATTTTGTGAAATCCTTCTTCTTGAATCCTTTCAGGTCACAATGTGCTCATTGTGCCTTAGCACTCAAGCAGGAAGAATCTCTAGGCGCTTAAGCTCTCGCGCCGAAGATTGCAGAGCCAACACGAACGATAGTGGAGCCTTCGGCGATGGCTGCCTCATAGTCTGCACTCATGCCTATAGATAGGCTATCTAAGTGCTCGAAACACCCTTTTAACTCCCTAAACAGTAGCGCTAGCGGAGCAAATACTTTGCGTTGCTGCTCGAGTCCTTCACAGGGCGCGGGTATAGCCATGAGCCCGCGGAGCCTAAGGTTCGGAAGCTTTGCAATCTGTTCACATAAATCCGCCGCGTCCTCTAGCGCTACCCCCGACTTACTGTCCTCGGAAGAGAGATTAACTTGCACGCAGATGTTCAAGGGTGCGAGCCCTTCGGGGCGTTGCTTACTTAGTCGACTGGCGATCTTGAGGCGATCTACGCTATGAACCCAGTCGAAATGGGCAGCGATATCTGCAGTCTTGTTGGATTGAATTGGTCCGATGAAGTGCCAGATAAGGTCGGGCAAGTCGAGTAATCGTATCTTATCGAGTGCCTCTTGCACGTAATTCTCGCCGAATTCGCGCTGACCTGCCGCATAGGCCTCACGCAGCTTCTCTGGTGCTTGGGTTTTCGTCACCGCGAGCAGAGTGATGTTGTCGGCAGTGCGTCCGCTACGCGTAGCCGCTTTTGCGATCTGATCTCGAACAGTGGAAATATTTTCTGCTATGCTTGCCATGGTTTCACCGAGTTGACGCTCTACTCACAAGTGCCGCGTCGGCGCGGCCTGCAAGCAATTCTTGGTGGCACTATAGCATAGCCCAATGCCTCACGAAGGCGAGTGTTGTGACAAGGCAGAACCCTATCTAAGCAGATGCTGTGTGCTAGCACGGTAAACATTCTCGAACATAAGCAGGTATCACAATGGATATCACGGAATTACTCGGTTTTAGCGTTAAACAGGGCGCATCAGATTTGCACCTCACTGCGGGCATGCCGCCATTGATTCGTGTTGACGGGGATATTCGAAAGATCAATATTCCAGCGATGGACCACAAGGAAGTCCATAGCCTCGTCTACGAGATCATGACGGACAAGCAACGTAAGGATTATGAGCAATACTTAGAAACGGATTTTTCCTTCGAAGTGCCTGGGCTGGCGCGTTTTAGGGTTAACGCCTTCAACCAGAATCGCGGTGCTGCTGCAGTGTTCCGGACCATCCCGAGCAAAGTGCTATCGATGGAGGAGCTAGGCATGGGGCAGGTCTTTAGACAGGTCTCCGATCTTGCCAGAGGCTTGGTAGTGGTGACGGGCCCGACAGGGTCGGGCAAAAGCACCACCCTCGCGGCCATGATGGACTATGTGAACAATACCCGTTACGAGCACATTCTCACTATCGAAGACCCTATCGAATTCGTACACGAGAGCAAGAAATGTCTGGTTAACCAGCGCGAGGTGCATCGCGACACTCTCGGCTTCGCCGAAGCTCTGCGTTCAGCATTACGCGAAGACCCCGATATTATTCTCGTGGGCGAATTACGTGACTTGGAAACTATTCGCCTAGCCTTGACCGCAGCGGAAACGGGCCACTTAGTTTTCGGTACCCTGCACACCACCTCTGCGGCAAAGACCATCGATCGTATTATCGATGTGTTCCCTGCCGCAGAGAAATCAATGGTGCGTTCAATGCTCTCAGAGTCACTGCAGGCTGTTGTCTCTCAAGCCCTGCTCAAGAAGACTGGTGGTGGTCGTATAGCGGCGCACGAAATCATGATCGGCACGCCGGCCATTCGTAACTTGATTAGGGAGGATAAAGTCGCGCAAATGTACTCTGCAATTCAGACGGGCTCGTCTGTGGGGATGAAGACACTGGATCAGTGTTTGAAAGAGCTCCTCCAGAAAGGGCTTATTACGAAAGAGGCAGCAAAGGCAAAGGCAAAAACACCGGACTCGTTCTAGAGGAGCTGTGTTCCATGCAATAATTCTAGGCAGCTTCCTAAGGAAGCTGCTCTGGAAATTTCTCCGCTAGGCACTGCAGCCATGTTTCCAAAATCAATTGCGCAGCAAGGCAATCTAGCTGGGCTGAAGACTCGCCTCGCATGATCTGTCCTCTGGCCTCGAAAGAGCTTAAGCGCTCGTCTATTCCATAGCAGGGTTTGTGATAACGGCCATTGAGGCGATTGCCAAACTTGCGCGCGCGAATTAGAAGTTCACTTTCGCTGTCGTCCATATTATATGGCAGTCCTACCACAAAGGCGTCCGGCTGCCATTTCGCCACTAAGGCGTCAAGTATCTCCCAATTCGGAATGCCGTCTCGAGCTGGAATGGCGTTGAGGGCTGTGGCGCGGTGAGTGATGCTCTGTCCAACTGCAGAGCCAATGCGTTTGGTGCCGAAATCGAAGCCAAGTAGAGACAAGTCCTTCGGTTTTTTCTCCGGGAAGCTATCCATTAGAATTTGCTCCAGTGCTCGCTTCGCCAAAACATTTTCTCATGAATGTCCCGCTGTTAAAGAGAGCTGATCTAAGCTAATGCCGAGTATGGAAGCCGCAGCTTCCGCTTTCTTGGAATGATCGCTGGAGAAAATTAACTCTGTCACCGCTGGAACCGTCAGCCAAACATTGTCGCTAATTTCCTGTTCGAGCTGGCCAGCCTCCCAGCCTGCACAACCCAGTGCGACTAGATAACGTTCCGGACCATCCCCTAAGGCTATGTCCGCCAGAATGTCCTTAGACATCGACAGGCTTAGCTCAGGAGTGATCGGAAGTGTGTACTCCCATTCACGACCACTGTTATGCAGGATAAACCCCTTATTGCGTTCGACAGGACCACCGGTCATAACACGCTGGCTATGGAAATCGATATCGCCCTTGCGTTGTTCGAGATCGATTTTTAGCTCTTCCAAGAGCTCCGCTAAGCGCATATTGGATGGCTTGTTAATGACAATCCCTAAGGCGCCTTCATCGTTGTGTCGCCATAGATAGGTAACGGTTTGGTTAAACCAAGGGTCCTCGAGATGAGGCATCGCGATCAAAAACTGGTTCGCGAGAGAACCTGGAGTGGCTTCAAATTGAGAGGCTGTTGAGTTGTTCTGCGTCATGTCGCTCCACGCTATAGCGAGTGATTGGATTACTGGCTAGTAAAAGAGTTGCCTTGATGGAAGCGCCAGGTGCGGATGATCTCGAGAATATCGACATCGCTTAGCATCTCTGGTGGAAATGGATCGAATGGGGCTGCCAGTCGCACTATGTTGATTGCCGCTTCGTCTAGAACTCGATGTCCGGAACTTTGTAGGATGCGAATCTCCTGCACCGACCCATTGGGACGTAGGGCCACGAGCATACGCAGGCTGCCATACAGCTGCTGCGAGCGTGCCTGTTCGGGGTAATTGATATTGCCTACTACCTCGATACGCTTGCGCCAAGAGTCTAGGTACTGAGCGTCATGGCGCTTTTGCGTAGATGCTGAAGAAATAGTATATGTCCGAGGACGCTTCGCATAGGCCTGCTGCTGCATGTCTAGTTGAGCCTGTAGGCTGGCGATCGCGAGACTTAACTCCTCGGGTGTGGCCTGTTCCGAGAGTTGTGTGTCCGTCTCTGGTGCTTCTTCTTCCAATTGCTGCTCTAGGACTTGCTCGGAGTTTATAGAGCTGAGTATGGCGAGATCGCTCGGTTCATTTTGGCGATTCGGCGCTGGTGCTTGAGGAATGGGATCGACCTGCTGTATTACCTCGTCGTGAAAGGGCGCTTCGAATGGAGTGCTCGGCGCTGCAGCTTCGTCGAGGGTGCCACTGCCGGTCTGATTCTCTTGGGCGATAAAATCTGCTTCGTCCGGTGCCACATCGCTACGATATTGAGCGAGAGTGATCTCGATGGCGGGGGCGCTGTTGCTTTCTTCGAGGTAGCTAAAGCCCACCCCCGCTATGAGCATTATGTGTAAGCAAGCGGATAGGAAAATTGTGAATCCAAAACGCTCTTTAGAAAGATCGGTGTTTGCTGTCATAGGCCCTGAGTTAAGCCGGCCCGCTGTGTCTATAGGCGGGCGGCTAGCTTGCTTTCGATGCATCGCATTAAGTCGCCAGCGATGTCGAGATTATACGCGTTATTGAGTTCGCGAACACAGGTGGGACTCGTGACATTGATTTCAGTCAGATAGTCGCCAATCACATCGAGTCCAACGAACAATAGGCCCTTCGCCTTTACTGCTTCTTTTACTTGGGCGCAGATCCATAGATCTCGCTCTGTTAGTGGCTGTGGTACACCACTGCCGCCAGCGGCTAGATTGCCGCGCGTCTCACCCTGCGCGGGGACTCTGGCGAGTGCGTAGGGAATTGGTTCCCCTTCAACCAAAAGGATGCGTTTGTCTCCATTCACGATCTCCGGGATAAAGCGTTGCGCCATAATCGGCGTTTTACCGTGATTGGTAAGGGTTTCGATGATGACACTGACATTCGAGTCGCCTTTCTTGAGCCTAAATATTGACGCGCCACCCATTCCGTCTAGGGGCTTGAAGATCACGTCTTCGTGGGTTTGGTGAAAGGCCTTGAGCACAGACGCCTTGCTGCTGACCACCAAAGGAGGGCAGCATTGCGGGAACGCGGTGGCGAAGAGCTTCTCATTGCAATCGCGCAGACTTTGAGGCTTGTTGACGATGATCGTGCCAGTGCTTTCAGCCTGTTCAAGCATATAAGTCGAGTAAATGTACTCATTGTCAAAGGGTGGATCCTTACGCATCAGTATGCAGTCTAGGTTACTCAACGGCTCCTCACTCGCAGCGCCGAGGCTATACCAATTCTTCTCGTCCCAGGCGACAGTCAACTCGCGCATTAGGCCTATCGCAACGCCGTCTTTGAGGTACAGATCGGATTGCTCCATATAGAAGATAGACCAGCCGCGCTCTTGTGCGGCCATGAGCATAGCCAAGCTAGTATCTTTTTTGTAGCTGATGGATTGGATGGGGTCCATGACGATGCCGAGTCGAATACTCATTATTAAATCTGCCTAAATCAGTGTGGAATAACTAGGCCAACGCGTCGCGATGGCTCCTTGCTGGGCAGATAATAGCGCATGTCGCAGCCGGTATCGACGCAGCTTCCTAAGCGCATTGCGCAAATCTGTGCTAAATCTCAAATACACCTACAAAAAGGAGAGCAGCATGGAAGCGGAAACTCTCGAAAGCAGTCACGCCCTGCAGATTCTGTTAGTCGACGACAGTCGCAGCACTCGTGAAAACGCACTAGATCTATTGGATCAGCGCGATTATCAGATTGAAGTCGCCGAAAATGGCTTCGATGCCTTGTGCAAACTAGTAGCGCAGCCACCCGATATCGTATTCATGGACAGTGCCATGCCCGAATTAGATGGCTATGCCTCCTGTGCGTTAATCACCGCTAGCCCTGCGTATGCCCACATCCCAGTGGTCATAATGAGCAGTAACGATAGCCCCCTAGAGAGAGCTCGTGCCGCATTAGCGGGCGCGCAACGCTTGATTGGCAAACCCTTTCGCAAACGCGATCTCTTAGATGCCCTTGAAGCACTAGTGCCTGCGCTGGAACCGAACGAGGAGGCAGCCCATGCCCACTGTGCTGATCATTGACGATTCGCCTACACAAGTAGCGTGCATTCGACAGTTGCTAGAAGGGTTGCGGGTTCTGCACCGCAACAGCGCCTCTCTTCGCGAAAGTGGGCTGGTGCCGGAGCAAGTAGATCTAGTGTTGATCGCCTTGATCCTAAGGGAGCAAAACGGCTTCGAGTGTGGCTTGCAGCTACGCGAGTCCGGTTTTCGCAATATTGTGCTGTACAGTGACTGCCCTGAGGACACAGACGCGGATTGGGCGCGTGCGATAGGGCTACAGGGGCTGCTGCAATTGCCTGCTCCCACACATTCGCTGTTGCAGCAAATTAAGCATAGTTTGAGTCGCACTGGGCAAGGACACGAAGATGGCCAGCGTTGGGCTTCCTAGCTTAGTGTTATGGCAGGGCATGAAGAATCGCGCTAGCGGCCTTCCAATGCTCATGCAAAAAGCACTTTCAGACGATTCTTTGCGGGCAAGCGAGCGAGTGAACGTTAGCCTGCGTCAACTTGCGGCATTGGCCAAGTTTGTTCCGGCAACACAGCTCGCGCTGTACTGCCGCGAGTGTAACAAGGTGCTGGCGCTGTATGTTCAAAACAGCGCTCGCCGTTCAACTCTTGAGCCTTTGCTGTTGGTCGCGGCATTGCGTGTGCTGTCATCGCTTGCGAGCCCATTGCAGAGTTATATAGACAGCAGCAATCTCAACGAGCTGCGTCGGGCCAGAGGGGTCAGTATTGTCGACCAAATTAATCGTGTTAAGAAGCCGGTGTGGGCGGTGCCGAGCCTAAAGATCTTGCTGCGCAAGCAACTTTCGAGTGCACATTACACACTTGGGGATAGTGCCAATTACTCCGGGCTCTGTGAAGCGTCTGCGCATTCGAATAGTTTTCGCAGTTTGAATCGAGTCGGCGCACTTTGTCTGGGTAGCACCTTATTAGAGAATGTCGAGAATGCTCGCAGCAATCAACAGACTTGCGCTCAGATTCTACGTTTAGAATTGTGCTGCAACTCAGTGAGTGTGAGCGCTCCACCGACGTCGTTCGAAGCTATGCGAGAACTGCACCTTAAATCCTCTATTGTGCAATTACTTCAAGTTCTGCGTCGTAGAATGCGCGAGCTAATCGCGCAGGCGGAGCAGAGCGGCGGGATGAATCTAGAGCTTGCCCTATGGGTTTTTCAGAAGATCAATGTGTGTTCTGCTTTGATGAATTCTAGTCAAGCGCAAGCCATCGTGAATATTTGCGTTAGCGCGCAACATCTCGCGTTGCATCTTCGTTGTTGGGCAAGTAAAGAAAATGATGAGCATACTCTCTTGTATTTGTGTGTACTGGCTCTAGAGCGAAATATCGACATCGCAATTGCGGTGCAGCATGGGCAACGACCGTGCGATCGTACGGATATACGCTTGCGCCGCAAGGTTCTACACTTTTTGCGGACTCACAGGAAACGACTGCGTTCGGAATATTCAGCGCCGTTTAGCAATGCTAGAGAAATTGCCTGTAAAGAAGTGCAAGGTATTCATCAGCAATTTCGAGAGAGTTTCAAGCTACAAAATAAAGCGCGAACTGGAATGACTGTCGATGACGCGACTTTCTATAGTGTCATTCGATGTAAGGCAGTTGCTCTCTATATGGGAGAAATGGCTCTATATGAACTGCTTTTCAGCATCCGCGAGTTGGTGGTCTTAGCAATCGAGCGAAGAATTATAATAAGTAAGATCGTGTTTAGCTTGTTACCAAGACTCACTGCGTATTGTCTGCGTTCCCTACAATTAGGGGGCCGAGTGTTGGGTTATGATACGCGCTTGATCTCCACATTAAGCGAGACACTGCGCGTGTATCGACAAGTGGCGTTGTCGAGGATCACAGATCGTGGCAACAGGATAAGTTTGCCAGTAGTAGTGGGGCAAGGTAAAAGCCGAGATAAGCGAACAATTGCGGCTACTCAGTTGCCGAGTTTTCTCGCGAGGAATATTCGTTACGTAATCGCGGATCCAGTCATATTTTGCAGCTACGACTCGACACAAGAGTTTGCGAGATTAAGTAGAGAGATCGTCTTAGAGCTGGCTGTCTTGGCGAGAGGGGCCCGCGCCTTGCAAGTCGACCGTGTGGCGGACCTAAGCGAGGTGTTGCTGGAGACCTATCGCTCCCTAAATGCGCTGGCAGTGTTGCCTGAGAAAGAAGATCTCCAGGAAAACTTGCAGGAGGCGCATCGCTGGCTTCGGCTCGCCTTGAACCAGGCTGCAGCAAGGCAAGCCGTGTGTGAGGTGCGTCCGACTATAATTAATCTATACCGATTTGTAGAGTTTCTGCACCGTGCTCCTGCCCATGCTCCTGACGCCTTACAGGCCGCTCTAAGTGCCGTAAATTCTCTGGCAGCGGATATGCGTGTCTTTGCCGATGTCTTCACCAGCGTCATAGATCATGGTCGAGCTGCGCGTATTCATCTAGCGCAGGATCAGTTGCGCGCATTGCTAGCCGCAACGTCTCGTTTGCAGGAAGACCTGTGTTCGAACGGCATGATCGCTATTGCTCGCTGGGGTCCGGCATTCAGTTATACCGTCGGGCGATATAGCAATGAGCGGGGTAAGCCGGCCCGACTTGCACTCTTAATCGATGGGATTGAAGCACCGCGCACATTGGTACAAAGATTTCAGTCGCCTCTGCAAAGCCTGCTATGCCTTATGATCGAACACAGTATCGAGCCGGTGACTCAGCGTCGTGCTGCTGGGAAGCCAGACAGTGCACAACTGCGTGTTCTGGCTACCCGTTCTTGCAACCAGTTGCGACTCTGCCTGCAGGACGATGGTAGCGGTTTGACGGCTAAGGAGCTCGCCGGTGTTAGTCATGAGTTGGCTGGGATTGGAGGCACTTTGATCCTAGAAGGTAAAGGGGGCGGTGGTAGCATAATCAGCGTGCATGCCGACTGCGCAAGCGTGCGTTGGGATATTGCGTCGAAGTCGCTATAATGCCGCCTTCATAATCTATTCGGGTAAGCAAGACTTTGAAAGCATTAGGGTTCGTGTGGGGAGTTGGGGGTGTAGTTTTGATTCTGCTTTTCGCAGTGCTGCGCCTATCCCCAATGGCCTTGGAGTTATCTTCCTATAATCTAGACCAAATTCACTGGTTCATGCTCGCCGTCAGCATCCTCTATATGGCTTACGCTGAAGGATATAAGGGCTTTCATCTAGCCTTTGCCCCGCGAGTTGTGGCACGAGCAAGTTACCTGAGTGCCAACCCTCGCTTATTGCATATGTTGTTCGCTCCCGTTTTCTGCATGGGATATATTCATGCGACTCGCCGCCGAAAGCTGCTCTCTTTCGGGCTAACTAGCATGATAATTTGCTTTGTCCTTATCGTGCGCATGCTGCCGCAGCCATGGCGCGGCATTGTCGATGCGGGTGTCGTCACCGGTCTCATCTTGGGTATTGCCTCGATTGGTTTTTTCTTATTGCAGCGCCTGCGCTTCCCTGATCGCCTGCAAGTGGCGATCGATTTGCCGGAATAGTGCAGGGCTAACCTCTTCAAGCTCAAGGGCGACTAGAATGTTCAAGCAAGCCAATCAGAGTAGCCCTTGCGCCATCATCGTAAGTTTCGAACCTGACATCGCTGTATTACTTGCCCTCGTGGAGCAGATCGGTGCGCAGGCGGATTTTATACTTGTAGATAATGCCTCCAGCAACGGCAGTGACTTTATAGCACATGTGCAAGCCGCACCGCGCTGCCTAGGCGTCCATAGCTTGGTGCGTAACGTCGGTCTTGCTGCGGCGATGAACATTGGGCTAGACGAGGCCACAGCGGCGGGTTATGGCTTTGCTGTGCTATTCGATCAGGACAGTCAGGTTCCGGTATCTTTCTTTGCCGATATGCAAGCCAGTTATCGAGAGGCCACACTTGTTTGCAGTGCGCCAGTCGCGGCCGTCGGGCCGCGCATTGTGAGCCCACGTAATAGCAAGGCGATGCCTTTCAAATTGTTCAGCCGCGTGTTTAAACGCAGCGACGTCAAAATACCAGGCAGCACGCAGCTTTTTTACGCAGAGTTTTTGATCTCCTCTGGCTGCCTGATTGACCTCGGCCACTTGTCGAGTATCGGACCCATGCGCGAGTCTTATTTCATCGACAATATAGATCTTGAGTGGTGTTTCCGTGCGATTGCAAAAGGTTATGTCATAGTGGGTTCGGGAAGCGTCGAGTTGGAGCATAGTATCGGAGTAGAAGACGACAGCGCTTGGGTAAAAGCAGGATTGATCGTGAGTCATAGCCCGCTACGAAGTTATTATTCGACTCGCAACCGCTTTGCTCTTTATCGGGAGTCATACGCGCCGCTAGGTTGGAAGCTACGGGATTTCCCACGTTTTTTACTCAAGACACTCTGGTTACTGGTGTTTACCTCACGGCGTGCCGAGTACTTAGGAAATATTCGCCGCGGTTTTGCGGACGCTGCGAGGCTGCATAAGTGAGTAAGTCGCAGACAGCATCGCCAAAAATTGCCATAGTGCTTGCCACCTACAATGGCGAGAAATTTATTGAGCAGCAGCTCGACTCCTTGCTAGCCCAAGAATATACAGATTTTGTAATTGTTGCGCGGGACGATGGTTCACAGGATGCAACACCCAGCATTTTGCAACACTATGCCAGAGCGCATCCGGAAAAATTTCGACTACTTGAGGGCGGTGAGAATCTCGGCGCTAGTGCAAGTTTCTCTGCACTCATGGAATACGTGCTTGCAAAGAAGGAAGCATTGGGTTTGGAGCAGGCCTATATGATGTGCTGCGACCAAGATGACGTGTGGCACTCGGATAAGATTGGCAAGTCGGTGCAGGCGATGCTCGCCTTAGAGGCCAAGCATCCATACCGAGCCTGTTTGCTGCACAGCGACTTACGTGTCATCGATGAACAGGGTCAAGAGCTCGCGCCGTCGTTCTTTTCCTATCAGGGCATTCGTCCACACAGGCATAGCTTCGCGCGCTTGTTAGTGAGTAACTCGGTTACGGGTTGCACCGCAATGATCAATGAGAAACTCGCTCATCTAGCGTGCCCGATTCCTGCGCAGGCGATTATGCACGACTGGTGGTTGGCTCTGGTTACATCTTCAATAGGCCATATTCAGACTATCGATGAGGCACTTATGGACTACCGGCAGCATCAGAACAACACTCTGGGTGCTGTGCCTATCACTCGCACCGGCTTTACAATGCACAAACTGCGCAGA
>CAXBOY010000015.1:0-40825 GCA_963977405.1 uncultured Gammaproteobacteria bacterium
TGCGCGATCGCCTCGATAAAGAGCGCGGTGTGCTGCTTAGCTCGTCCTTCGAGTTTCCTGGGCGTTATAACCGTTGGGATGTTGGCTTTGTGAACCCCCCCATAGCGATCACCGCGAGGGGAAGGACAATGGAGATCGAAGCGCTCAATGCGCGAGGAGGGATATTATTGCCGGAGCTGGCCCGAGCGCTTGATGCGGAGTCCTCTATCGCAAGTAAGGCGCTAGGGAAACATTGTCTATCCCTCAAACTCGTCGCTGCCCGTGCCGACTTAGAGGAGGAGCAGCGCAGCCGGCAACCAAGTGTGTTCTCCATATTGCGTGCCATTACCCAGCATTTCTTCAGCGACAAAGACATTCACCTTGGGCTCTACGGTGCCTTCGCCTATGACTTGACCTTCCAGTTCGAGGCGGTGCAGCAACGCCAAGTGCGCGATCCGAATACACGAGACCTAGTACTCTATCTCCCCGATGAGATCATCAAGGTAGATCACCATGCTGGAGTGGCCAGGTGTCATAGTTATGAGTTTGTCTGTCGTCGCAGCGATCAGGCACATAGTGAACCCCCTAGTGAGACTACCGGTGGTTTACGGCGTCGCGGTAGTTCAATTCCGTTCGTGCGCGGGGCTTTGACTGCCGCTCACTGTGATCACGGCAGTGGCGAGTACGCCGCCATAGTGCGCAAGGCTAAGGAGTATTTTCGTCGCGGGGATCTGTTCGAGGTAGTGCCCGGTCAGGTCTTTCACGAGCCCTGCAAGGACAGCCCAGCACAGATTTTCACGCGCTTACAGCAGCGCAATCCAGCACCTTATGGCACCCTGATGAACTTAGGCGAGCAGGAATATTTGCTAGCCGCTTCACCGGAGATGTACGTGCGCGTGCAGGGGCGTCGAGTTGAGACCTGCCCGATCTCTGGCACCATTGCCAGGGGGGAGGATGCGATAGCAGATGCGCGGCAGATCAAGGAATTACTCAATTCCCAGAAGGACGAGGCAGAGCTGTCGATGTGCACGGACGTGGATCGTAACGACAAGAGTCGTGTCTGTGTGCCAGGTTCTGTGCGTGTCATTGGGCGGCGCCAAGTCGAGATGTATGCAAGGCTGATTCACACTGTAGATCATGTAGAGGGAGAGCTGGCACCAGAGTACGATGCATTGGATGCCTTCCTGACTCATACGTGGGCGGTGACGGTAACGGGTGCGCCCAAACAGTCGGCGATACAGTTCATCGAGGATCACGAGAAGTCTCCGCGCCTATGGTACGGTGGCGCTATCGGTTGCATCGGCTTCAATGGCGATCTCAACACCGGGCTGACACTGCGTGCGGCAAGAATTAAGGACGGCATGGCGCAAGTGCGAGTGGGGGCTACACTGTTGATGGATTCTGATCCGGAGGCTGAGGAGGCTGAGACGCGCCTCAAGGCTAGCGCGATGCTGTCGGCTATTCGCGCTGAGCCTCTGCCTGAGAAGCGGGCATCGAGCCCCATCGTAAGTGCTAACGGGGCTCCACTGCGAGTGCTCATGGTCGACCATCACGACTCCTTCGTACACAACCTCGGCAGCTACTTCCGCGAGCATGGCCTGCAATTGCAAACGCTCAGACCAGAGTTCGCGCGCGCTAGACTGCAACGCGGCGACGCTTACGACTTAGTGATTCTCTCGCCCGGGCCGGGACGGCCGGAAGATGTGGCGATGGCGCAGACACTGGCACTGTGTGCAGCGCGGGAGATACCCGTGTTCGGAGTCTGCCTTGGCTTACAAGGCATCGTCGAGTTCTGTGGCGGAACTCTGGCGACCCTGGCGGAGCCTATGCACGGTAAACCCTCCGGCATTAGGAGCGAAGGCGGCGTGTTGTTTAAGGGCTTGCCCCAGAGAATCAACGTGGGGCGCTATCATTCGCTGCACGCCGATTCCCTACCTGATTGCCTGCGAGCAACTGCCCAGACAGACGATGGCGTGGTGATGGCGGTTGAGCATCGCAGCTTGCCCCTTCTGGCGGTACAGTTTCATCCCGAGTCGATCATGAGTTTGGAGGAAAATAGCGGACGGGCCTTGATTGCCAATGTTGTACAATACGCTCTCGATATCGCGCAGCAACGCGCGTCAACTGCACAGGAAACCCAAGACAATGTCCCAAACTACGCACAATCCTGACGCTAGCCAGCGTTTCATCTTCGAGAACGCCGATATCCGCGGCGAGATCGTGCGCCTGAATAAGACCTATCTAGATACCGTTCGAGGAAAGCAGTACCCCGAGCCAGTCGGTGCACTACTTGGGCAGTTTCTCGCCGCGAGTGCCTTGCTCTCCACCACTATCAAGTTCGATGGGCGTCTTGTGATTCAAGCTCGCAGCGAGGGCGAAGTTAAGGTAATGATGGCTGAGTGCACTAGCGATGGTGAGCTGCGCGGCATCGCACGCTATGCGCAAGCCCCTACTAGTGAGCAGTTCTCAGAACTGCTACGCGACGGTAATCTCGTGATCACGATCGATACGCGCAAAGGCGAGCCCTATCAGGGCATCGTAGAGCTCAAGGGCAGTAATCTTGCCGAGTGTTTGCAGGCCTATTTTTATCAGTCCGAACAGTTGGCTAGTACCTTCTATTTTGCGGCGGACAAGGACCACGTAGCGGGCCTAATGTTGCAGCAGCTGCCGGGTCAGTTGCACAAAGACGAGGACGAGCGTAGTCGTCATTGGGAGCACTTCTCAACGCTGGCGCGCACTATCACTGACGAGGAACTACTGAGCCTGCCCAATGCGGACATATTGCATCGCCTCTATCATCAGGAAGAGCTACGCGTCTTTGCGCCACGAGATTTGAAGTTCGCCTGTAGTTGCAGCCGCGAGCGCACTGCGCGCGCAATAGCTGCTCTAGGCAAAGAGGAGGTGGACGAGATTATTGCCGAACAAGGCGGGGTGGAGATCAGCTGCGAGTTCTGTGGTACGGAGTACAACTTTGGGCCCGGTGAACTCGCGCTATTGTTTGAAGGCGCCGAGGAAGGCACCTCCCACTGAGCCTCAGGCGAGGCTCGTTTGATCTAGTTCTTGTGCAGAGCGGGCGTGGCGGTAGCTCATCCAGATTAGGAATTGCAGGCCGAATAGTAATGACGCCCCCACCAGGTGCATGGGCTGCACAAAGGCTGGCATGCCAAGGTGCCCAAGGGTAGCGCCCGAGACTATTGCAAGGCCAATGACCAATATCATGGCCACCGTGAAGCGCGTCAGCGTATGGCCCCAGCCGACGGAGCGCACTAGCAGCGCTACTAGCCAGAGGTTAGCGAACAAGACCACTGCAGAGAAACTGCGGTGCACATAGAAGAACCAAGGCAGCGCCTCGACCCAAGAGGAGCGATCCGCGCCTTGAGTATGGTTCAGATAGTCCACCATCTCACGCACCTGAGTACCCATCGTCACCTGAATCACAGTCAGCGCCATGACGATATAGAGCCATTTCTCGAAGCGCGGGTCGATGCCAGCAATAGACTCCGCCATCATGATGCCGCGCCGTGCGCGGGCTACCGCGAATAATAGTGTTCCTACAATCGCCAGCGCCATCAGCATATGCAGTGTGATCATGCCTGGCTGGAGATTAGAGGAAACCACTTTGGAGCCCAACCAGCCCTGAAAACCCACCATTAAAAAAGCCGCCACGGAGGCCGTGGCTATGGCCCTATCATGGCGGCGCACCGACCAGGAATAGATTGCAGTCAATAGAATTAAGAAGCCTATGGTCACGCCAGTTAAGCGATTGAGATATTCGATCCACGTCTTCACAGGATTGAACTGGGTCTCCGCATAGCCCAGATCCGCATAGATTTCCTGATAATTTGCGGGCAGTTGTGCCTCGCTTGTTGGGGGAATCCAACTGCCGAAACAGGTAGGCCAGTCTGGACAACCCATGCCAGCACCTGAGGCGCGCACGCTGGCTCCAACGAGAATCAGGAAGTACACGGCAAACAGTGTAATCCACGCCATGCGCCGGTAACGGGCAAGGGCGGGCGTGTCTTCGTGTGGAGTGATCATGGTGCTCATATAGGGGATACCTGCGCGGAGGCGCACTGACTATTCGTTTCGCAAAGTGAGCCTGTATTGTCAGCCAATTTGCCTTTTTCTACAACTTTAGACTGGGCTAGGAACTAGTGCTTTAGAACTTGGCGCAGGGATAGAAACAGGCGAGTTGCAGCGAGTGTCAGGCGATCCTCTGAGTAGGCCTGCATATTACCAATATAGTCGTCGTCCAGCGCGATAGTGGGCATTGGCGTGCCGCGTCTCTCGCTGCGCAGTACCTCCACCTTGATCTCGTCTGGGTAGACGAATAAGTTGAGAAGCTCGCGGCTCTCCTGCAGCCAGGTGTCGACTTCGAGACTAATTTCGTTAGGCCGAGTACTCCGCACGGCAGAGTTCATGCGGCGCAGCGTGTCGTCGAAGGGCTGATTACGAAGGGCTCCATCCCATGTGCTATGGAGATTATCGCCGCCCCGGGTGTGGATGCCGTTGCCGCCGCGATCCCCGGTGTCAAATAGGGTGGAGGACACCAATGCTCCTGAATGCAGGGGCTGATGGATATCGCCGATTAGGTGTAGTAACCAGCATAGTGCCACGGCTTTCTCCGCAGGGGAGCTGAGCCTGTCTTGCAGTAGCTTCTGGTTGTACTCGATGGCGAGCACTATGTTGCTCACGTCGCTGGAATCCTCAACAGGCGCTTGCGCCTCGCCGTGAATACTAGGGAAGGGCTCGGCACCAACGTAGACATTGCCCTGTTCGGCGTTGCCGCGAATCCACGTTCCATCTATCCAATGCCAATCGGGGCGGTTATAGCGAATCTGTGCTTCCTCATCTAGCCCCCTTGTTAGGTCTGGCCATACTCCCGCTTGGCCAAGTAGCCAGCGAGCTTTAGTCTCCTCGCTGCCTACCATCACATTGGCAGGCATGGCGTCGAGGAAGTCTTCGGTATAGCGCGGGTGCTTCTCGAGAATCTTCATAAGGGAGTCACGCTCAACCGGGGTCAACGCCTCCCAGGCAACATAGACACTTAGGCGATGGGAGGTCGCGTCCCAGGCTAGCGCGGAGCCGCTGAGACAGAGCTGCAACAGCAAGAATGTGCAAAGTATACTTAATCTGCGTAAGGTCATTCGTCTGGTTTATCCTGCAACATTAAGGCGCTAGACAGGGTTCGTTAAGTCCTGCGCTCATGGGATGACACCTGTAGTGTGCCATCGCAATCATGAATGAATGATGAACAATTCCTCGGCATTACGAAGCCACCGTCTACCTTGGCGGGCGGTGGCGAACTCATTCCGTATTATTGTTATAGGATATATTGGCGGGCTGAGGCTTAAGTGAGCCGTACTTTAACCCGTTTGCGCTTGAGGCACTAGCCGTTCTGGGGCGCTTTAGAGGTCGTTTTGAGATGCAGGTCGCAGCGTAAGCCCTTACTCACACTTCAAGCCACTCACGGCGGACGTCGTCTGCCTTGAGCAGGCTGTCTGGGGTGCCTTCGTAGACGATCTGTCCATGGCCCATGACATAGAGTCGATGGGAAATGCGCAGCGCAATCGTCAACTTTTGCTCGACCAAAAGGATGGCGACACCGCGACTGGCGATCTCCTGTAATAGCTCCCCGACCTGCTCGACTACCTTCGGGGCAAGGCCCTCAGTAGGCTCGTCGATCATGATGAGCTCCGGGTCGCCCATCAGAGTGCGGCACATGCACAGCATCTGCTGTTCGCCTCCGCTGAGTACGCCTCCGGCTACGTCGGCGCGTTCGCCGAGGTTCGGAAACATGCGGAACATCTCCTCGATGCTCCAGCGCGTGCTACCTTTACTGCTCTTCATGCCTAGCAAAAGGTTCTGGCGTACCGTAAGGCCTGGGAAGATGTCGCGATTCTCTGGCACGCAGCCGATGCCGAGTTTGGCGATCTCGTAGCTCTTCTTGCCCGCAATCTGCTGGCCCTTGAAAGTGATGGAGCCAGAAGGTTCCACTTCGCCCATTATGGTCTTTACCGTTGTTGAGCGTCCCACGCCATTGCGCCCGAGTAGGCTGACGATCTCGCCTTCCCCGACCTCGAAATTGACGCCGCGTAGGATGTGGCTCTTGCCATACCAGGCGTTTAGGTCTTTGACTTCAAGCATCGCTGCCTCCCGGTACCACTTCGCCCAGATAGGCTTCCTGTACACGCGGGTTGCCACGGATCTTGCTAGGTATGTCAGAGGCAATGATCTCCCCATATACTAATACGGAAATGCGATCGGCCATATCGAACACGATATTCATGTCGTGCTCCACCATAATCAGGGTCTTGCCCGCTGTAACCTTGCGGATCAAGGCAACGGCATTGGTAGCTTCGGTGTGGCTCATACCTGCCACTGGCTCGTCGAGCAGAATCATCTCCGCACCACTAGCGATCGCGATGCCCAATTCCAAGGCTCTCTGTTCAGCATAGGCGAGTTCGCCGGCGGGAAGATTGCGCCGCGCATGTAGGCCGATCTCATCTAGTAACTCCTCCGTACGGTTATTCAGAGCCTTAGCCTTGCCCAACAGTTGCCAGAAAGAGTAGCGATAACCCATGGACCAAAGCAGGGCGCAGCGCACGTTCTCGAACACGCTCAACAGGGGAAATATGTTGGTTACCTGAAAGCTCCGGGCGAGCCCGAGCCGAGTTATTTCGAAGGGGCTGCGGTTATGAATAGGCTCGCCTTTGAACAGTATGCTGCCGGAACTGACATGATAGCGCCCACTAATTAAGTGGAATAGCGTGGATTTGCCCGCACCGTTGGGACCGATAATGGCATGCTTCTCGCCCGGATTAATCTCGAGATTTACATCGCGAATGATCTTGGTGTTGCCGAATTGCTTGCTGAGGTCTTGTAGCTGCAGGAGGCTCATTTCTGCTCTCCCGAATCGATGGTATTGGCCTGTGCCCATGCCTCGCGAAGCGCATGCAATGAGCGGCGCAGCGCGACGAAAGAGCCTAGTGCGATCATGACCAATACCGCCCAGCTCAGTACACCACTGGAATTAAAGCTGGCGCCAAGGAATACGAATTCCTCCTCGCTACTATGGGCCATCTCGACCATTGCCACTAGGCTGAGTGCGAACACCGCGCCGGGAATAGCGGTCACTATATAGGGTTTGATCAGAAGGCGTATCTTGCCTAGATGCCAAGGGGTGCGGTGCATCATGAGGAAGCCGGTAAGCCCATTTGGCAGGAACATCACCGTCAACACGAACATGATACCGAGGTAGAGCATCCACAGAGTGGTGTAGTGGCTTAATACTGAGTTCATTAAGGTGAGAACCACTGCCCCCACGATAGGCCCGATGAAGAAGCCGAGACCGCCGATATAGGCCATCAGGAGGACATTGCCGGAGGTCACTGCATTGAGGTTCTGCTCTGTCAGTATTTCGTAATTCACGGCGAACAAGCCGCCGGCGATGCCCGCGAAGAAGCCAGACATCACGAAGGAGATCAGGCGCACGCGCCGCGCGCTATAGCCGATAAATTCCGCGCGTTCGGGATTGTCACGCACGGCATTGGCCATGCGTCCGGCAGGAGTCTGAGTGAATAGATACATGGCCAGTGTGGCGATAAACATCCATGCGGCAGCTAGGTAGTAGACTTGAACATCCTGTGCAAAGTCGTAGCCGAAGAAAGTGGGACCATAGGTACGGTCGCCACTGACACCCGCCTCTCCGCCGAAGAAAGATACTAGGATTAATGACGAGGCGGCGATGAGTTCGCCGACACCTAGCGAGATCATCGCAAACACGGTGCCTGCCTTGTGGGTGGAGAAGCTGCCGATAAACAGCGCCGCGAGTAGACCGAATAGTCCGCCGACTAAGGGGATAAGCGTTACGGAGAAGAAGTAATCGCCATCCTCTATGCCAAGCAGTGCATGCACTGCCATGAATCCACCTAAGCCGAAGTAAACGGCATGTCCGAAGGAGAGCATGCCGCCTTGACCAAGGAGCATGTTGTAGCTCAGCGCGAAGACGATGGCGATGGCCATCTGATTGAGTATCGATACTGATAGTAGAGAGGTGAAAAGCTGCGGAAGCAGCACTATCACGATCGCGAAAATAATCCACACGGCAAACTTAAACACGTCAACTCTCCCGCTTGCCGAAGAGGCCGGAGGGGCGGAATATCAGCACCAACACTAACAATAAATAAGGCAGGATCGGCGCTATCTGAGGAAGTGTAAGGCGCCAGATGTCATTAAGAGGGTGATCGCGCTCGAAGCTAACGCCTAACCAATTGAGCAGGTCGGGCATGCCGAGGTCCGAGGCGATGGCATAGGACTGCAAAAGCCCGATCAATAAGGAGGCCACGAGGGCGCCCGCTAGTGATCCAAGCCCACCGATTACTACGATCACAAACACGATGCTGCCGAGCACCATCGCCATGCCCGGGAAGGTGGTGAGCACGGGGCCTGCGATTACTCCAGCCAGTCCTGCGAGACCGGTGCCAACGCCGAATACCGCCATAAAAATCAACGGCACATTGTGGCCAAGATTGCCTACGGTATGGGGGTGCGTGATCGCCGCTTGAATGATTATGCCTATGCGAGTGCGGGTGAGCACAAAGTAAAGAGCAATGAAGATGGCGATGGAGATGAAGATCATGAAGGCTTTGTATGCGGGGAAATTCTGGCCGAACAGGGTGAACAGAGGGAAGTCTAGAATGTCCGGCGAGCGATAATCTTTAGTCGCTCGGCCCCAGAAGAACTGCACGGCCTCTTCGATCAGAAAGGCAAGGCCGAAGGTGAAGATCAGCTCTGCTACGTGCCCCGATTTGTGTACGCGGCGCAGGCCATATCGTTCTACTAATGCGCCTAATACGCCGACCAGCACAGGCGCGACGATTAACGCAGGCCAGAAGCCGGTGTAGAGGCTGATGGAATACGCAAAATACGCTCCCAGCATATAGAAACTGGCGTGGGCGAAGTTGAGCACGCCCATCATGCTGAAGATGAGGGTGAGGCCGCTTGCGAGCATGAACAGCAGCAGGCCAGTGACGAGTCCATTGAGTGTCGCGAAAATCAGTACTTCGAACATTGTGTGGGTAGAACTCGCTGGCTACTGTTGTGGACGATTCATGTTGCAGCTACTGGGGGAGATAGTGTCCGCCGCTGGTACGCTGAACTCGGTGACCAGACCGAAGCCTGAGTTGTCCGCATCGAACACTACGTTCTCGTCGGTGTGCACAGAAATATACAATGGTTGAAAGGCCTGGTGGTCTCCGCCGCGCATCCATACTTCTTCGCCAGTCATATTAGTCACGCGCATGTCTTCCATCGCCGTGGCAATCGCGAAGGGGTCTGTGCCGCCGGTCTCCTCCATCGCAAGCGTCAACATTTGCAATACAGTAGCTAAGCGTGGCTGAGTAATGTCTTTATGGGGAAACTTGGCCTTGAATGCTTCTGTGTAAGCCTTGCGCACATCATTAGTAACCGGATTGGCGTAGTCGTTGTGAACGAGTCGAATCTTGTCCTTGCCGGCCTCGCCGAGTGTTGCGGTAATGCCATCGTAGGCTGCATAGAAAGTGTAAATAGGCACATCGAGGCCCGCATCGATAATGCTGCGGCCTAGCGCGACCATATCGCCGCCCCAATTACCGGTAATAATGGCATCGGCTCCGGATGAGACGATCTTCGTGACATAGGGGGTGAAGTCTTTCACTTGACCAATTGGATGTAACTCGTTGCCTACTATCTCGATATCGGGGCGCTTTGCCGCCAACATGCTGATGGCCGCATCACCAACGGCCTTGCCGAAGGAGTAGTCTTGTCCAATGACATAGACCTTTTGGATATCCGGATTGGCAGCAATGTGGCTGGTCATCACGTCCATCTTCATGTCCGAGTGAGCGTCGAAGCGGAAATGCCAGAAACTACAGTCAGCGCCAGTGAGGATAGGGTCCACGGCTGCATAGTTGAGGAATAACACACGCTGGTCCGGGTTGCGGCGATTGTGGCGTTCAATCGCCGTGCTCAGTGCACTAGCGACTGCAGAGCCATTGCCCGAGACGACGAATTGTATGCCTTCGCTTATGGCGCGGCGCAGTTGTTGCTGTGAGTCTGCCGCGCTGCCCTTATTGTCTAGTGCGATGACTTCAATCTTGCGTCCACCAAGCACGCCGCCTTTATCGTTATAAAAATAGTCCGCAGCGAATTGGAGTTGCAGATAACCGCTTTCGCCCGTGGCTGCGAAGGTGCCCGACTGTGGGTCGATAAACGCGATGCGAATGGGGTCTTGGGCGAACGCTTGCCCCCCGCAAAACACTGCAAACGTTACACAAAACTGAGGAATATAGCGCAGAAGGCACACGGTTCTCTTGAGTATATTCATGGCGTAAATTCTTATGATAATTATTGAAGTGAAGTGGACTATCAGCCTTCGTGATGGACTGAATTAGTGCTGCGAATAAGGCATCCTGCCGACAACGCATTGTGACCACATTGGCATGGACATTAACTCACTAAACTTATTGAATCAAGCTAGCCAGTGTTCTGCTATGCCTACTCCATTAATTAAAACAATCCGCTTGTAATTGCCACGAGCCCAGCCAGTGCGACTGACCATAACGCACAGGCGATGATATCCAGCAGGCTGTAGCGGGCCCGCGCGAAACCGCTAATGCCCAGCATGGCGGGCAGTAGACTACGGATTGCAGGGATGAAACGGCCAATGAATATCGTGCTTGGGCCATAACGTAGGATTAGCTGTTCGCCGCGTTCCATTTGCTTGCGATAGCGTTGTGCGAGACGAAACTGGTGCAGGCGCGGGCCTACATGTAAGCCGATGTAGAAACCCACGTGATCCCCGAGTAAGGCGCCGATGAATGCCAATGGCATAATCTGCCAGAGAGTCAGTATCTGCGTCTCAATCATCACAGTGGCTACGCCAAAAAGAATAAGACCAGACACGAATAGTCCTATTCCTAAGCAGGCCTCTGCGAAAGCGAGAAGGGGGATTAGCCAAGCCGCGTAATCGCGATTCGCATCTAACCAGTCGATTATGAGCGTGTCGATAGAACTTACTCCGTGTGCCGTTTGCAAGCGTGTGTTGTAGATACGCTGCTTCCGTCCAGCTAGACTTGCCGGCGCTTAATCGCATTGCGTGAATTGATGATTGTCACACTACTATTGCAGGCGTAGGATTATGCCGCTCGCAAATATGGACGCTTGCGCGCTTGTCCTGTGGCCTCGGTATGAGAAGGCCAATGTATTTTCCTCTGCAATAAGAAGGTATTCATTTTGACCGAACTCGCTTCCAGCGTAGTCATATCCGACAAGGATAAACGCACTACACTCATCGCCTTGCTGATTGTTTTCCTACTTGCCGCTCTCGATATGACCATTCTCTCTACGGCGATGCCGCGTATCGTTTCCGAGCTCAATGGCCTAGAGCTTTATGCTTGGGTTACTACATCTTACATGTTGGCCTCTACTGTGTTGGTGCCGATCTACGGCAAACTCGGCGACCTTTACGGCCGCAAGTTAATACTGGTGATCGGCATTAGCATCTTCTTAGTTGGCTCCATGCTATGCGGCATCAGTGGTGAGTTCGGGACCTTGCCCCTGCTTGGCGATGGCATGCATCAGCTCATTATCTTCAGAGCCGTGAAGGGGATTGGCGGGGCCGCACTATTCACAAGCGCCATCGGCATAATCGCTGACATCTATCCGCCTATGCAGCGCGCTAAGTTTATGGGTCTGTTCGGCGCCATCTTTGGTATCGCAAGTATTGTCGGCCCAGCATTGGGTGGTTTCTTAACCGACTTTGCCACCGTCACCATCAATGGTCACGAGATCGCTGGCTGGCGCTGGGTGTTCTATGCCAACGTGCCTCTGGGCATTTTAGCGCTGTGTATGATCGCGTTTAAGACACCGCGTCTTAATCATGGCAACCGTGGGCAGATCGACTTCTTGGGTGCCTTCTTGCTTCTGGTGGTATTCATCCCCTTCCTGCTCGCCCTCACCTGGGGTGGCCATCAGTACGCGTGGACCTCACCAATTCTGTTGAGCATGTTTGCACTTAGCTTCGTGTCGCTGCTGCTCTTCGTTTATGTTGAGTCGCGGGCGAAGGAGGCGATCATGCCTTTGAACCTATTTAGTAACCGCGTATTCGTGATTACTAATCTCTCCTCCTTCGTGATAGGCATGGCCTTTCTCGGGGTCATCATGTTTATGCCGCTGTTCATGCAGGTGGTTCTGGGCGTGAATGCAACCAATAGTGGCTTCTCCATGTTTCCGCTAATGCTGGGGCTGATGAGCGGCAGTATCGTAAGTGGCCGTATGGTTTCACGTACCGGCCACTACAAGCCTTTTCTGGTTGGTGGCGCCTTCGTACTACTTCTAGGGGTATTCTTGCTCAGCGGCATAGGCCCAGAGACGAGCCTGCTCGACCTAGCCCTGCGCATGGTGGTGGTAGGCATAGGCCTAGGCCCATCTCAGAGTCTTGTAAACCTCGTTGTACAGAGCGCCTTCCCTCCCTCGCAGATTGGTGTAGCCACCAGTTCGACGCAATTCTTCCGCCAGATAGGTAACACGGTTGGCATGGCATTATTCGGCACTTTGCTTACCCTGAACCTTACTGCCGAGCTGCCGAAACAATTGCCAATGATGACTTCGGCAATGGGACAAAGTTTCGACATGAGTCAGGCGCAGAGTTCGGTGATGAACCCCGGAGCGTTGCGTGCGCGTATTGAAGGCTCCTTCGATGGGATGATATCTACCTTAGAGCAAGCTTATGGGGGCGACGAGGCGGCTATTGCACAACTTCAGCAAAGTGCTCTAGTGCCTGAGCAAATAAAGGAACAACTGCCCCGTTCTGCGGCTGATGCTTTGCCTGCCTCGCAGATCCAGCAACGAGTGGGCGTAATCAGGGGCTTGTTCGCTGCTCGTGTCGATGAGACTGTGGCCAGCGTAGAGACGGGCGTCAAGCTTGCCTTTTCTAATGCGATCACCTCAATGTTCAGCACCAGTTTATGGATTCTGTTTCTTGGCTTCTTGTTTACCCTAGCAATCCCAGTGATCTCGCTGAGTCGCGAGGTTGAAACTGCTAAGCCTGAGGTAGATGCCGAAGTCAGTGCATAAAAAATCGGGCCTAGAGTTGAAGATACCCTAGGCCCGACTGATCCCCACATTAATTTTTTTGATCCTTCCTTCGAGCCTTAACTCGAAGCCGTCAGGCTCTTCTCAGCCTCTTCCCATGCCTCGAACATCTTTTCATAGGCCTCTGTAAAGCCAGCCTTTACCTCGTCCCAGGTATCGGTGGTATTGTTCGCCAATTGTTCGAGATGCACACCGACTACGGCTCGTTGCTCGTGTAGTTCTTCCATGGCATCGCGCGCCAGTTCTTGAGACTCGACGCTCATAACTTGCATATTTGCATCAATTCTCTCCTGCATTCTCTGTGTGTGTTCATCTAGAGCCTCTAGAGATTGCTCCACCTCGGCGACCACATTGTCGCGTTGTTGTGCAGTGTAGTTTGCGATCGAATCCATTAGCTCGTGGGTGTCATGTTGCAGTTCTTCGAAAGTGCTTGGCTGCGCGGCGGCACCAGAAGACAGACCTAGCAACGCGAGCAAAGCGACTGCGAAAGCGCTATTCGCGATTCGGGACGCGCGTTTAAGTGTAGAGTTATCGTTAGATTGATAGTGTAAAATTTCCATATATTTATCCTCCTAGCAATGACTAAAATTTGCGTTTAGTTTGTTTGAAGTGGCAGTGGGGAGCGCAGTGTACAGATGTTTCTACAGGCGGCCTTCGTAGGCCTTTAACTCTTTGCCGAGGCTTTCCCAATACTGCTCTAGGCTGCCGCTAAGCTCCTCCCATTTATCCTCTCCGGATTCTTTGAAACTATGCAGTTTGGTCTGCGCCTTGCTGCGCATGGCGATGAGATTGAGTACGGTCTTGCGCTCTAACTCACTTGCCCGTTCCTGCTCTCGACTCATCTTCGCCTCTAGCGCGTCGATCTGCTTGCTTAGCGAATCCAACTGCTTCTCTAGGTTTTTTTCCATCTCTTTTTTGGTTTTCATATTGCCTCCAGTTTCCAGCTTGGGCCAATTGGGTATTTGGATTTAGGAGTTGCCTTGCAGCACGTGTAGGCAAAGGACTCCCATAGCTCAAATACGAGATGTGTTCTTATTATTTTTTGTTTTAGGTCGACAGGGCACAGGGGATGAGAATGCTGCTTTTTGAGACAGCGGGCCTTAATTATTAAGGCGAATACGTGCCCGACGTTTTTTTGGCATGTGCTTCGAGGGTCGCATTTGACCTCGTTCATGTCAAATCAATGCCCGGGAGCGCAAGGGAGTATTCTGCGCAATGAACATTCCATTTGCGTAAGGTAGTCGCAATAGCGCTTTCAATCTAAGTGAGTAAATTCTATGCTTCAAGTCGCTTCAACCCAACGTGTGAGTGAGTGCGCAATTCAATGAAGTCAGTAGTGTCATTCCTGATCGACAAGCGCAGAGCTCTTTTGGCCCTGAGTCTAGTCGTCACCGTTTTGCTGGGATTGGGAATTCCGCGTGCGGGCTTCGATACCTCTCTGGGAGTGTTGCTCACCAAGAGCGATCCCTATCTGCAAGAGCGCGACCAGATGGCGCAGACTTTCCCGGCACCCGTCGAGATTAGTATCGCCATAGTGCCTGCTAGCGGAATTGTTTTCGAGCGAGAGACCCTGTTAGCGCTAGCTGAACTTAACAGAGAGTTTCGCAGCATCCCCTTGGCATTCTCGATGAACTCGATCTTGGAGTGGCAGTCGCCCTTCGGAGATCAGAGCCTGTTTCCCCGCACCGTAACGCAGCAGACTCAATTCACAGAACAGGAACTGCTCGACGCCAAGCAGCGCGTAGTCGACGACCCATTCCTGAACAATAGCTATATCGCCCCTAGTTTCGATCTAACACTGGCAAGTGTGCGCCTGCGGCAGACGAGTATTAGTTCGCAGGAGAGTAAAGAGATTGTGCAGGCTAGCGATGCGCTCATAAAGAGCCTGCAGCAACGGCACCCAAGTGTGAACTTCTATGTCAGTAGCGAGGCTCATTATGAGCAGTCTAATCGCGACGCCATGATCAGCGACTTGAGTTTCCTGCTGCCTCTAGTCTTACTGCTGTGTACCGCCATAATTTGCCTTAGCTTCCGTTCCATAGCGCTAGGTTGTTGCATACTCGGTGTCGCGCTTGTCACCGTGCTCATGACAATCGGAGCGCTCACTTGGGCGGGGCAGTCTTTCAACACCATCTCGGTGATGGCGCCTCTGGTGGTGGTTACTATTGCCGTGGCCGATAGCGTGCACATCATCTCGATATTCCGGCAGTCATTGTTGCAGGGGCTATCACCCGTGGCGGCCATGAGGCAGAGCCTGCGTTTCAATTTACGACCGATTAGTCTTGCGACCATCACGACATTTATCGGCTTCGCCAGTCTCAACCTCGCGTCCTCGCCCGCCATCAGTTCCTTCGGTACTGTCGTCGCGATCGGGGTCGCATTCGCCTACCTCCTCACGCTTGGCGTGCTGCCAGCACTCGTGTTGCTATTGCCCGAAGCGCGCCTAGGTAGTCGTGAAGCTAGCGGTGGTGTCGCGATCATCAATGCCAGCATCCGTGCTGCTCAAGATCTTGTCGCCAAGCATAGCAGGGCCTTACTAGTGTTAGTGGCCTCACTCGCTACTGTCTCGCTCGGGCTAAGTTTTCTGAATGACACCGATTTCGATCGCGCCTCCTTCATCAGCGAGGACTCCCCCCTGCATGATTACTACAGCGTAGTAAGTGAGCGCATGGATAGAGGCACTCCACTGAGCTATGGCATCGAGGTCGCGAGTCCCTTCGGCACTATAGAGCCCGACTTTCTGCGCCGCTTAGATGAGTTTACGACGTGGATTGGCGAGCAAGAGCAGGTGATCGGGGTGGCGAGTCTTGTGGAAGTCGTGAAGACCGTTAATCAGGGCATGAACGAGAACGATGCTCGCTATTACCGCATTCCCGACACACTAGCGGAGGTGGAAGACGCCCTGTTCAATTATAGCGTGGCACAGGCGAGTGACTTCACGCTCGAAACCCTGGCGAATGAGGACTTTAGCCTGGTGCGGGTTTTTGTCTCGACGAGCACTCAGAGTAATCAGGGCATCCTAGAGCTTAGCGCAAAGATCAATGAGGAATTCACGCGGCAACTGCCCGCAGCGAAACTCTTGCATGGCAGCAGCACGCTATTGTTTGCGCGCATGGACAAGGCGGTGACGGTGGAGTTATTGCAAGGGTATGCGTTCAGCTTAGTCATGATTACGCTGACCCTGATAATCGGGATGCGCAGTGTCTATTACGGCCTGCTCAGCATGCTGCCGAATCTTTTGCCTGCGGTATTGGTATTCGGCGCTTGGGGGCTTCTGGTGGGGCGCATAGACCCCTTCGTGATGATGTTGTTCAGCATCAGTATTGGGCTGGTGGTGGACGACACAGTGCATGTACTTAGCACCTATCAGAGCAGCCGCAAGGAGGGTTTGATGCCCGCTGATGCAATCAATCGCGCCTTAGAGAAGGCGGGGCCGGCCCTGATAATTACCACTGCGGTGCTAGCCCTAGGCACTTGCGTATTAATCGGCGCAAGTACCCTGTATTTCCAGCAGGCGGCTACGCTGTTGGTACCGATTGTGGTGCTCGCCCTCTTGCTGGACCTTACCTTCTTCCCGGCTTTGCTTATGCGGTTTGACCGGAAACCTTTGGCCCCCAGCGCAGCAGAATAGGCAGTAGGCAAAGGTCTACGAGGAAGGCCAGCGCCATCGCCATCGACGTCAGTAGGCCAAACAGAATGCTAGGCACGAAATCCGAGAACGCCAGCATCGAGAAGCCCGCCATGATCAGCAAGGAGGTGTAGAGTATCGCCAAGCCCACGCTAGAGTGGGTGCGCTGCACCGCCTCTTCATAGCCGTGTTCGGCGCGCTCCTCTTGGAAGCGATGCATATAGTGAATGGTGTCATCCACGGCTATGCCCATTGCAATCGCCGCGATGGTGATCGTCATCAGGTCCAAGGGGATATTCAACCAGCCCATGATGCCTAACACGGCAAGCGTAGGGAGCAGGTTCGGCACAAGGGCGATTAGTGCCAGGCGTGGCGAGCGGAAGATTAACAGGAACACGATGAACAGCGCCGCATAGACCAGCCCGAGGGTGAGGATTTGTGAGCTGAATAGGCGCTGCAGAATATCCTGATAGAGCACGAACATATTGGTCAGTTGATAGTCGGACTCCGGCACTCCCATCTCTTCCATCTGGGCGCGAATATCTTCGAGTAATTGCGCACGGTTGAGATCTTCGGTGAGGTCTTGAATCCAGATGTTAATGCGCGCCTGTCCCGACTCCGGGTCATAGAATGCGCCCAATAGGTCCTCGCGGAAATTCTCGTCCATCAGCCAGTAGGCGGTAGTCAATTCGTATTCTGTTAAGGGGCCGCCATTGAGCTCACGCGCAAGATCCGTGAGATTCACCGCGGAGAGCACACGGCCGACGGCCTCATGCTCTTTCATGCGATGCTGAATCAATTGCAGCATCTGCACGGAGCGAGCAGACATTACGATATCGGGATTATCTGGACGCTCGTTGATGGTGTAGATCAAATCTAAAGGAGTGGAGCCACCGAACTCCTCATCGATATAGGCGAGCTCTTGGTGAATCTGAGTGCTGTCTTTGAAGTAATTAATGAAGCTGTTTTCCACGTCTAAGCGCAGAATTCCAACGATACTGAAAAGCGCGATGCCGACACTGACGATGCCGATCAATGCCCTCCGATTGAGTGCGGCATTGGCCAAGCCTTTCACAGTAGCGCCAAACACGGCGAGCTCGTCGCGCTGTTTGTGTTTAGGCAACAATTCTAGAATCACAGGAAATAGAGTCAGGCTCACGGCAATGGAGAAACCCATGGCGATGATCATCATCCAGCCGAAGGCGATCACGGGTGCAATGCCGCTGAAGATGAGAGAACCGAAGCCTACCGAGGTAGTTAAGCCCGCGAAGAAACAAGGACCAATCTTCTCGCGCAATGTATCCCTAATGAGGTCGCGCTGCGAGGCGTCGGGCTGTGCCGCTGAGCTCTCGCGAAATTGCACGATCAGGTGGATCACGATGGCGAGTGTCAATATCAATTGCAACGCAATGAAGTTCGATGAAATTACGGTGGCTTTAATACCAAGTAACGAGAACAGGCCCATGGTAGACAGTATGCTGCTTAAGCAACATAGGATGGGGATACACACCCAGCGCAGTGCGCGGAACAACACGAGGAGCATAAAGCAAATGCCTATCGCGATCGCCATGCCAAACACCACGAGATCGTTGCTGATGATCTCGATCAGCTGATCCGCCAGTACGTGTACGCCGCCCATGTGAATAGTAGCTTCGCCCTCATACTTCGTAATAAAGCCGCGAATCTGTTCGATCTCTTCGCCACGGGTCCGGTTCAACTCCTGTCGCAGCGGGTCCACCTGTATCTGGAGACGCTCTAATTCGGCTTCTTGGTCCGCACTCAGGCCTTGTGCCTGATACTGGGCATTGAGGTCGTTGATCTGCGCCTCGAGTGCAAGCAGTTCTTCGTTGCTGCGGAACAATACCTGCAGCGCAGTCGCCGTCAGCGCCTCGTTGACCAGCAGGTTGGTATAGATTGGGTGGTCGGTAAACTGTTCACGCAGCACCTCCATCGAATAATCATTCTCTTCGATGGCTAGACTCGCTAGGTCGAGGTCGGCGCGCAGCATACTAGTGCCTTCTGGGAAAATCGGCACATTGAGGATAGAGCGCACGGAGTCCACACGCTCTAAGCTCAGTAAATCTTCACTGAGATTGGCGATGCTTTCGAAGGTTTCAGTAGAGAATAGCGCATGGGTCTCTGGCTGATAGGTTACTAGCAGAAACTCCTGCGGAGCGAAGCGCTCGTTCACTAACTGAGTTTGTGTGTATAGCGCATTGTCTCTGGTGAGCAGGGTGTCTGGTGAAGCGTCTATATCGAAACTCGGTGCTTGTGTGCCAAGTGCCACTGTTACGACAATGAAAATTCCTAGAACGGTCTTCGGCCACTGCACCAGCGTATCGATGAAACGAGAAAGCATACTATTTGAACTCGGCATCGCGTTGGATATCCTGCAGGTGCGCATTGCGCATGAAGATGTAGAGGTCGCTGCTATTCTTGCGCAACTCTAAGTAGGCTGGGGCAGTGGGCGAGAACTCTTGCAGATTGTCGAAGACTCTCGTGATGGTCCCATCTGGTTGTTCAAGAATATAGGCCAATGGATTGAGGAAAGAGTCCACCATGGTGCCACTGCCGCCGCGCAAAGTGCTCGGGCCGGCGAAGGGCATTACCAGATAAGCGCCATGACCAACATTATATTGAGCCAGAGTCTCGCCGAAGCCTGTGTTGACACGCTCTAGTTCAAACCATTTCGTCGCCGGGTCGAAAAAGCCTAGTAGGCCAACCGTTGTGTTAATTCCGAAACGTAAGAAGTCTATTCCTGCCTGTCGCCCCTCGCCTTGCAGCAAATGATTCGTGAACGGAATCGGGCTCTTGATATTGTCGAAGAAATTACCGATGCCGCTTCGCACCGGAGTGGGTACTTCGTTGTATACCCTTGCGAAGGGAATCAAAACATAACGGTAAGAAACATCGTTGAACGCGAAAATAGCGCGATTTAGGCGAATGAGTGGATCATCGACTTCTTCCTCGATCGTGTAGCTCACGACATTGGGCTCTATTCCGGTACCTGCCAAGGGTGAGGGCTCGTCGGCGGCGCCGGCCAGTACGGTGTTGCTACAGCACAGCGTGCTTATTAAAACGGCACGAGTAAGTAATTTTGTCATTTCCATTGAATAGGGTCCTGTGGAACAGTTGTAAATGCCGAGAATAAGATTAGCAGAAGCCTAGCGGGCTTGCAGCCGCAACACTGTGGTGCAGCGCACAAAGGCCGTTGGTTTACTCTAAAAATAGGGCGTAACCATGTCCATACTGACTTGCCACAGCTTCTGAGCAGACTCGTCGGTAGCGAAGCTGGCGGGTGTGGTGCGTGTGCGTTTGATGAAATAATCGCCATTGGCTTGCACGCTGGCTTGGTCCTTTGAACTAGCCAGCCAGATCATAGTGTCAGCGCCTTTCTCGATGCTCACCATAAAGGGGTAGAGCACTATGCCAAGTATGCGCGCGACAGGCCCGCCTTTGCCCCAGATTGGCGTACGCACGGCCCCTGGGTGAAAGGAGCTCGCTACGATGTTTTGAGCGCTATAGCGCTTTTGCACTTCCCTAGCAGTGAGTAGATTCATGAGCTTGGAACGTCCGTAGGCCTTTAGTGACTTGTAGTCTTTCTCTAAGCCTAAGTCATCGAAATTCAGGGGGCTGTGGGTATGGCCGTAGGAGCTAGTAAACACGATACGAGCTAAGCCTTGTTCACCAGCCTTGAATATTGCGGGGAGGAGTTTTTGAGTAAGCAGGAAACCGCTTAGATGGTTGGTGACCAGCGTTGTCTCGAAACCCTCTGCACTAACACTGCGCGTTCCATTGGAGCCGCCGGCGTTATTGCACAGGACGTTGATAGTGGGAAAGTCAGTGACGATCTTGTCGGCTACCGCACTAACACTGGCAAGTAGGCCGAAGTCGGCGATATAGAGGTGAATGTTTGGGTTGCCAGTTTCTTGCTTCATGCGATCCATGGCTTCTTGACCGCGCGCCTGGCTACGACAGAGTAAAACGGTCGTTGCGCCACGGTTCGCGAAATCCTTCGCAGCCTCAAAGCCGATACCACTGTTAGCGCCAGTGACTACAAAGGTCTTTCCGACTAGATCTTGTGTGCTCGCAGGCATAACACTCTCCTCTATTGGTCCATGTATACGTCTAGTAGACCGTATGTGGATGACTATTAGAACACCTTTGCCTACTGTTCGACATTGGGTTGAGTAAGCAGGGGGAGATAGAGTTTAATAGGGGCCACCAAAACTCAGAGACAAGCACATGGAACGATTCCTAGCTTGCTTGCTGGCGCTAAGCATCGGCAGCAGCGCAGCTGTAGCACAGAACACTATTACGGATATTGAGTATGACCCTGCGGGCGAGTTCAATTTCGTTAGGGTTCAGTTCGATACATATGGCGCACGTGGTGGTCGTGGTGGCTTCGGTGGTTTTTTTGGGGATGGGGGGCCGCCATGGTCGATCGATTTTCCAGGCGCCGACCAGAATTTCCTTCGCGGTGTCGCGCGCCTAACCAATGTGCGGGTGATGCAAGACCCAATCGTACTGCGCTTCGACGATTCACGCATCTTCGACTACCCATTTCTTTATATGCTGGAAGTAGGGCAGCAGGGCGGTATTAGCCTTAGTCCTTTAGAAATCAATAATTTGCGAGAATACTTGCTGCGCGGTGGCTTCCTGCTGATCGATGATTTCTGGGGTACGCGCCAGTGGGATTCCTTCGAGGCATCTTTCTCTCAGGTGTTCCCTGACCGTGAGATTGTGGAGCTACGCTCTGACCACGAGATCTTTCGCACCTACTACGACTTAGATGGCCCTGCGATGATTCCGGCACTAAGCCGCGACGATTCGCGCGGGGAGCAGGATATCGATGTGGCGAGTAACCATGCGATCCTCGATGACAATGGCAGGATCATGGTGCTGATCAACTGGAACTCAGACATGGGTGACGGCTGGGAACACACCTATCACCCCTATTACCCCACCCGCTATGCCAATTCGGCTTATCAGCTAGGTATCAATTATCTCATCTACGCGATGACCCATTAGGCATTAAGCCATTTTGCTATTTATTGTTGATCTACTATGGAAAGGCTATATCGACTCCATGTCTTCAAGTTTAGTGGTGCGCGTAAGTGAACACGGCATGTAGTCTCGTTGATTGGTACTCTCAATTTCTACAGATTCTTACTCATAGCGCATGACTTGTTGGGGAGCTGTATTCGCGGCGCGCCACGCTTGGCCGCCGACGGCTACCCAGGAGATGAGCAGGCTCACCGCTAGGGTTGTGACGAAAGGCCAGAATGCTAGTGGGATAGGGTCGATGAAGACATTGAGGTAGGCCTTTGCGGCGACGTAGGCGAAGGGCCAGGCAATGAGGTTGGCGATAAGCACAGGTATGCTGAAACTCTGCAGCAGCATGAGCACGATCTGTCCTCGACTAGCGCCTAGTGTCTTTCGAATCGCGATCTCACGGATGCGACGCCTTGAAATCAAGATTGCCATTGCGTATAGGCCAATTGTGGAGATCAGCCACGCGATCAGGGCGAGGCCTGTGAAGCCTTGCGTTATTCTCGCAAAGCTGGAGTAACTATCGTTGAAGTATTCGGACACGAAGCGCCTGTGCAGTGCGACGTTCGGTGCTAGCTCTTGCCAGAGCGCATCCACTGACTCAAGCGCGCCAGCGACATTCTCTTGGGACAAACGCACGACGTGATAGCGGGCCTCCGGAATGAAGAGATACACTTTCGGGATAGCCCCATAGCGGCTGGATATGGACAGTGTCTTATCTTCGACAACGCCAATGATATTAAAGGGTCTTGCCGCGGCCTCGCCAGTCACACTCCTCGGAATATAGACTGTTTGACCCACAATGTCCGGCGCATTCCTGTATCCCAAATCTTCGGCGAGTGAACGCGATATCACTAGGCTCTGCACGCTGAGTCGACCAGGTCTGGTGGCCGCAAAATCATCAACCCGAGTAGGGTCAAATAGTCGGCCAGCGACTAAGGCAATGCCAAAGGTAGAGAAAAAGTCGTAGCCTACGGTGTATACCGCGGCGGCTTGCTCGATGGCGGAACTCGAGGGGGAAGACGCTAGCAGCATACGACCCTGCAAGCTATTGGTCCATGGCAGTATCTGCATGGTAGTGGCCGAGTCTACTTGTGGAAGTCTGGCTAACTGCTCGCGCAGGGTCTCATTATGCAGACCGCTGAGCTCTGGCGTATTCTCGATCACCAATAGGGAGTTGCCGGTGATCTCACGCTCGGCGCGTTTCAATTCACTATTCTGTTGATAGACCACCGTGAGGGAAATTAGCAAGAATGCGGCTAATGCAAACTGTACCCCTACTAAAGTGATAGCAAGGGTGCGTGACCCTCTGTGCGCCGGCCCGGCCCGTAAAGAGTTAGCCGCTTGCACTCGTGACAATACGAAGGCGGGATAGAACCCAGCAGCCATTGTCACGCCTAGCCAAAGCATAAGAAGTGAAACCATACCCCAACCGGCGAAGCTAGCGGTCAACAATGAGCGTAGGTCGATGCCCGTGTTGCTACTAACAATTGGTATTAGTAGTTCAACGAATATCAGGGACAATAACAGTGCAGTGGCGGTAAGCGTTGCAGCTTCTGCTAGGTGTTGGCTGATAATCTGGTATGGCGCAGCGCCTATGGCCTTTCTTAATCCTATTTCTTTGCCGCGAGATGCCGCCCTCGCCGTGGCGAGGTTAGCGAAATTTATGCAAGCGACCGCTAGCACGATCGCACCTAGTACAAGTAAGAGGATTGGGACGGAGACGGCACTGAGCTGTGGAAAGAGAGTGTCGCGAACAGCGATCCGCAACAAGTCATTTACTGGAACCACGTCGAACACAAAATCCGCTATCTGACGTTGTGACTCGGGCACGTGGCGCTGCACGAAGGCCGGCAAAGCATTTCGAAGAGCGGACGCGTCAAATGACTGGTCACTTGGGAGCAGCACATAGGTCGTGTTCGCATCAATAAACCAATCCTGAGAAGCTCTCGCCGCGCTCGCATCATCACTGAGAATCTGCATCAGGGTTTCGTACACATCTCTAGATGCCAGTAAGTCGAAGCGCAACGGCGCCGCTGTGGAATTCCCAATATGGGAAGGCTCTGGTATGTGATCAAGTACGGCCGTCACGGTTACGTCGATGTCTTGATAAAGTGAAATAGTCTCACCTAGAGCGCTGGAATCACCGAATAGAATCTGCGCGGCTTCTTGCGTGAGCACTACGCTGCGCGGTGCGCGTAAGGCGTTGCGCGGATCGCCTTCGATGAAGGGAAGATTGAAGATATCTAGAAACTCAGCATCTGCAGCGAAACCCCGCATAAGGAATGTGTGCTGATCGACACGAACGGATGTGGTCTCGCTCAACGAAATAACTCGTGCGACAGACTCGATCTGAGGGAAATCGGATTGCAGGTAAGCCCTCAATGGGTGAGGGGACAGTGGCAGAGCGATCCCACTTGTTACGTTTCCGTCGGCTAAAAAGCTGCGCTGCGAACTGATCACAAACGTGCGACTGGCATTCTCGAACTGACTCTCGGCACTGTCCCAGTAGAGCGTGATTCCCCAAGCAAGAATAAAGCAGGCCAGACCCATTGTAAGAGTGAGAATGTTGATGGAACCCGCGACCGGATTGCGCCGAAAGCTCAGCCACGCGTGTTGGATATAGTATTTCAGCATAAAACTCTCACGTATCTGTTCTCAAAATTGGTCCGTCGCACTCATTAGCGCCACTCCAATTTAGTGTCAGCCTTGCATTTTTATACACCGTAAACGGGATAAAGATCTTGTACGCAATTAGCGCGCCAATACAGAACGCTCATAATATCAATGTGTTATTGGGGCTTTCTTGCGCGGCTTGCGTACATTGTTTCAATTCGATACGTAGCGGCTGTGCTGAAATGAAACAGTGATTGGAACATCAAAGCGCGCCTTGAGCGGCGCGCTAGGAGGGAGTTTGCTCTATGGGGTCTAGTGAATGGCAGATCAGAAAGGGTGAACCCTAGAGTGTTGACGATAAATCGTCGAGCCTCAACGCTGCTCCATTTGCAGTGCGTTTGTCATGATGTGGAAGATCACGTTCTGTTCCATTAGGCCCGATACTAGTTCCGCGCCTGGTCCTGTGGCATAGACTGCGACGTCTTCTCCGCCATGTGTTTCATTACCTATCGCCACTAGGGTTTCGGGATGGAAGCCCGGCGCAGTGGTGTCCACATTAGTCAGGTCCGCTCGGCCGCTCTTATTGAGGGGTTTGGTGAGGATTGCATCGGCGCTCTCGAAGTCCTCCAGCACCTGATGTCCGGGCCCGTTAATATAGCCAAGAGTGGTGTAGGGTAGTCCATCGCCTGCTAGCTCGGGCTTGTGTTTCGGCGCGCCGTGGGAGTCGTTGCCTACTACCTTGCCTAGAATAGGATTGCCGCGTGTAGGATAGCCCGCAACAGTCATTACATGGCTATGGTCAGCGGTCACGATGATGAGAGTCTCATTCGGGTCGGTCATCTCGTAGGCAGTTTTCACGGCCTTAGCGAGTTCGATGGTGTCCAGCAAAGCGCGCTGTGGATTAGTGGCGTGATGGGCGTGATCGATGCGTCCTGCCTCCACATTCAGGTAGTAGCCCTTAGGGTTCTTCTCGAGTAAGCGTATCGCGGCTACGGTCATCTCGCTGAGAGAGGGCTCGCCGCCGGTGTCGCGTGGGCGATCTAGCTCATACTCCATGTGGGAGCCGTCGAACAGGCCAAGCAGGTGCTCTGTCTTGCCGATGTCGACGGCGTCGAACTGAGCCTTGTTCCACACGTAGGCCGCATGGGGGTAGCGCTTCAGCCACTCTGCGCTCAGGTCGCGTCCGTCTAGGCGCTCGCCGGGCACGCCTTCCTCTGGGTCTGCGCCCTCGGTCTTGGGCAGGAAGTTTAGACGTCCGCCGCCAAGTGCCACTTCTAATCCGTCGCTGTCCGGGTTGTGTACGCTAAACTCCACTAGCTGGCGAGCGATGTCGATGCAGTTGCCGGGTTTGCTCATGGCGGCGGTGTCGCCGTCGTCCTCGAAATTACGATGCATGCTGTGGGCATAGTTGGCGGCGGGGGTGGCATGGGTGATGCGTGCGGTCGTCACTATGCCGGTGGACATGCCTTTGTTCTCGGCCATCTCCAACAAAGTGGGCAAACTGTTTCCTTGCATGCTGCTGCAGTCCCCTAAGCTGACATATTGATTGACGCTGATCAGCGCCGCGTTGGTCTTCACTCCGGTGGCCATGGCAGTCATGGTGCCGGCGGAGTCCGGCGTCTGTTGATTCACATTATAGGTTTTAGAGAAGGCCACGTTGGGAAAGTTCTCGAAGTAGAGCTCGTTCTCTTCGCCGGTATTGCCCGCCAGTTGACCGGCGAGAATGCGCGCCGCCGTTACCGTGGAGACCCCCATGCCATCGCCGATAAAGAGGATGACATTCTTAGCACGTTTGGGAGTCTCGCTAAGACGGGCGAGGCGTGTTTGAACCGCCTCGTGGCCCTCGTCGAACCACTTCTGTGGCGTTTCTTGAGCGAGCAGTGGTAAAGCAATAAGGGTGCCGGCGATGATGAGACTGAGGCGAGAGAACACGGTAAGGCTCCTGATGGACTAGAGGAGTTGCTTATATTGCCGTGCAATCGTGACAGGACGATGAAAGCCACAGAAAAAACGCAGACATGGCGCTATTGACGTGTGCTGAGCAATTGCTTGAGCTCGGGAATGCAGGAGCCGCAGTTGGTGCCGCAGCGCAGCTCCTTGCCCAGTGACTCGACACTATTTGCGCCACCGGCAATAGCGCCGCGTATGCGCTCCTCACTGACGCGGAAACAGCTGCAGATGATGCGCTGTGCGTTCACGGAGCTTGTTTCCTGACGCGCAAGTAGGCGCCATGACTGGGGATTTACCTGATGGTCGAGTAGCGTCTGCAGCCAAGTAGTATCGGGTACTCCACTGCGTTCAGGGCTTGCGAACAGCGCAAACTCGATGAGTGAGTCCTTGCACAGTAGGGCGCGATAGTCGCCGCTGACGGTGTTAGACAACTCGATCTTCTCTAAGTCCTTCGCGAGCGTCTCTAGCCAATCTAGCCACGACTGCTCGTCACCCTCGTCAGTCTGTGCTAGTAGATAGAGCTGCCCCTCATTGAGGGGTGTGCGCACCCAATAGGAGAATGGTCCGGTGTCGATGGCTGTGCGAGTAAGTAGAGCCACCCAGCGTCTGGCCTTGACTGGTTTGATGCCCACGAGGGCGAACTTGCTCTCGGGCTGCCCTGATATTGGGTCGGTGACCGGCGCGATGAGTTTAGAAACGCGGCCATCGGAGGCAAACTGGTCGTTCCAATGGATAGGCACGAAGACGTCACCGTCGGCCATGCCGGCGTCGATGCTTGCCTGCAACACTAACGCCTCGGTGCCGCCGTTAACGCGCGTGTAGACCTGCACGAGGTCTCCCTCGCGGATGCCCTTGCTCTGGGCATCGCGCGGGTTCATCGCCACGTAGGGGGCGCTGGTATGGGCTAGCAGGCGTGGCGAACGGCCCGTGCGAGTCATGGTGTGCCACTGGTCGCGTATGCGGCCGGTATTGAGTTGAAAAGGTGTGTCGAAATGGACCTCACGCATGGGCAGGCTAGGCGTGCAGGGGATGAATTGAGCGCGCCCGGACTTTGTGAAGAAATGCCCGTCGCTAAACATACGCGCACAGCCCTGTGGGTTGCTGCTGTTAACTGGCCACTGGATCGGCTCGAGCGCATCGTAGGCCAAGGTGTCCAGGTTGGCTAGCCCACTAATATCGAAGTCGCGGCTGCCATCGTTGCGGAAGCCCGAAAGTGTCGCGTGTTCCGCAAAGATCTGTGCGGGATTCTCGAATGGGAAAGCGGCCGCGTAGCCGAGGCGTTTGGCCACCTCGCAAATTATCCACCAGTCGTGTTTAGACTCGCCCATGGCTGGCAACAGTGCGCGTTGCCGCGAGATGCATCGTTCGGAGTTGGTGACGCTGCCGTCTTTCTCGCTCCATCCCGTTGCGGGTAATAACACGTCGGCATAGGCATTGGTATCGGTGTCCGCGACACAATCGGAGACGATAACGAGCTCGCATTTCTCTAGTGCCGCGCGCACGCGCTCGGAGTCTGGAAGGCTCACGACGGGATTCGTGGCCATGATCCAAACTGCCTTGATCTTGCCCTTCGCGATGGCATCGAACAGATCCACCGCTTTCAAGCCGGGCTGCTTGGCGATATTGGGTGCCTGCCAGAATTGTTCCACACAGGCCACGTGCTCGGCACTGAAATCCATGTGCGCAGCGAGCTGATTAGCCAGCCCACCGACCTCGCGCCCGCCCATGGCATTGGGCTGGCCGGTGATCGAGAAGGGGCCCATGCCCTTCTGCCCGATGCGTCCGGTGGCGAGGTGGCAGTTGATGATGGCATTGCACTTGTCGGTCCCAGTGGCGGATTGATTGATGCCTTGAGAGTAAAAGCTGACAGTCTTCTGAGTGCGTGCGAATAACTTATAGAACTGCTCGAGCACACCGATGTCCAGGCCGGTGCGCTCTGCGCTGGTCTCCAGGTCGAAGGGGGCGCATGCCTCGATCGCCGCGTCGAAACCTTGCGTGTGGGCGTCGACGTATTCGTGATTCAAGGCGCGCTTGTCGTGCAGATAATTAAGTAGGCCTATGAACAAAAAGGCGTCGGCTCCGGGCTTGAGCGCTAGGTGTATATCGGCGATCTCGCAGCTTGCAGTGCGGCGCGGGTCGATGACTACGACACGCATCTGCGGGTTGGCCAGTTTCGCAGCGACGATGCGCTGATACAGAATGGGGTGTGTCCACGCTGCATTAGAGCCCACCATCACCAAGAGCTCGCAGGTCTCTAAATCTTCATAATTACAGGGTACGGTGTCGCTGCCGAAGGCGCGCTTATAGCTGGCCACTGCCGAGGACATGCACAAGCGAGAGTTGGTATCGACGTTGCCGGAGCCAATAAAACCCTTCATCAGTTTATTGGCGACGTAATAGTCTTCGGTGAGCAATTGGCCAGAGAGGTAGAAGGCAACCGAGTCCGGCCCATGCTCCTGGATGATCTTTTTCAAGCCGCCGGCAACATGGTCTAAGGCCGTGTCCCAGTTGGTGCGCACACCGGCAATGCGCGGATGCAGAAGGCGACCTCGTTCCCCAAGGGTCTCGTGCAAGGCAGAACCCTTCACGCACAGACGCCCCTTGTTGGCGGGGTGTGTGGCGCTGCCTGCAACGGCGGTAACGACCCCAGCGTTCATGGTAGCTTCTACGCCACAGCCTACGCCGCAATAGGGGCAGGTGGTGTGAGCGCTAGTGACGAGTGCATTCATTCAGGCTTTGTAGTCTCGCGATTCAGGCGGCGTGGCGACGCGGGTTGAGGGTGACGATTACCGAGTCGCCCTCAAGGCTAATCTCGTAGATCGGCACACGCGTTGTTTCGTCTTCAAGGCAGCGTCCGGTGCCGAGGCTATAGTGCTGTTTGTACAAGGGTGAGGCCACCACCAGTTCGCCATTGATGTCTCCGACTATACCACGGTAGAGCACATTGGCTTTACCCAAGGGGTCCCAATTATGCATGGCATACAAAGGCGGCGTCTCCTTGGGCAGATAGAAAACCGCGATCTGAACATCGTTGAGGAGCACACAGGCGCCGCTGTCCTCCTGCAGTTCGCTGAGACTGAAAATGGCGATCGGGTCCGAACTCGAACGGGGGCTTGGCGCGCTGTTCATACTGGCATCCTGTGGGCTTAAGATATTGTGAGAAGCGCCTCGCGCTCCGTCTCTTTTGCTGGCCTGACTTGCCCGCGCTCTTGCACGAACACGACGTTTGTATCTTCTTTGTCGCTATTCACGAATTGCCGGAAACGCTTCAGTTTTTCCGGATCTTCGATCGTGGTCTTCCATTCGCACTGGTAGGTGTTCAGCAATAGCGCCATTTGTGATTCTAAATCCTTGGCGATGCCCAGCTTGTCCTCGATGACCACCTCACGTAGATAGTCGAGCCCGCCCTCTAGGTTATTCATCCATACCGAGGTGCGTTGCAGGCGATCGGCGGTGCGGATGTAGAACATCAGGAAGCGATCGATATAGCGGATCAGCCTCTCGTCATCGAGATCGATCGCAAACAGATCTGCATGGCGCGGCTTCATGCCGCCATTGCCACAGACATAGAGATTCCAGCCGTTCTCCGTGGCGATAACCCCGAAGTCTTTGGACTGTGCCTCGGCGCACTCGCGGGTACAGCCGGAGACCGCGGACTTGAGCTTATGGGGCGAGCGGATGCCCTTGTAGCGATTCTCGATCAGGATCGCCATCGAGACGCTATCTTGCACCCCGTAGCGGCACCAGGAGTTGCCCACGCAAGACTTCACTGTGCGCAACGCCTTACCATAAGCATGGCCCGTCTCGAAACCCGCCGCCACCAACTCGCCCCATATGTCTGGCAGTTGATTCACACGCGCGCCGAATAAGTCGATGCGCTGCCCTCCGGTAATCTTGGTATAGAGTTGGTATTTCTTCGCGACCTCGCCTATCACGATGAGTTTCTCGGCGGTGATCTCGCCGCCCGGAATGCGCGGGACTATGGAGTAGCTGCCGTCCTTCTGCATATTGGCGAGGAAGTTGTCGTTAGTGTCCTGCAGGCCCACGTGTTCCTTCTTGAGCACGTAGTCATTCCACAGCGAGGCGAGAATCGATGCCACCGCGGGCTTGCAGACCTCGCAGCCTCGGCCCTTGCCGTGCTTGTCGAGGATGTCGACGAAGGACTTCAGCGAGCCCACTTTGACGAGGTGGAATAACTCCTGCCGCGAATAGGCGAAGTGTTCGCACAGATGATTATTGATCTCGACACCCCGTGCCGCGAGTTCGGTGTCTACGGTGGACTTGAGCAACGCGGCGCAACCCCCACAGCCCGTACTCGCCTTGGTCACACTCTTCACATCTGCAACGCTGCAGCAGCCGCCCTCGATTGCGCCGACGATGGCGCCCTTGGTGACATTGAGACAGGAGCAGATGGTGGCGCTCATTGGCAAGGTCATGCCAGAGAGCAGCGGTTCTGCGCCGCTATCGGCGGGCAAGATGATGCTCTCGGGGTTGCCCGGCAGGTCCATGTCGTTGAGAAAGAACTGCAGGAGCGTGTCGTAGTCGCTGCAGTCGCCTACCAACACAGCCCCTAATAGTTTCTTGCCGTCGGGGCTTACTACGATCTTCTTGTAGACGCGCTCGCGGTCATTGGAGTAGAGGAAGCTCGCGCAGGCTTGACCATTATGGAGTGCCTTGCCGTGGGAGTCGCCTATGGAGCCGACGTCAATTCCTAACAGTTTTAACTTGGTGCTCATGTCCGCACCTTGAAAAGAAACGGGAGCATCGGTGAGTTGGCTCAGCGCGGCATCGGCCATGCGATAACCGGGTGCCACTAGCCCGAAGATGCGGCCACCGAATAATGCGCACTCGCCAATCGCGAAGATATCCGAGTCGCTGGTGCGGCAGTGGTAGTCGATGGTGATGCCGCCGCGCTCGCCTACCTCTAAGTCGGCCTGCTTCGCCAATTGATCGTTGGGGCGGATGCCGGCGGAGAACACGATGAGGTCTGTCTCTAAAGACGTGCCGTCGGCGAACTCCATGCGCAGCTTGCGTTCCTTGCCGGGCACGATCTTCTGAGTGGCCTTGCTGGTGTGCACACTCACGTCGAGCTCTTCGATCATGGCGCGCAGCATCGTGCTGCCGCCATTATCTAGCTGCACTCCCATTAGGCCAGGGGCGAACTCCACCACATGGGTCTGTAGGCCTAGGTTCTTGAGCGCGTTCGCACACTCTAATCCCAATAGGCCACCGCCTACCACGACGCCCACCTTGCCGGTTTGCGCATGGGCCTTGATCTCGCCCAAGTCATCGATAGTGCGATAGGTTAAGCAGCCCGGCAGCTCAGAACCAGGCACCGGCGGCACGAAGGGATAAGAGCCAGTGGCGAGTACGAGTTTGTCATAGGAGAAGCGCCGTCCAAGATCGGTGATGACTTCTTTTTTCTCGCGGTCGATCTTCGCAACGGCATCGCCAAAATGTGCCTCTACTCCGATCTCCTTGTAATGTTCCCGTGTGGTCAAGGCGAGGTCTTCGGGATTCTTACCGCTGAACACTTCCGATAGGTGTACCCGATCATACGCTGGGCGTGGCTCAGCCCCTAGCACGGTGATTTTATGCTGCGCCGGATGAGTCGCGAGCTTGTCCGCATAGTAGTGACCGACCATGCCGTTGCCTACTACTACAATTTTCTTAGTCGTCATTTTTGCATCCCATCTTAGCGTCGTTATAGGGTGGAATTAGGCGGCAACCGCTCCAGTAAACTTGTGTTTGTCATAGAGGAACTGCAGCACCTGTTGGCGCGTGTGTACGAAGTCGGGATCCTCTGCCAGCGCTAGGCGGTCCCGTGGGCGTGGTAGTGTCACCGGAAGAATCTCCCCGACTGTGGCGGCCGGGCCATTGCTCATCATCACGATGCGGTCAGAGAGCAGCACGGCCTCGTCGACGTCGTGTGTGATCATGACGACGGTAGTGCCAAGGTCGGCATGAATCTCCATCAGCGAGTCTTGCAGGTGTGCGCGGGTCAGGGCATCGAGTGCGCCGAAGGGCTCGTCCATCAGTAAAACTTTAGGCTGCATGGCCAGACAGCGGGCGATGCCCACGCGTTGTTTCATGCCACCGGAGATCTCGTGCGGACGCTTGTCCTTTGCGTGGGCGATGTGTACAAGCGTTAGGTTGTAGTCTATCCACTCGCGCATCTCCGCCTTAGTTTTGTGGCCCTTGAAGACTTGCTTGACCGCCAGCTCCACGTTCTCGTAGACACTCAGCCAGGGTAAAAGCGCGTGATTCTGGAAGACAACAGCGCGGTCTGGGCTGGGCGCGTTGACCTCTTTGCCATCGAGAATGATGCCTCCCTCGGTAGCCTCATATAGGCCTGCGAGGATGTTGAGGACTGTAGACTTGCCACAGCCAGAGTGACCGATAAGCGAGATGAATTCCCCCTGATCGATCTTGAGGTTCACGTCTTGCAAGGCGCGGAACTTGCCACTCTCTGTGTTGAATTCGATGCCGACCTTGCTGATTTCCAAATATGCTTGCATAGGGTTCTCCAAGTGTGGGCTTAGCGCAGCACCGTCTGTTTATCCCAGCTTAGGAAGCGCTGGAGTGTGAGCATGAACCTGTCTAGGATCAGTCCGATGAAGCCGATCACGATGACGGCGACCATGATTCTGCTCAAGGAATCGGAACTGCCATTCTGAAACTCATCCCAGATGAATTTTCCAAGGCCAGGGTTCTGTGCCAGCATCTCAGCGGCGATCAAGACCATCCAGCCAGTGGCGAGTGATAGGCGCATGCCAGTAAAGATCAAGGGGATCGCAGAGGGCAGCACGATCTTGCGGATATGCACATGGGTGGGCAGGCAAATAACGCGGCTGACATTGATCAGGTCTTTGTCCACGCTCGCCACTCCCACGGTGGTGTTGATGACGGTAGGCCAGAGGCAACACAAGGCCACGGTGATAGCGGAGGTGACGAAGGACTTCTCGAACATGGGGTCATCGGAGACATAAAGCGCACTGACCAGCATCGTAACTAAGGGCAGCCACGCGAGTGGCGAGACTGGTTTAAAGAGCTGGATCAGTGGATTGGTGGCGTTATAGATCGTCTCACTGAGTCCGCACACAATCCCGAGGGGAATCGCAACGAGCATTGCCAGCGCGAAGCCAAACGCTACCGTCATCAAGCTGGTCGCGATCTGATTCAAGAAGGTCGGTCTACCCGTGTAGGGGCGGATGCGAACTTCCGCGCTAGGATCATTGCGCAGCATCTCGTCATTACGAACCTGTTGACGCGCATAGAAATCGACGCGGCGCTGTTGCTCGCGATCGTACTCCTCCACCATATTCTGCGCTTGGGCGATAACTTGGATTGGCCCTGGAAATTTCCCTAAAGACGTATCGATGCTATTCGCCGTGGCCTGCCAAAGCAGCATGAACAGCAGGATACCGATCACGGAGAGGCTCGCGCCGCGCAAGAAGCGCTGCGCCGCTGGCGGAATAGACCACGCGCTATATCGCCATGGTGCGGGAGCCGCTGGCTCCTGCTCAGCTCGCTTGGTCTGTGTGCTTTCGATTGGGTCCGTCATTGCTTCCTCGCCTACATCGCTAAGCGTTGGGTTCAAGATTAGGGTGCTCATTGCAGGCCAATCTTCATGGATTGCAGATAGGCATTGGGTTGGCTGCCGTCGTAGGGAACGCCATCGATGAATTCATCCGTGCTCGGGCGAAAACCAGTTTCCGTTGCGAAGTCGGGGAAGTCGGCGGCGCTCATATAGCCTTCAGCGATAAGCTCCTTCGCCGCGGCCTCGTAGATAGCCGGCTTGTAGACTGACTTGGCTTGCTCGATATACCACTCGTCCGACTTGGTCTCGGAGATTTGTCCCCAACGGCGCATCTGCGTGAGGTACCAGATGGCATCGGAGTAGTAGGGGTAAGTGGCGTTGTGACGGAAGAACACATTGAAGTCTGGGACTGCACGCGTGTCGCCCTTCTCGTATTCGAAGGTACCGGTCATAGAGTTCGCGATGACTTCGTAGTCGGCACCCACATATTCGCCTCGGGAGAGAATACGCGCCGCCTCTGCGCGATTCGCGTTGTTGTTGTCGTCTAGCCATTTACCGGCGCGCAGCATCGCTTTCACGATGCGGATGCTGGTGTTGGGATTCTCTTTCGTGAAAGCATCGGTCATGCCAAATACTTTCTCTGGGTTGTTCTTCCAGATCTCATAATCAGTCACTACAGGCACGCCGATGCCCTTGAAGATCGCCTGCTGATTCCAGGGCTCACCCACGCTATAGCCGAGGATGGTACCTGCCTCGAGAGTGGCGGGCATCTGGGGTGGTGGTGTTACGGACAGCTGTACTTGGGCCTCTAGCATGCCGGAGCTATCGCCGCGCTCTGGCGCGTAAAAACCAGGGTGGATGTCGCCAGCGGCCAACCAATAACGCAGCTCATAGTTGTGTGTGGAGACCGGGAATACCATGCCCATATTGAATGCCTCGCCCCGAGCGCGGTAGGCCTCGACGACCGGCTTCAAGGCGTCGGCCTTGATGGGATGCACGGGCCTGCCATCCTCCTGCATCGGGATGTGTGGGCGCATGGCCTCCCAGATGCTGTTGGAAACAGTGATGCCGTTGCCATTCAAGTCCATGCTAAGCGGCGTGACGATATGAGCCTGCGTGCCATAGCCAATCGTTGCCGCGAGAGGCTGGCCGGCGAGCATGTGAGCGCCATCGAGCTGGCCGTCGATCACGCCATCTAGAAGCACCTTCCAGTTCGCCTGAGCCTGCAATGTGACGTAGAGTCCCTCGTCTTCGAAGTAGCCTTTCTCATAGGCGATCGCAAGAGGTGCCATGTCTGTTAGTTTAATGAAGCCGAAGGTAAGTTCGTCCTTCTCGGCTGGGCCCGTTTGGGCGAATGCTTGACCTACGAGCAATGAAAAGGCGCACGTGTAAAAGAAGCGAAGGGACTTGCTGGCGCCTGTGAACGCCCCGGCTAAAGTGTGCTTTCGTTGATCGGCTAGCATGTGAAACTCCTTGTAGGCATAAAATTTTGCCAAAAAAAAGACCCACGAGTTGCTAAGCAACTACGTGGGCCACATTACCCAACGGATCTTATTCAGGGGGAGAGTTCAGATCCGTGTGGAGCAAGTTTGAGGAAAACTTACTCATGAAATAATCAATGCACAGCCTGTGCCAAATTTTCGTGTCGCGTTGTTTTAGGCGGGGAATGCCTGTTTACTGGCGCGCACTCGTTTTTGCCGCACTAGTGTTTGGGGCACAAGGCGCCTTTGCCCTGCGACTCGCCCAAAACGCGATGCTTTATAGGGCACTGTTTGAGTGCATTGCACCAAAATAGTGCCTCCCAGCTTGGGTTCTACCGCTACTCTGTTCATAAGGCTTCAAGGAAGCGGTCTGCGCCTAGCACTATGCCGGGTTCGAACTCCCATTCCTGAACATGTTCATTCTCGGTTTTACTATCTTGGCTAGGTGAGTTCTCGCCTAGCCAGCGCGCCGCCTCGCGATAGAGGTCTGGCCGCCAAGACTGCTGTACTAGCGCGCTGCGCTCCTCTTCGCTAAGAGTCTTGCCCAGCAGTTGTTCACTCAGCTTTAGTATGCACTGGGCCTGAGAGCGCCACGGAAAGCCGGCCTGGTATTGCCAGAACACATGGAAGTGGGGAATCGAGACCGGAGCGGCATTCTTCGAGAAGCGAAACTGCCCGGTGAGTGAGGGCAACAGTAAACGCTTTGGTAAGTCTAAATAACACTTCTGACTCATCACTTCGGCGATTTGTTCACGCGCATCTAGCTCGGTGAGTAGTTTGCAGGCCTCCATGATGGCTAGGCGCAGTCGTAAATGGGTGGCAGGGTGGCTCTGATGCCATTGCTCCGTCACCCCTAAAACTTTCTCTGGTGCATTGTTCCAGAGGTGGTAACCGCTCGCAGCTACGGTGCCTATGCCTTGTTCAACGGCGACGGTGTTCCAAGGCTCGCCAACACAGAAACCATCGATAACCCCGCGGGCGAGGCTGTCGCACATCTGTTCTGGGGGCAAGACGAGAAGGCGTACGTCGTGGTCCAGATCGATGCCCCCCGCTTGCAGCCAGCGTCGCAGTAAGATGGTATGCATAGAGAACGCATGGACGGTGGCCAGCGTGATGGTTTCACCCGTTTGTTGTAGCTTGCGGCGCAGTTGCTGAACGACCTGCAGCGGGTCTGGTGCGCCGTCTGGATAGTCCAGTTCAAGAGACTCCCAGACGCGGTTCGATACAGTAATGGCATTACCATTGAGGCCGAGCGCGAGCCCGGTCATTAGACTACCGCGAATGCCTCCAGCCCCTAGGTTCGTCATCATTGGCAGGGGTGCGAGTAGCTGCGCAGCGTCGAGTTTGCCCACTACCAATTTGTCGCGCAGATTCGCCCAAGACACCTCGCGGTGCAGCGAGACATCGAGGCCATAGCGGGCAAACAGGCCGGCTTCTTTCGCCATAATCAGCGGGGCAGCATCGCTTAAGCGCATATAGCCCAACTCGAGCGCGGTGATCTCAGCTTGAGGGAGGCGTTGGGGGTCAGACATGATTCACTTCCTAATATCGAATGCGGAAAGGGTGGCAACGACTGTTTGCGCCACATTGCGCAGGCGTTGATTATTGTCCATCGCGAGTTTCGTCAGCAGTTGATGGGCCTCGTTCTCGTTGATGCGTTTCTGTGCCATCAACAGGCCCTTCGCTTTCTCGATTAAGGTGCGATCTTCCATTTCCGTGCGCGTTGAGACCAACTCGTCGCGCAGCATCTGGAAGGAGCGAAACTGCGCCATGGCCACCTCGATGACGGGGCGCACTCGGGCGGGGTTCAGTCCTTCGGTGAGGTAGGTGCTGATACCGGCGGCCAGCGCCTGGCGGATGTAGTCGGGATCGTCCTCATGGGCGAACATCACCATTGCCGTGGGGCTGTGGCGATTGACGATGGCTAGGCTCTCCAGCACGTCTCGGTCGGGGGATTGCAGGTCGATGATTACGACATCGGGTTGATGCTGTTCGATCTGAAACACGAGGCCGGCGGCCGAGGAAATAATCGAGAGCACCTCGAAGCCTGCGGCGATGAGGTGCTCTTCTACGAGCCGAGCGCGCTCGGCATGATCGTCCACCAGCATGACCCGTATGGTTCTATTGTTTACTTCTGTACTCACAAACTAGCGGTCCTAATTGATTAAAGGGGCAATGAGGGTGGAGCAATTAGAATGCCATGTTGACGCTAAGCCAGAACTTATCGGTGTCAACTCCAAAGTCCTCGCTCGAATAGAGAGCGACCTTCGCCTCGACATTGATGTGGGCATTGATCTTATAGCCCGCCACCACATCCCATTCATTGCCATAGTGCTGGCCGCCTTCGCTCGCGTTGTAGCGGTGCAGGCTGGTGGAGAGATTGAGCGCATTGAGGGAGGAGCTGGCGCTGAGGTAGATATCCTCTATGCCGTTGGCCGGGGTGTTGAGGAAGCTGTCGGCGAAGCCTTGAAATTTATGCAATGTGGCAAGGGGCGTGGAGAATGAAACATTGCCATCGTCGCTGCCCAGATTCTCATAGCCTAGTAGGAGTGAGAGGCTGCCGACTTTGCCGCTGGCCTCAACGGTGAAGTAGTCGGCATCATAGGATATTGGGTTGTCGCCATAGTCACTTTGGCGTGCGTAGCTCGCGAAAATATTCAGAGCGCTTACTTTGCCGGTATAGCTGCCACCGTAGGAGAGCGAGGATGCGCCGCGAGCATTGTCGAAGTCTAAGGCATAGAGGAAGCCACTGATGCTGCCCCAGTCCTTCACCTGGCTGATATTTAAGGCGTGGGAGTTACTGTCGAGATCGCTTGCCTGAGCGCTAGGCTTGGAACCCCCGAAGATGCGATTTACGTTCCAGATATAGCTATAGTCGACATTGAGGCTACCGGCACTGTGGTGGTAGCTCAGGGCATCCATAGTCTGTTCGTTCTGGCGCCAACCTACGCTACCCAAGAAGCGCTGACTAGCGTGATTGAGGCGCTGTCTACCTACACTAAGGCTGCTGCCTTCCTCTAGAGCGTAATGCAAGGCGGCGATGTTAATCTCGGCGCCGACCGGATCTGCAATAACCGAGTAATTACCCCGATGACGGTCTAGGGCAAAAGAGTCATAGTTGTCACTGCCGACAGTCATAATCGAATCGGCCTCGAGAGCTAGGCTAAATCTGTTTGTCGTGGCGCTTTGAAAACTAAACCGAGCACGCAATGTAGAAGCTGTGGCATCCCTGAGCAGATTATCTTGCTCTACCGTCTCTAGACGATAGCGCAGCGCCAAGTGGGTAGTGCCTCCTGTTATCATCGCCGCAACATCGTCGGCGATGGATTGCGCGTCAGATGGCACACTTAAGCTTATGCAAAAAACTGACGCGCCGACTTGCACTAGTTTTAGATTAAATCCTGCTGCTCTCTTCATGGCTATTCTCTGTGCCGCTGCGCGGTAGTTTATTTTTCCCAAAAAAAAAGCCTGCGTCCCGTGAGGGTCGCAGGCATCGTTGCCCGATTTAAAAGTGATACTGGAGAGTACTACGCTAAAGTTCTTTCAAGAAGCGGGCCAACTTTATAAACTCCATTATTTACAATGACTTATAGTTTTCCTATAAGGAAGCGCCATGACGAACGTTAGCTTTCGCTGCGCTATCCTGCGGCGAAAAGTTCAACTCTGCACATAAACAGGGCGTTACTTTGTGCAGAGTTGGACGAAGCTAAGGTGTTGCCATTTGACTGCGCTGAACACGCGTCCACAAAGGAGAGTGCATTAGCTGATACAGGCAAGGCAACACGAAAAGTGTTAGCAGAGTAGAGGAGAGAATTCCCCCTATCACGACAGTGGCCAGAGGCCGTTGCACCTCGGACCCGATGCCTGTGTTCACGGCCATTGGTATGAAGCCTAGTGCCGCTACCAGCGCAGTGGTCAGCACTGGACGCAAACGCCCCATCGCCCCCTCTAGGATCGCGTCATGTACAGAGCGACCAGTGGTCCGCAGGTCGCGGATAAAGGAGAGCATGACCAGACCATTGAGCACAGCAATACCCGATAGTGCGATGAAGCCGACCCCCGCGGAGATAGACAGTGGGATGCCGCGTACATACAGCGCTAGCACGCCACCGGTCAGTGCGAGTGGCACTCCGGTGAAGATGATCGCCGCATCGCGCAAAGAGCCCAAGGCCATCATCAAGAGCATCGCGATAACTAACAGCGTTACGGGTACCACTATCAACAGGCGTTGCGTGGCTGATTCTAATTGCTCGAAGGTGCCCCCGTACTCGATCCAATAGCCGGGCGGCAATTCCACGCTAGCTGATACGCGCTGTCGCACGTCCGCGACGAAGGAGCCTAAGTCGCGTTCGCGGACATTAGCAGTGACCACGATGCGTCGCTTACTGTTTTCGCGATAGATCTGGTTGTAGCCATTGGCGATACTTATCTGTGCGAGCTCACCTAGTGGCACATAGCCGCCTCCAGGCAAAGACACTGGAAGATACTGGTAGCTGTCCGGATCGCTACGCAGATGTTCCGGCAAACGCACCACGATGTCGGAGCGCTGATCGCCCTCGTAGAATTGCCCTGCCACCATGCCGCCTAGGGCGATAGAGACCGTGTCTTGAAGCTCGGCGATGCTCACTCCCAAGCGGCCTAACACTTCTCTATTGGGCTCTAGCGTCAATACGGGCAAACCAGTGGCCTGCTCCAACGCCGCATCTGCCGCGCCGGGCACTTCGGCTAGGGCCTGTTCGATCTGCTCGCCCAGTGCGATCAGTTGATCGAAGTCGTCTCCGAACACCTTGATGGCAAGCTCACTCCTCACCCCCGCAATCAGTTCGTTGAAGCGCATCTGAATGGGCTGCAGAAACTCGTATAGATTGCCAGGAATCGGCGTAACCAAAGCCTCCATCTCGTTAACTACTTGCGCCTTCGTCTTATTCGGGTCTGGCCACATCTCTCGATCCTTCAGCATGACAAAGGTGTCGGCAACGCTGGGGGGCATAGGATCCGTCGCGACTTCGGCGGTTCCGATTTTAGAGAATACTCGTTCCACCTCCGGCATCTTGAGCAGCTCCTCTTCGAGCCGTAACTGTAATGACAGCGATTGCTGTAAGGAGGTGCCAGGTATGCGCAGGGCATGCATCGCGACGTCACCTTCGTCTAGGTCGGGAATGAACTCAGTGCCCATGCGGCTGGCGAGCATCACGCAGACCGAAACTAAGACTAAGGCGAGCGCTAACACTAGCCAGCGTAGGCGCAATGCGAACTGCAGAAGCGGGCGGTATACCGCTGTCACCGCCACCATGATGGGACTACGTTTCTCGACTACAGGTGTGCGAAACATAAGGGCAATAGAAGCCGGTATGAACGTGATGGACAGGAGCATGCCGCTGAGTAGGGCAATTACCACGGTAATGGCCATCGGGTGGAACATCTTACCCTCGACTCCTTCCAGCG
>CAXBOY010000016.1:0-40245 GCA_963977405.1 uncultured Gammaproteobacteria bacterium
GACGTGCGCCGTCCTGGCGCCCGACGTTCCTGACCCTCTGCACCCCACCCCCAGTGCGAACTACGAAGTCATGAGTCCTCTTACTCAATACAAATGACAAGCCACTAAACGCTCAGTCTCATCCACCTTCTTGAGTATCGGCGTTGTACCTCGGCACACATCCATCACTTTTGGGCAGCGCCCCGCAAACCGGCACCCCTCTGGCACATTGACTGGCGACGGAATCTCACCCTGTATGCCTGTGGATGGCCGCGCTCGTTCGATATCTGGGTCTGGCTCCGGGTTCGAAGCGATTAGGACTTGTGTATAGGGATGTAGCGGACGGAAATACACATCGTCTACCGGCCCTATTTCCATCAACGCCCCTAGGTACATAACCGCCATCCGATCGGAGACATAGCGCACCATCGACAGGTCGTGGGCGATGAACAATAGCGTTAGTCCCATCGAGGCCTGCAGCTCACTAAGTAAATTCACTACTTGAGCCTGCACCGACACATCCAGCGCAGAGATCGGCTCGTCACACACCACGAACTCTGGCTCTAAGATCATGGCCCGAGCGATGCCGATGCGCTGACGTTGTCCGCCGGAGAACTCATGCGGATAACGCGACATATGATCAGCGTGCAGACCTACGCGCTCTAGCCAATGCGCAGACTTTTCCCGAGCCTGTGAGGCGGACATCAAGCGATGTAGCAATAAGCCTTCCGCAATTATCTCACCCACAGTCATGCGCGGGTTAAGGGACGAATAGGGATCCTGGAATATCATCTGCATTTTGCGGGAGTATTTCTGAAAGTCTGCAGTCGTATAGTGCTTCGGTAGCGCGGCGCTCCGATAGTGTACTTCACCCGCACTCTTGTCGTGCAAGCCCAGCAGGGTCTTGCCGAGGGTAGATTTGCCGGAACCACTCTCCCCCACTAAACCTACAATCTCGCGCTCGGCGATAGAAAAACTGATCTTATCGACCGCATGGACCTTCTGACCCTTGCCGATATCAAAGTATTTGCTTAGCTCATCGATACGGACTAATTCACTCATTGCCGCCTCCTAGAAAGAGACCATCGGCACGATGTGGGCTTTGTGCATGATGCAACCAGCAACGCGAAAAGTGCTTAGGCGCCACATCGAACTGCTCAGGTGACCTAGCCTCGCAGACCTTCATGCTATGGGGGCAACGTGCGGCATACGCACAACCAATTGGCGGCGAGAAAAGGTCCGGCGGACTACCTTCAATAGGCTGGAGTGTCTCGTGGCGTTCTGGGTCGTTGTTGGGCATGGCCAGTTTCAGACCTAGGGTATAAGGATGGGAGGAACGGTAGAACACATCGTCAACACTACCAGACTCAACCACTTGACCGGCGTACATGACTGCAACATCGTCCGCCATTCTAGCGACCACGCCAAGATCATGGGTTATTAGAATCAAGGCCATGCCGGTTTCTTTCTGAAGGTCTTTGAGCAGGTCGAGAATTTGCGCTTGAATCGTCACGTCGAGTGCAGTCGTTGGCTCGTCGGCGATCAAGACAGTGGGCTTACAGGAGATCGCCATCGCGATCATGGCGCGCTGCAACATGCCGCCGGAGAACTCGAAGGGATACTGCTTGGCGCGCTTCTCTGCCTCGGGAATACGCACAAGCTTCAGCAGCTCCAATGCGCGCGCCCAGGCCTTGCTGCGACTATAACCGCGATGAACGATGAGCGGCTCGGCGATCTGGTCGCCGATGGTCATGGTTGGGTTGAGCGAGGACATTGGGTCTTGAAAGATCATGCCAATCTCAGCACCGCGTACTTCACGCCCGTCTATGGTCTTGCGTCCTAAAATTTCGACACCGCGCAGCTTAGCCGAACCCTTCATGATGCGTCCTGGCGGCATCGGGATCAGTCCCATCATCGCCTGCACAGTCACAGACTTACCACAGCCGGACTCCCCCACTATTGCGAGTGTTCGGCCCGCATCCACCTTAAAATCCACGCCGCGCACCGCTTGCACGGTGCCACCATAGGTATCGAATTCCACGTGCAAGTTCTGCACCTCTAACAAGGGCGCACTCATTCCAAACTCCTCATGCGCGAATCGAGCGCGTCTCGCAAGCCATCACCCAAGAGGTTGAAGGCCAAAACCGTCAAGCTGATAAAGATAGCAGGGAAAATCAATTCGTGAGGATGGGTCAGCATAGTCGCCAATCCTTCGTTGCTCATGCTCCCCCAAGATGCGGTGGGTGGCGCAACGCCCATGCCGATAAAGGACAAGAAGGCTTCGGTGAAAATGGCACTTGGCACTGCAAAAGTGAGGGTCACAAGTATGACGCCAAGCGTGTTGGGAATCATGTGGCGCAGCACGAGATAGTAATTCTTAGCGCCTAGTAGACGCGAGGCACTGACATAGGCCTCCTGTCTTATTTGCAGAATCTGCCCGCGCACGAGTCGCGCAGTGGCAGGCCAAGACAGAAGAATCAAGGCCACAAGCATTGGCAATATGCCGCTCTCCCCCGGCCCGATGCCAAACACCACTTGGAACAGAATCATGAATAGCAAGAAGGGTAAGGCCACGACGAAATCGGCGATGCGCATCATGACTTGATCAACCTTACCTCCGATGAAACCCGCAGTGCTGCCATAGGCAACGCCGAGCAACACGAACAGGAATGGCGCGACGATCCCTATAAAGAGTGACACCCGCGCACCCGACATTAAACGAGCTAGAATATCGCGCCCCAAATAATCGGTACCAAAGGGGTGGAAAGACAGATTCACCTCATCGCCTAACGCAAGCTCTACGTCCGGAGCGACGAGTTCGCGCTCGCGCACCTCGTCAAGTGTAATTACTCGACGCACGTCCACCGAAAACGCTTGATACTGCGACGTAAGATTCATGCCTTGATCTAAACTCACTAATGAGTAGTAGTAGGTGTCTGGCCGCAGATCGAGCCGATCCTCGTAGAAACCTGACTCGGAACTGGTGAACTCTGCAATCGGAAGACCGAAGGCCAGCTCGTCATCGATAGGAAATATATTGCGATATAGCCGTAGGGCGTTCGCCCCAGGGACGGCATCCCAAATCAGTCGCACGGACTGTGAATTTGCATCTGCACCAATGCGCAGCCCAGCCGCATCGGACTCGAAACCTGGTTGCACTGAGCCATTCCACGCTGTGTATTCGGGCACAATTTCAGCCGAACGATCGGCTCCAGGTGCCTGGCTAATTTGATCGATATCTTGCCTCGATGGGTCCACTTGCCAAAGCAAAGGCCCAAGCAGCGCAAATGCCAACAAACCGATGATCAGCCAGAGAGAGAAAAGGGCACGTCGATTCGACTTGAGGCGTCGCCATGCATCCTGCCAATAGGAACGCGAGGGACGATTAATGCCATGAATATCGTCGCGATGGGGCAATGGCGCGAAGTCATCGGCGCTGAGCGTGACGGGGCCTGAAGAACTTAAATCGCTCATTGCACCCTCACTCGCGGATCGATCCAGCCATAGAGTAGATCAACCAATATGACCATAAATACTAAGAAGGAGCCGTAGAAAACGGTGGTCCCCATGATGACCGTGTAGTCCAGCTGCTGCACTGCCTGTACGAAATAACGTCCCAACCCAGGGATGGCGAATACCAACTCTACGACAAAGCCGCCAGTGGTGATCGCCGCGATAGCGGGCCCTAACACAGTCACCACCGGCAGGATCGCGTTGCGCAATTGATGTTTAAGAAAAACGCGCTCTGCAGGTAAACCTTTAGCCTTGGCCGTGCGCACATAGTCCGAGTGAATGATCTCTAGCATCGAGGAGCGCATCAGACGAGTTAGATAGGCCATGGTGCCCATACCTAGTACGAGGGCCGGTACGATCATATGACTTACGGTGCCCCATCCTGCTACCGGCAAGATCGATACGCCGAAGAAATTATTGATATTCACTAGCGCTAATTGCCCAAGTGCGGCGAAGACGAAGCTGGGTACGGAAATGCCCAAGATCACGAGGAACATGATGACGGTGTCGGGAAGTCGGTTGCGGTAGATCGCGGTGAGCGCGCCCCACAGTACTCCACCGAGAGCTGCAAACAGGACTGCCAGTATGCCGAGGGTCGCGGAAACTGGAAAGTGCTCCCGAATAATGTCGTTGACCTGACGATTCTGCTGGGTAAACGAGATGCCGAAATCGCCCTTCAGGAAATTGCCGATATAGATGACGTATTGCTCGCCCAGAGGCTTGTCGAGGCCATAGCGTGCGGCTAAGTTGGCGCGGATCGCTTCGGTAGCGGCGCGCTCGCCGGAGATTGGGTCGCCCGGCACGCTGTGCATAGCCAAGAACGTGGCAGTCGCGATAAACCAAACCGTAATGACGCCCTGCAAGAGTCGTTTAAGCGTGTATTGCCACATCTGCTATGGGTTCTTCCTGTTAATTAAGGGACGGTTGATTCGGGCACAATATAGGCCCGCGTGAAGTCGGTTTCCGCGCCGATGGCGCGACGCAGAATTCCCTTGACCTGAGGATTTGTGGCGTAGACTCGGCCGCGTTCGTAATTACCTATGAAGACAACCTCATCAAAGAGTATGTCTTGAATCTCGCCAAATGCATCCATACGTACCTTCTGGTCCATCGAGTTCTGCGCGATGCGCACCTGTGCATCGAGTTCGGCATTATCGAAATGTCCCCGATTATTGAGGTTCCATGAAGCGAAAAGATCGGCGAAGGTGAGCGGGTCGTTGTAGTCTGGGCCCCAGCCCGAGAGCACCAAGTCGAAGTCGCCGGAGGCCATTTTCGCCAGACGCTGCCTGAAAATCTGCGGATCGATTACGATATCTAGGCCCAAATTCTTCTTGAAGACCTCCTGATAGTATTGCGAGGAAATCGTGGCCACTGGAGAGGTATCGGCCAGCAGCACGATGGGCGGAAACTCGGTGATGCCTAGCTCCTGCTTAGCCTTCTCGAGATACTCGCGCGCTAGTGCCACATTGTATTCTGATTCCGGTGCCGGATACTCTTCGCGGAAAGTGTCTTCGACGCCGCGCAGCCAGATGGGGAAAACGCTCTTGGCAGGCAGATAGCCCGGCAGCTTGATTACGCGGTCCACCAACTCGCCGTCGTCCTGGGCATAGCGCAGCGCTTTGCGAAGATTCAGATTAGTAGTGATGCGCCCGGGCCGATGGTTAAACTCGATATAGAAGACGCTGCCGTCCATGAAGCGGTCCAGATGCCAGCGCTGCTGCATCGCCCCTTCCAACATCTCGGCGGTCAGGTCGACCAGGGCGATGCGGTTGTCTTTGTAGAGATTGAGCAGGGTATTAGTGTCTTCGGTAATGTAGGCGATATTGATGGCATCTAGGTGAATATTGTCGGCGTCCCAGTAATAGGGATTCTTCTCGAAGCGTATAGAGGCGCCGTGCACCCAGCTCGTCATCTTGAACGGACCACTGTAGAGCAGACTCTCTGCTTCAGCGCCGTAACGCCCATTCGTAGACTTGTAAAACTCCTCGGAAATGGGGAAATAGGTGCTAAAGGCAACCAGCTTGTCGAAATAGGCGATGGGTTGCTCTAACTCCACCTCCAGCGTGCGATCGTCCAAGGCGCGCACGCCCACACTGTCCAGTGGCATGTCCCCTGTATTTGCCGCTTCCGCATTCTTGATTGGGTAGAAGATGAAGGCGTATTGAGAGCCTACTGCTGGATCCAGGGTCGTGCGCCAGGCGAAGACAAAGTCTTGTGCGGTAATGGCCTCGCCATTGCTCCAACGGGCATCCTCGCGCAGCCAGAACGTCGCCTTGGTGCCCTCTATTTCCCAACGTTCCGCTAAGCCAGCAGTAATCTCGAAATTCTCGTCGTAGCGCAGCAAGCCCTCCATAACGTGACCTAGGACTGTGCCGCTAACCACGTCTGTCGAGCGTGTACTATCGAGCTGAGGAGGATCCTGTCGCAAAAAAACAGAGATTTCGTTGTTCTCGAAATCCACCGCGCTTACCGCACTGGTGGCATCGCTGCTGGTTATGCCTGCAAGAAAATTAAGGGTGTACATCACCGCCACTATCACCAGCACCGCTAACACGCTGAATACGGCAAGTTGCTTGACCGCGGAGCGCGTAAAACCTTCTTCGGTGCTAATGGGTTCTTGCATGATTGACCTGTGCTGTAACGATGACTCACAGAGAATAACTCAGCACAGAGGGTGAGTCGAGGGCATCCAAGAGCGATCGTTCGGGGGCTGCTAGAATGCAGTTTTCCGCTTACAATACCTCTCTTCTCACATTGCTTCAGGACACCCCCATGGACCAAGAATTAGAACAATTCGCTGCCATTTACGAGCAGGTCACCACATTTTTGGTGAATTACAGTTTCCAGCTCATAGGCGCCATAGTGGTGTTCCTGATCGGCGTTCTAGTGGCCCGCCGAGTTAGCAATTTCGTTCTTAGCCTATGCGAACGCAAGGGCCTCGATGTAACGCTGAGCGGCTTTATCGCGAACACCACCCGCCTGACTATCATCGTGATGACCGCCATAATCGCCCTCGGCAAGCTTGGGATCAGCATTACACCCTTCGTAGCTGCTGTAGGTGCCCTCTCTCTTGGGGCTGGCCTCGCCATGCAAGGCTTGCTGTCTAACTACGGCGCGGGGCTGAACATCATCCTTGCGCGGCCATTCGTGGTAGGTGACACGATTTCCGTGCAAGGGGTGAGTGGTGTCGTCAAAGAAGTGCATTTAGCCTATACGGTGCTAGCAGATGAGGATGAGGTGAGAATCACTATCCCTAACAAGCACATCGTTGGCGAGATTATTCACAACTCTCAGAATGACAGTGTCGCGGAATTCAAAGTCGGCATCGCCTATCACTGTGACCCAAAGAAGGCAGTGCAAGTGATATTGGAATGCCTCGAAGGAATGGAGGGCATCAGTACTGCAAGGGCTCCTCAAGTCGGAATCGAGGGCTTCGGCGACAGTAGCATCGATCTCGGAGTACGTTACTGGGTAAAAACGGTAGTCCGACATGAGGCACAATTTTTAGCAAATATGGCCATTTACGACGCCCTGCAGGCCGCTGCTATAGACATCCCCTTCCCTCAGCGCGAAGTTCGCATGCTCAGCGAAGCGTAAATATGAGCATATGAGCTCGTTTACACTAAGTCACAGAAACGATGCGGAGAGAGAGAGAGTAAATATACCCAGTTTTTACCCTAGTTTGGCCAACGAAATAAAACCCTATCGGTTAAAATACGCTTCGTTGATCATTCCGTTGCCTATTTGTAGTCGCAAGTACGGTCGATCTCCTCAATTGGACTCAAAGAAATCAGAGGAACCGAAATGAAACTATTTACCAGCGCAGCTGCAATACTGTTGCTCGCGATGAACGTTTTGCTAGGCAGTAGTGCATTGGCACAAACGAGCCCGGAAGCCAACTGCTCCGTGCTTTATACCGACTCCGCTGTAGAAGTCGGTGCAGTATGTGTCACCGTAAACCAAGACACAGAAAACGTGTTCCTCGATTACCTCCTAATCGGCGATTGGAAGCTTTCCGAGGCAAATGCTTGGATAGGCGACAATGCCAACAACCTTCCTATAGATGGCAGCGGTAATCCACAAGTCAGCCTGTTTCCACACAGCGCAAGCAATCTTGGCGACGTCAACCAACATAGCTTCGACATCCCCTTTTCTGAGCTCGCAATCGATGCCGGCACATTCTGTAGTGCTGATGTCATCGTTGCAGCTAGCGCGGTAGTGACGCGCACTATCGCTGGCGAGCCCGACGGCGGCGGCAAGTCTGATAAATCAGATAAAAGTGGTAAGTCTGGCAAAAGCGGAAAGTCTGGCAAAAGCGGCCAATCCGATAAGTCTGACAAATCCGATAAGAGCGGCAAGTCAGGCAAAGGCGGCAAGTCCGATAAGAGCGGCAAGTCTGGGAAAGGCGACAAGTCCGACAAGAACAGCAAAGGCAGTAAGGGTAGTAAAGGCAAAAGCTCAGCAAAGCAGGGTAAAGGCAGTTCGCATTATGGCAGCAGCAGCTGGGCATCAAGCAGCAAATCTGACAAATCAGGCAAGTCTGGACAATCTGGTAAGTCTGGCAAGTCTGGGCATTCAGGTAAGTCGGGTAAATCAGGGCATTCAGGTAAATCTGGCAAGTCAGGCGGACACCATGGTGGCGGCACAGGTCCCGTAGTTGAAACATTCACAGCCTGGGCGGGTGAAAACCCAGTCGGCAATGGCAGCTACTTCAGCTTCAGCAATGATTTCTGCGGCCCAGAAGAGCCTCCGTTGATCACGCTTCCAAATAGCTTGTGCTACAACACGTATGCATCGTTTCCAGCGGGCGCACCAACTGCCTTCTCACCTGTGGGATTCGCTGATCCCGCTGCAGGCTGGCTAAACACCGTTAATGTTCCCGGCGGAACGGGCGGCCAGTTCTTGAATGCGAGTGGACAACCTGCCGGTAGCCTAACGGCATTATTTACCTCTCCGCTAGCGCTGCAGTTGTTCACTACGCCTCCAGCAAATTACGACGTCGCCAAAGTGAATGTATTTGCTGGCGCAGTCGGTAGTTTCGTCAATGTATCGCCGCTGTCTTACGGCACGTCCATCACAGGCGGTGCCGCCGGACTCATCATCAACCTTTCTGCACCATTAGCTGGAAAGGCTGAGCTGGCAATACATGCCATAATGTGTCCAACCGGCACGGGTCCATATCAGTAGAATTTTAGTAAGCTAGTTTCATAGCGCCTCGGTGGCTTCCATCGAGGCGCTTTTTTTTGCCTCCCGAAAAGTTCTCCGACGGATTCAGCTCGCTCTACCGTATACCCTTGCAAATACGATAGAAAGGCGCAGAGCCTGGGCAGCGCTACGCACAGCAAGCTGATTACGCGGTCCCAAACACCACACGAAAAGCGGTATTATTCGAGCACATGGTCTACGGGATTTTGTCTCAAGATGACAGATGACGAAGTATTGATGCGGGCTATCCAGGCCGGGGACTCCCACGCCTACAACAGCGCCGTCCGCCAGCATATAAAACCGCTTAGTCATTACGCGTTTCGCATGCTTGGCAATAGCAAAGACACCGAAGACATTGTCCAAGAGACATTGCTTCGACTGTGGACCCATGCGCAAAGTTGGAAGCCCGGCAAAGCTGGGGTTTCCACCTGGTTACATCGAATCGCGCATAACTTGTGTATCGACTACTTGCGCAAAGATAAGTCCAGTGTCAACTCGCAACTTAGTGAAGATATCGAGTCGAGCGACAGGCCCGCGCAAGCACCGGAACGTGAAGAACGCCTAGAGGCTTTGCGCGAGGCACTGCAGACCCTGCCCGAGAGGCAGCGTAGCGCGATCATCCTGAGTCATTATCAGGGTTTCTCGAACCGAGAGATCGCCGAAGTAATGGGCATTACAGTCGATGCCCTAGAGTCAATTTTGGCAAGAGCACGACGCGGGCTTAGAGCACAACTTAGTGAATGACGCGCCACAAGAGCGCGAATTAGTTACAGGCACAAAGCGGGAGCAGGATCATTATGAGTATGACAGCACAGCGGTTTGAACAGATCGTCACAGCCTATGGCAGTGAGCCGGCACGTTGGCCTGCACAAGAGCGCGAGGCAGCCATACAATTTCTGGCAGAGAATCCGGCAGAGAAATCACTAATAGAGGGATATAGAGAACTCAATATGCTGTTAGACGCAATGCCGATGCCAGCGTTTACGCAGATGGAGCAACGCGTGATTCGCTCATTGCATGAGAAGACTCGCGACAGCCTACTCGACAGAGTTCTGGACTGGCTTATCCCTCGCCAGCAACGCGGTATGGCTTGGGCATTGCGCCCGGCCTTAGTCGCTTGCCTTCCGCTAGTCTGCGGTATTTACATGGCTAATTTCTACAGCTTCGGAATAGATAGTGCCGAGAACTCCTGGCAAGAGGAACTCTATCTAATCTCGATGAATGATTACGCGGAGATCACTGAATGAGTAACAATAGAAGGCGTGCGCTAAATGTTGTGCTAGTGCTCTCCCTCGCACTGAACCTTCTGGTGTTTGGAGGTATTGCGGCACGCATGATGTGGTCACCAGACGGGCGGCCAATACCACCGAACCTATTCTGGGTTCTTGAGCGCCTAGACGACGAGGCCCAAGCTCGCTTACGCCCCACGATGCAGGCCTTTAGCGAGGAGATGCGACCAATACGCTCAACGCTCTATCAGGCTCAGCAGGGAGTGAACAACTTGTTGACCGAGGATCCACTCAATAATGAAGCAATCGCGGCAGCGTTCTCGAAGCTGCGCGATGCCGGGCTCGAATACCAAGACATCGCCCATCGCCAAACCCTCGCGATCTTTGGAGAATTGACACCCGAGCAACGCGTCACGGCGATGCGTTTTATTCAAGAGCGTTCGCGACCACCAGGTGAGCGTAATAGAGACCGCAGTAATCGCGACGAGTCACAGACGCATTAAGCGACTGTGGTCTCGAGTCTTAAATTAAGGAGTAACTCGAAAAAGCGTCTGCTCACCCTGTGAGCTGCGCTGGATCATCTGATCTGCTGTCACGAATTCAACCGTGCTAATGACCTCCTGTCCCATCGCATCCAGCTTTATTGTGTCGGCGTCTAACCACTCGTAGGGAAACGAGACCCCAAAGGCATCTACTGCGATCTCCGACTCTCCATAAGACAGAACGATACTCTGCCCGCCGAAATCGGCTTGCCAAGTACCTAAGATCATTTCCTGCTTAGAGGGGGCCGAAGTGCTAGCACAGGCTGCCAACATCATTGCCATTAGTAGGCCAAGGGTGATTTTTGTTATTACTTGCATAGTGATCCTCAATTATCGCTGAGCTTGTTGTATTCTAGGCACAATACTACTGCTAACAGGGCGTCGACGCATTGGCTTTTCTGCTAAGCTTCTCATCGACGAGCTAAAGTGTAGCTTATACGAGACAACGAGACGCTATGACATTAAAGACAGGCATTTATAGACACTATAAAGACAAGCTCTATCAAGTAATTGGCGTGGCACGCCACAGCGAAACCGAAGAAGAGCACGTAGTCTATCGACCATTGTATGGTGAGCGGGGCCTTTGGATCCGTCCCTTGAGCATGTTCGATGAAACCATCGAGCAGGACGGCGTGAAGGTGAAGCGCTTCACCTTCATCGAAGACTGACGCCCCTAGCTACTCCACTTCGCGCTGAGTGGCTTTAGCTGCCAGTTTCTCGCGCCGCCTCCGCACGATAGTTTCCGCCATAGACTCGCCAATATGGGACTCGCCTCGTGCCTTCGCTAGCTGCACTTGTCGCTCACGCTCCGCGTAGCGACTGCGCTGCTCCTCATTGTGCTCGTCGTAGCAATGCGGACAACTAATACCACGCTGATATTGTTCCGATGCCATATCGAGCTCTGTAATGGGCATGCGGCAGGCATGACATTGATCGTAAGAACCCTTTTCCAATTGATGATTAACGGTCACACGATTGTCGAAGACGAAACACTCTCCTTCCCACAAAGAATTCTCCTGAGGCACCTCCTCTAGGTATTTGAGAATGCCACCTTCAAGGTGGTAGACCTCCTTGAAACCCTGCTGCTTCATAAATGCCGTGGATTTTTCACAGCGAATGCCGCCGGTGCAAAACATTGCGACTTTCTTATGCTTGCTCGGGTCGAGGTTCTGTTTAGCAAACTCGGGGAACTCGCGGAAGGATTCCGTCTTTGGGTTCAGGGCATTCTTAAAACTGCCGATCTGCACCTCGTAGGCATTCCGGGTATCAACCAGAAGCACGTCGGGATCCGCGATGAGCGCATTCCAATCCTCCGGTTTAACATAGGTGCCGACGATGTCATTGGGGTCGATGTCTTCTACCCCCATCGTGACGATCTCTTTCTTCAGCTTCACCTTGCTGCGATAGAAAGGATTCTCTTGGGTATAGGACTCTTTCGCCGTCAGGGTATTGATGCGCGGATCGGAGCGGAGAAAATCCAGCACGGCATCTACGCCTTCGCGAGTGCCCGCAATCGTGCCATTGACCCCTTCCGCCGCTAACAGCACAGTGCCGCGTACTTCGTGGTCAGTCATCACTTTGTGAAGGGGGGAGCGCAGCGTTTCAAAATCTGGCAGGCGCACGAACTTATAAAGCGCCGCCACTACAGTGGTCTTCATGGTAAACCTCTCTTGCCGCCTGAATCGCAAATCCAGCGCATGTTTAGGTATGGAGCCTTTAAGGCGAAGGCATTTTACACGACTTTTTCAAGAATCAAACTGCAGAGCCATCTTCGTGACGAAGAATAACCTCGAGGAAAGCAGCACCGTACTTCTCGAGCTTGCTCTGCCCAACGCCACTAATGCCCAAGAATTGCGCCTCGGTTAGGGGGCGGTAATGCACCATATCCATGAGACTAGCATCGTGGAAGATAACATAGGGCGCCACGTCTTTATCGTCTGCAAACTGTTTGCGACACTGGCGCAGCGCCTCCCAAAGTTCCTTATCGGCGTCGGCAATGGCCTGCTTGTGGCGTGTTTTGCGTTCGGGTTTCGCACTAGGCTCCTGCACATCTATACGCAGAGCAATACTGTGTTCTCCCTTTAGCAAACCACGGGATTTTTCATTGAGATGCAGGCCACCATAAGTCGCGTGATCAACACTTAGATAGCCGCGGGCCACTAATTGCCGGAATACCGATCGCCATGCGTTGCCGTTATGTTCTTTGCCAATGCCATAAGTGGAAATCACGTGATGATTGTTCTGAAAAATCTTATCGGACTCAGCCCCCAGCAACACGTCGATCAGATAGTTAACCCCGAAGCGTTGGCCAGTGCGATAGACGCATGACAGCGCCTTGCGCGAGGACTGCGTGCCATCCCAAGTCGGCACAGGATTTAAGCAAGCATCGCAATTGCCGCAAGTCTCCGGACCAGGCTCCCCGAAATAATGTAGCAGGGCATGACGACGACAGCTGGTGATCTCGCATAGCCCTAACATGGCATCGAGCTTAGCGCGTTCTACTCGTTTGAAGGTCTCATTGCCCTGCGAGCCATCCATCATCTGCCGCAGCATGATGACGTCTTGTAAACCATAAACCATCCAGGCAGTGGCAGGTTCGCCATCGCGACCGGCACGCCCAGTCTCCTGATAATAAGCTTCCAAGCTCTTCGGAAGATCAAGATGTACGATGAAGCGCACATCGGGCTTATCGATGCCCATGCCGAAGGCGATGGTCGCTACGACAATGACGCTCTCTTCGCGGAGAAAGCGTTGCTGATTGTGCGCGCGTTGCTCGGCACTTAGGCCCGCATGATAAGGCACCGCGTCGAAGCCCTGAGTCACAAGCCAGGCCGCAGTATCGTCCACTTTCTTGCGAGAAAGGCAGTACACAATGCCGGCGTCGCGCTCGTGCTCACGGCGCAGGAAGCGCAACAACTGCTGCCTAGGGTTTTGTTTCTGGGTGATGCGGTATTGGATGTTCGGTCTATCGAAACCGCTCACGAAGTGTTTGGCATCCACCAAACCCAGACGCTGCGCAATCTCCACCCGAGTGTTCGCGTCAGCAGTGGCAGTTAGTGCGATGCGGGGCACCTCGGGGAACTCTTCTTGGAGCCGGGAGAGTTGTAGATAATCCACGCGGAAATCATGCCCCCACTGCGATACGCAGTGCGCCTCGTCGATGGCGAACAAGGCGATGGGCAGGGAGTGCAATAGTTGTACCGTAGACTCTTGATTCAAGCGCTCTGGCGCTACATAGAGCATATCTAACTGCCCTTGTCGGAGGGCCTGTACGACATCGCGCTGGGCTTCAGGAGATAATGAAGAGTTGAGAAAACTGGCCCTAACACCCAGCTCGCGTAGCGCATCAACTTGATCCTGCATGAGCGCGATAAGGGGCGAGACGATAACGCCTACGCCCTCGCGTAGCATGCTAGGAATCTGATAGCACAGCGATTTACCGCCACCCGTGGGCATCAGGACTAAACAGTTACGCCCCGCCATCAGTTCGTCGATGATCTCCCGCTGCGGCGCGCGAAACTGCTCGTAGCCGAAGGTTGTTTTGAGTATCTGTTCAGGTTGTTGCGTAGATGCTGGCATCGTCTAGGGGTGGGAACCTCGGTTTAGCTCCAAAAAATTAAAAGCTAAGTTCATAATAGTTCAAAATGAATACGGCCTGCCCCGGGTTACGGAACAGGCCGTTAATATTACGCAGCCCTATAGGTACTAGGCCGCAATCAAGGCGTTGTTAAACGCTCGCGATATTGACGTAGCGCCAGTTTGAGCTTCTCCGCATTTTGCGGGCCTAAACGCAGTAATTGCTTCTCCACTGGACTCAAGCGCTCGATCTCAGAATCGGCATAGATATACATAACCTTGGGCTTGATCAACTGAAAAGGACCTTCCGCGGTGCGGGCATTGAGTACCGTGTCGATCGCTCGTACTAACGTGTCGTCGAAATTACGGCTCCCGTATCCAAGCTCTCTGTATGCCTCTTGAAAGAGCGGCTTCATCATCCTGTAGATCGGTATGACTCGCTCAGGATTGACCGCCGCTAGGCCGTCGACTATTGGGGTGTAGCGCTGATATGAAACCGTCTGCATCTCGAAGAGGTTCTCGTCTAATTCCCGCACTGCCATAGCTTGTGAAGGTCGACGAACGGGGTACTCTAATTGGGGCAAATTGCCGTCGGCGACGTTATCGACGAAGACAACGAATTTACGAATCACATCGTCAGATACGATCAGGCTCAGCAGCCGCGTACCCGTTTCCAAACCTTGGATTCTCTCGGTCAAGAAGGCATCGCTTTCATTGAGTACGGGAAGGTCGATTATTTCCTCTACCACTTCCGGTACAACAGGCTCATTTACTACAACTGGCTCCGGTGCAGGCCGCTCAGTAGGTAGGATTGGTGCGGGCGTAGGTGCCGGCGTCTCGACCCGCTGAATGGGCTCCGGAGCGCGTGGTACTGGCACAGCAATATCGACAGTCCGGGTACCCTCAGGGCTTTCAAAGGTTGCCGCTAGGTAGACCAGAAACAGCAAGCCTATGACGGCGATTGCAGCAATGATGGCCAAACTCTTATTAGGCATTTATATCCCCGTAAATTTACTAGTTTGAAATACTGTGTTTGTGGCACGGTGGGCATTCTTGCACAGCCCCCTAGTAGCGGCAAGCGAACCCCTGTGAAATCAGCTTCTTGACCCTTATTGCCATATTTTCGGCACATTCTTTTAGCCGCTAGGCTAGTAGATCGCCACTGCCCATCAACACCACCACCCCAAGGACCGCGAAGATCGCAGCGGCCACGATGTGCACCGCCCTTACGGGAAGTTTATCGGCAATCTTGTTACCCAAGAGCACCGCTGGCACATTCGCAATCATCATCCCTAATGTGGTACCGAGTACCACGGGAACAAGGGCTTGATAGTTAGCCGCCAATGCCACCGTGGCCACCTGCGTCTTGTCCCCCATTTCCGCCAGAAAGAAGGCAATGAGTGTGGCAACGAAAACCCCTTTCGCAACAAGAGCGGCCTCGGACTCGTCGAATTCATCAGGTACTAATGTCCAGGCGGCCATCGCGATAAACGAGACACCGAGAATCCAACGCATGGTCTCTGGCGCGACAAGCGAGGTGATCCAAGTGCCCAAGGCTCCGGCGAGGCCGTGATTGGCTAGTGTCGCCACAAGGATGCCCAATATTATGGGAATAGGCTTTCGATATTTTGCCGCGAGGATAAAGGCGAGCAGCTGTGTCTTATCCCCAATCTCTGCCAATGCCACAATCCCGGTGGCTACTAAAAAGGCTTCCATCAATATTCCTTAGTTGAGACCTAAAAGGGACAAATTATAGCCCTACATTGCCTACCAGCGCATTACGCTACGACGATAATCTCGGTTGATGTTGGCCTGCAGCGTGCGCAGCTCTTCCAAGCGTATAGCCGCTGCGCCATCGTTCATGGTCTGCAGGAAGGGGGTATTGTCCACCAAGGTCTGCAACTCCTCGATAGTGCGCTGCGTCGAAGTCACTGCAATCTGAACCCGGTCACGATAAAACTGCCTCTGCATCTCGTATTCGCGATATTGGGGGTTTTCCCTGCGCACGGTGCCGCAACTCTGGGTTACCTGTCCCGCCGAGTTAACGACATCACGACACACATATTCGGATATGTAACGCGCCACTGGTCGGTCCAGCCCCATTGGTATGCTGTTTAGCGCATAGTCCGCCAACTGCGCTTCCGCGTAGGCCTTACCATATAGAAGGTCGAAGCGTGTCTGTGCCCGCATTGGCTCGGAGTCCTCGGACAACGCAGTGCCATCTCCTAGCGCTTGTGCGTAGGTATACTGCAAGTCTTCTATGTCACGCATATTCGCCAGAGTCGAGCGTTGCAACAAATTGCCGCGCACCATCTGCAACTTCCATTCACCGAAGGCGAGAACGGCATTGGCGTAGGCCTGCGAACCAGGCTCGTACAAGCGCGTCTCAATATGCAAAGCTAAGTGTTCCTTGTCGTCGGCCGCCTCCCAATCGCCAGCGGCCTTATAGGCACTAATGAGCTTCACTAGCACCTCGATTTGCCTAGGACTATATAAACCATCACTTATGCGAGTGATGCTCAGAGAACGTTCGTAGTACGCTGCCGCCTCTTGGAACTGACCAAGTTCGAGATTATAGCGCCCCATGTCTTTCAATATCTCTATGAGACTCGGATCGTACGGTCCAAGCTTGCTCTCCAGCGCCTGGAGGTTCTCTTGATAGAGGCTAATCTGCCTGCTGATCTCGAGTGCTGTCTGTTCATCAATCTCTAGCGCTGCCTCCTCTTCCGGCGCTGGAAGCCCCGATTCGACATCGGACTGCCCAGCATCCATCGCAAGCAGCTGCCCTCCCCACAGGAGACCGACTAGCAAGCAAGCCGAGCTTAAGATATGACGATATATAACAGCATTCATTGCGTGTTTCTCTTTGCCAATACTATTTCAACGCGTGAGGGCGAACTTCGTTGACGTGCTCCATTCAAGCAGGTCACACTTAGGTAACCCCCTGCACAATAAAGTTCCAGATAAATCAAAACATTAACTGGGGGAACATAGCAAGGAGACCGAAAATGAAAAAACTATTACTAACGGCCTCGGTGATTGCAGTGACCTGCGCAACGAGCGTTATCTACTCGCAGGACAATAGCATGAGTTTCTTTATCACCAGTGTAGGTTCCGGCGACGGAGCCAACCTTGGTGGCCTCGCGGGGGCCGATGCGCATTGCGCCGCGCTCGCAGGGGCGGTAGGCGCAGGCGGCAAGACATGGGCCGCCTATCTAAGCACGCAAGCGGCAGGCGGACAACCAGCTATTAACGCTCGCGATCGCATCGGTAGCGGACCTTGGTATAACGCAAAGGGCACCATGATCGCGGCGAACGTTGCGCAACTTCACAGCGAAGAGGCAATGACAGGAAAGGAGAACTCACTATCCGAGGCCGGTAATATGATCAATGGGCGCGGCGACACGCCAAACCAACACGACATACTGACCGGCTCACAAGTGGACGGCACTGCTTACCCTGCGGGTAGCGATATGACCTGCAATAATTGGACTAGCAACAGTGCAGGTTCGGCCCAATTAGGTCATTTCGATCGTCAAGGGGGCGGTGCAAACCCAACTTCTTGGAATAGCGCGCATGGCAGCCGTAGTTGCAGCCAAGAGGATCTAATCGCCACTGGCGGCAACGGTTATTTCTATTGCTTCGCCCACTAAGCCTAGGCCCTTCGACGCCGTGGAGCAATCCTCCATGGCGTCTACGCTATCTAAGCGCAAATCTCACTCCCCTGCACTGCTTCTAACGCGCAATACTGCTATAGTCACCCCATTGATAAAACGCGCAATACAGTGGGTCCACACATGGAATTTCAGGATTACTACAAAGTGCTGGGCGTCGCTAACGATGCCGATCTCAAGGCGATTAAGACCGCCTATCGCAAGCTTGCTCGCAAATATCATCCAGATGTAAGCGATGAGCACGACGCAGAAAAACGCTTCAAAGAAGTGGCAGAAGCATATGAAGTGCTCTCCGATGAAACCAAACGTGCAGAGTACGACCAACTGCGCAAATATGGTCGTGGAGGGCAGTCCTTCGAGCCACCTCCACAGTGGCAGAGCAAGGCAGGGCGCAGTCATGGCCCCCAAGGCGACTTCTCCGATTTTTTCGAGAGCATCTTCGGTAGCGGTGGCTACGAGAGTGGTGCCGCCAATGCATTTCGAGGCAGCGAAGACTTCACTAGCCAGCGCGGCCGCGACGTCGAGGTAGAAATGCCACTGTTTCTAGAGGACACCTTCTCGGATGAGGCCCGCCCAATAGAATACTCACTCCCCCATTATGGCCCTCAGGGGCGCATGGAAGACATCCGCAAGACACTGAAAGTGAAGATCCCCGCCGGAGTTGCCGATGGTGAGCGCATTCGCCTTAAGGGTCAGGGCGGTCCAGGCTTTGGCAATGGTCCCGCCGGAGACCTATTTCTGCGCATCCGGCTCATCCCACACCCCTTATTCGATATAAATGGGAATGAGTTGAGTATCGTGGTGCCAATTGCCCCTTGGGAAGCCGCCTTGGGCGTCAAGCTGACGGTGCCAACCCCAACTGGCAAGATCAATCTCAGCATTGCAGCGAATAGCCAAAGTGGTCAGCGACTACGCATCAAGGGCAAAGGCCTGCGTACACGTACAGGCCAGGGTGACCTATTCGCAATATTGAAAGTTGTGATGCCCGAGCGCAGCCCCACTGAGGCGGAGGCCTTATGGCAAGAGCTGTCGGAGAAAGCTAAATTCAATCCCCGTAAAGAATGGGAGTCCACATGATGCAGATCGACTACACAGTAACGTTTAATTTAGACGACACCTGCCATGCGATTGGTTCCGAAAACAGCCTTGTCTATGCCATCGTAGAACATGGAATCGTCGAACCAGAAGGAGACACGCCTCAAGATTGGCTTTTCAATCTCGACATGATCTGCACGGCTAAACGCGCGCTAAGATTGCAGCGCGAACTGCATCTGGACTGGTCTTCTATCGCTATGGTGCTAAGCTTGCTGGAAGAGCGCGATCGACTGCGCAATGATAATCAGAAGTTACAGGCACAGTTGCAAAGATTTTTACAGGATTAATCACACCGGAGAGATACACACCTTATATGGCTGTCGAGATAGAACGTAAATATTTAGTAATCCCGGAGAGGCTTCCGCCCTTACACAATGGCGAGCTGATCTTTCAAAGTTATGTGCCTACCGCCAACAAGAGTACCGTCCGCATACGCTTGTGCGGGTCAGATGCCTTTCTTACCCTTAAGGGCCCGACACAGGGCATAAGCCGTGCAGAGTTCGAGTATCCAATTCCGCCAGCAGACGCTCACGATATGCTAACGAGCCTGTGCTCGCCTGGCACTATAGAGAAGACTCGCTACAAAGTACTTAATGACGGCATGGTCTGGGAAATAGATGTTTTCGGGGGCGTCAATCAAGGACTTGTTCTCGCGGAGATAGAGTTAGAATCCGAGACTCAATCCTTCAAACTTCCCAACTGGATAGGAGCCGAGGTCAGCGCTGATCTACGCTATTCGAACCAGTCTCTAATGAAAGCGCCTTGGCCTACTTGGCGGTTATAGGGATAATCAGAAACTGCAATGGAATTGCGTGTCACCAAATAGACACAGAAAGGTAATCTTTCTGTCACTGAAGCGCTCTAAGCTGTGTCCATCTTGACCACTAGAGGTGACTGGCATGAGCGCTGCGAAAACCGCAAGCCCGCTGCAAAATCCGCTAAAGTATCGCGCAATATTTCTCTCCGACATCCACCTAGGTTTCAAAGGCTGTCAAGCCGACTTCCTCCTCGACTTTCTCAATCGTACTGAATCGGAATTCCTGTATTTAGTTGGGGATATATTCGATGGCTGGGAGATGAAGAAGAAAACCTTTTGGCCGGCCTCCCATCAGGCGGTAGTCAATGCAATTTTGGCAAAAGCGGCCAAGGGTACCAGAGTCATCTACACTCCCGGTAATCACGACGAAAGCGCTCGCCACTACTGCGGCCATCGCTTCGAGAACATCGAGATCTCCGACACCGCAATACACATAACCGCCGATGCTCGCAAGTTACTGGTATTGCACGGTGACCAATTCGATTCGGTCGTTAAATACAGCCCCTTCCTTGCCAAAGTCGGCAGCTCGATGTATTCGCACTTATTGTTTATGAACCGCATAATCAACGGCGTACGGCGACTGGTGGGACTACCCTACTGGTCACTAGCGGCCCATCTTAAACACAAGGTCAAAAACGTCGTCAGCTACATCGGCAAATTCGAAGAGGCCGTGGTGGCATCGGCGCGCCTAGAGCGAGTGCAAGGGGTGGTGTGTGGTCATATCCATCATGCCGAAATCGCCATGTTCGAGGACGTGCTCTATTGCAATACCGGCGACTGGGTCGAGAGTTGCACCGCTATGGTCGAAGGACACAATGGTGCACTAAAGATTCTGCGCTGGACCGAAGACGCACAGCGACTCACCTCTAAGGAACTCGGCAAACCTGCACTTAACGCCGCGTAAATTTACGTACTGCTGACTCTGCGACTTCGCCGGCATAGAGATTGCCCTGCTCGTCCGCGGTCACGCCCTCGCCATGACTAGTGGTGCCCCTCGGATTCGTTTCGGGATCGGGCGTGAAGGCGGTGACAAAGCCATCACTCGCTTTCCCGACGCGTATTCCACGCTGCCAACCAGGATTGCGATCAGCGCCAGTGCCCGATTCGGAATCTGCTGCATAAAGCCAATCATCTGCGTCAATAAAAACATCGCTAGGTCGACCAAACTGCGTCCACGTCATTAGGAACTGCCCATCTTGGTCAAAAAGCTGGATACGGCTATTGCCCCGATCGGCAACAAATAGTCGCCCTTGTGAATCCATCGCAAGTGCATGTGGAACTCGAAACTCTCCCCCTTCAGCACCGGTCCCGCCCCACTGAGTTAAATAAACTCCTTCGCTATCGTATTTGACGATGCGATTACCCTGCACGCCGTTGTGTCCATCCGCAACAAAAATGTCGCCATTGGGAGCAACCAATACATCGTTTGGCGCAACGAAATAGTAGTGACCATTACCGACCACACCGGGTATGCCTAGGCTCATTAATAGCTCACCCTCGGGACTGAACTTATGCACTTGGTTGCCCTTACGTCCTTCTCGCGCAGTCGCCGCATCGGTCACCCACAAGTTCTTATCCGCATCGACAAAGATACCGTGCGGCCATACGAAAAGGCCTGCGCCGAAGCTACGCAATACATTACCTTCGGTATCGAGTAAGAGTATTGGGTCAACATCCAAACGATCCTCGCAACTGCCTGGGCCACGGTTCCCACCGCAGCGCTCCGCGACCCACAGCGTTCCATCTCCAGCATAGTGAATTGCACTGACAGCGCCCCAATCTCGACCTGGAGGTAGCTGGCCGAAAGAGCTTTCTGCGCGCGCATAAGGATTTGGAAGAAGCGTACCCGCGGGTAGGTCGGGTGGGGAGCAGGCATTGAGGAACGCAAGTACAAGCAAACCGAACAAGAGCTTTGAACTTAAAATTTTCATGGCGGCATTCTCATTGTTGTTGTGAGCCAATACGCAGCGCTATTTTCGCTGTCGTTTACTCGATGGTACGAGATATTCTTGCAACAAGCATCTAGGCGTCACCATTCGGGCGCGAGCCTAGGTAACAAACTGTGACAGCGATGATTATTTACTGCCAGTGCCTGCGTCGCTGGGTATACTGGCCTCTAGAATAATCCTCATGCCAGTATAGAGAATAATAAAATGAACAAATTGACTCGTGTCTTTCTTGCCGCAGCGGGCGCCGTTGGCCTCGCAGCACAATCCTTGCCCGCTCTCGCAGCAAACGAAGTGGTTCTAGGCCCTGTCGGACCAAGCCCCTATGACATCATTCCCGCCTGGCATAAGCCCTTCGCGCAAGCCGGTTACGCGTTCGGTGGCAACTCGGGAGTGCAGGCCGAGTCCCCCGACCGAATCTTAATCGCTATGCGCGGTGAAGCGCGCTTGCCACAGCCCATTCCTCCGGAGTATGCCGGCTATGCAGGCTCGCTTGGCATCAATGTACTGACCGACACCGATCGACGTACTTGGCGCAACTGCCTGTACGAACTAGACGGCGATGGCAACATCATTACAATCTGGAACCAGTGGGACATATTGTGCGAGAACTCAGAAGGGCCCGGCCCGCATCGTATTCGCGTAAGCCCCTATGATCCAGAGCGCCGCGTATGGGTCATCAACGAAACCTTCCATACTATTTACGTCTTTAGTAACGATGGCAGCGAGTTAATCATGACGCTGGGCGAGAAGAACGTGCCAGGAGATGACAAGACCCATTTCGCGCGTCCACAAGACGTTGCCTTCCTGCCCGATGGCCGCGTACTGATCGCCGATGGTCTCGACAATCACCGCATCATAATTCTCGACAAGAATTTCGATTATCTCTCGGAGTTCGGGGGCTTTGGCACCGCGCCAGGACAGTTCAATGGTGTGCATTCCGTAGCCGTAGGCCCCAATGGCCTAATCTTCGGGCTGGATCGCTCTGGCGGTCGGGTCAATGTATTCCGCACTACAGCAGACCCCGCGGTAGTGGAACTAGTCGATACGTGGACAGGCTTCAGCCTGCCACTGGATATGATTGTGAATGAAGACTCGGTATGGATGACCGACCTGAATCCGTTGCGTTTCGTGAAACTCGATTTCAATGGCAACCGACTCTATTCTTGGGTGGTGGAGCGTGATGGCCCTACCGGCTTCTTGGAGGTGCACGCCTTTACTGTCGACTCCGACCTGAACCTGATTGGCGGCGATAATCAGTATGGCCGGTCGCAGAAGATGGTGCCTAAGCCAGGAGTAGATCCTGACCTATTAATCAAAACGCCTTGGTATCAACGCTAAGCGATAAATCGGCCCGGCGTGCTAAGCACGCTGGGCTTGCTCCAAACTCACCGGCACCTCCTCTTTCTGTTTCCAGTTCAGTTTATGAAAATCGAAGCCCATCTCTAGAGTCGGCTTCACCACACGAAAATAAGGTGAGAGATCGAAATCGCGCGGTACCGTATGAGTATAGTGGCGGTGCTCGTAGTGCAACTCTCCCGAATCTTTCTGAAATCTCTCTCTTGGCAAAATCGGGTAATCGATCGATTGGAAGGCTTGCGCGATAAGAGTCGAACAGATCGCTTTGGTAGGCTCGCCACTGCCCAGACTCAATAGTTGCCGACGATATCGAGTAGGCACCGCAGGATTCTGAATTAGATAACGCAACAGATCGAAGATATTCTTCAAATCATAGTGGTAGCCGACTCTTGCCTTTACAAACTGCAGCAGGGCATCGCGCTCTTTATCGCTTAGCCCCACTGGCCTGCAGATCCTGACATTGTATTGCGTGTATTTGGACAGAGGCACGAGGGTTACCCCATCGTTCAGATCGGCCTCGAGCAGGGTCGCTCGCTCGAATGTGCCATCCTCCGAGCCGACATAGAAACAAGAATGAGACCATGTGGACTGAGTAAGGTATTTAATCGCCGTGCTAATACGACTGTTGCCATCAACCAATAAGATATCTCCTGGCTGAATAACGGTGAAGATGTTCTCGATTGAGTTGGTCTGGTGTAACTCGTAACGAGGCCCCGGTTTGCTGAGGTAGGCTGCTAAATAGCCCCCAATGGTGCGGGTAATCTTTAACATGGACATAGCTCTCTTTGGTGAAAATGCTCGCTTTCCCCCGCGAGCGGCACTTTGCGTAAGGTAACTCAAGCGCAGCTTTTTTTCAGTTATACTGGCCCACAAACCAAAAAGGGGGTTTCTATGACGATCGAATGCACGAAGTTCTATATTAATGGCGACTGGGTCGCCCCAGCACAAGCCACAACGCATCAAGTTATTAATCCAGCGACGGAACAGCCTTATGCCAGTATCAGCATGGGCAGTGCCAAGGATGTCGATGCTGCGGTGGCCGCGGCCAAAGCGGCATTCCCAGCCTGGTCGACAACAACTGTGGCGGCACGCATCGAAATTCTCGACAAGATCATCGCCGGTATTAAGGCACGCGCGGAAGAGTTAGCACAGGCTATCTCGCAAGAGATGGGTGCCCCCATCACAATGTCGCGCACCGCACAGGTGGGGACAGGCATCGCCCACTTCACCGCAGCAAGGGAAATACTGCGTAACTTTGAGTTCGAAGAGACTCGCGGTACCAGCAGGATCGTGAAAGAGCCAATTGGGGTGTGCGGGTTTATTACCCCTTGGAACTGGCCGCTCAATCAGGTCAGCTGCAAGGTAGCTCCAGCGCTTGCAGCAGGCTGCACGATGGTGTTGAAGCCGAGCGAGAACTCGCCTGTCAGCGCCTATATTCTTAGCGAAATCATTGCCGCGGCCGGGGTTCCAGCTGGGGTCTATAATCTCGTCAATGGCGACGGTCCAAGCGTTGGCGCCGCCATCTCCGCACATCCGGACATCGACTTAGTGAGCTTTACTGGCTCTACCCGAGCAGGTCGCGAGGTCGCGCGCGCGGCAGCGGACAGCATAAAGAAGGTGACTCAAGAGCTAGGCGGCAAGTCTGCCAATATCATTCTGGATGACGCCGACTTCGCCCGTGCGGTAGGCGGCGGGGTATTGAGCTGCTTCAATAATAGCGGCCAGTCCTGCAATGCACCCACGCGGATGTTAGTACCAGAGGCTCGCCTACCGGAGGTAATCGAAATTGCTAAGGCGGCCGCAGCGAAGGCTGCTCCTGGCGACCCAAGTGCGGACTCAACCCGCATAGGCCCGGTGGTCAGCAAGGCACAGTTCGATCGCATACAGAGCCTGATCGAGAAGGGTATCTCCGAGGGAGCCACCGTTATAGTGGGCGGCCCCGGCAAGCCCGAAGGCTTAGATAAGGGCTATTTTGTGCGCCCGACCATCTTCGCCAACGTGAACAATCAGATGACCATCGCCCGCGAGGAGATTTTCGGTCCAGTTTTGAGCATTCTTACCTATAAGGATGATGAAGATGCCATCGCGCAGGCCAATGACACAGACTATGGCCTGTCAGGCTATGTCTCTGGTGAGCCCAGCCATGCCCGCAATGTGGCGTTGCGACTGCGCACCGGCATGGTCCATGTCAACGGAGCAGGCCCAGACTTTGGCGCGCCATTCGGTGGCTACAAGCAGTCCGGCAATGGCAGAGAGTGGGGCATAGAGGGCTTCGAGGAGTTCTTCGAGACAAAGGCAATCCTGGGCTACGGTGAGGCCTCATGAAACTTACCAAACAAGGGATCGACCTCGGCATAGTGACGCGCGATGCAGTCACTATGCTCAAATTCTATCAGGATACACTCGGCCTGCCGCTAGAGGTGACTATTCCCATGCCCGGTGGCGGCACAATGCATCGCTTAAAGGTTGGAGAGAGTATCGTTAAGATAATAGAGACCGACCCAAGCCCCAGCGCTGACGCCATTCCCGGAGGCATTCGCGCGGCCACAGGCTATCGCTACTGGACACTGACCATAGAGGCGCTAGCTGACTGCGTGGCTCGCTGCGAAGCGGCTGGCTATAAGACAGTGGTGCCATTTAAGACTATCCGGCCCGGAGTTAGCATCGCGATCATCGCTGATCCCGATGGTAACTGGGTCGAATTACTGGAGAACGCTCACTAAGGATTAGTGATCGTGGTGATCACCGTGGGCATGTACGTGTCCATGGTCGATCTCTTCTGCTGTCGCGTCACGAACGCTAAGCACCTCTACATCGAAATGTAGCGTCTTGCCAGCCATCTCGTGATTACCGTCGATAGTGACTTGGTCACCATCAACCGATTGCACTCTGATGTGCTGCTGGCCTTGCTCACCCTGAGCAGTGAAGACCATACCCGGCTCAATCTTGTCGACGCCACGGAACATAGCCTTGTCGATGGTGTGGATTAGCGCTGGATCTGCCTCGCCATAAGCGAGCTCTGGGGGGATAACTGCCTGGAAGGAGTCACCTACCTTCTTGCCATCCAACTCTTTCTCAAGGCCTGGAATCAGGCCCTGCGTCCCATGCAAATACATCAATGGGTCGCCGCCTGCGGAGGAGTCCATGACCTCTCCCTCAGGATTCTTAAGCGTATAGTGGATTTCGACTACAGAATGTTTGCCGATCGATGCTGTCATAACTGGGTCCTAGCTTGTGTGATTGAATTTTCCGCACTCATTATAAGGATATGGCTCGCCGGGGAAAGGGCGAATCCTATTTTAAGGCCTTACCGAAGCGTTCCTGCAGGCGCCGCATTCCCCCAATCCAGCGATCGTAGTCCGACGTCTTGCGCTGCATATAGGTCAAAACCTCCGGATGCGGTAGCACCAAGAAACGCTCCGCCGCGAGGGTTTCGATGACTGTTTGGGCCAATTGTTCCGGTTCGAGCATGCCGTCAACACCAGCTGCACCAGTACCACCCGCCGTCATTTCCGTGCGGACTGCCTGTGGACATAACACAGAGACCTTGATGCCACGATCACCGTAAGTAATCGCTAACCACTCCGCAAATCCAACGGCTGCATGCTTCGTGACCCCATAGGGCGCCGAGCCAATCTGATTGAGCAAGCCTGCGGCCGAGGCTGTATTAAGCAGATAGCCTTCGCCGCGCGCTAACATGCTCGGCAAGACCGCCCGCGAGGCGTAGATATGGGCCATCACATTGATCTCCCAGATGCGCTGCCATTGCTCATTATTGACCTCTTCTCCGCCTGGGGTGAAGATCCCTGCGTTGGAGCAAAACAGATCGATGTGCCCAAACACCTCGAGGGCTCTAGCTACCAAGGCCTGCACATCGCTCTCTACACTCACATCGGTCACGATGCCAAGAGCTTGGGTCTGCTCCGCAATACTGTTGCGTACAATATCGACGCCGGCGGCGTTAATATCTGCCACAACCACACCGCGCGCACCCTCGGCAGCGAATCTCTCGCAAAGAGACCTGCCTATGCCACCAGCGCCACCGGTTACTACAACGATCTTTCCTGCTATATTCATACCACCCCCTAAAATCAGATTTTTAAAACTCTAAGTAGATGCGTTTAGTTTTGACCAAGCATAGCTTGTAGTCGATCCGCAATGATCTCCTCGGCTTCGGCAACTATGCGCTCCACCAAGACCTTACAACTAGGTATATCATCGATCAGGCCGATTATCATGCCCGCAGACCACACACCATGGTCTAGGTCCCCACTCTCGAATAACTCGCGGCCGCGAACGCCTTTGACCAAAGGCGCGATCTCCTCGAACTGGGTTTCGCCAGGTAGCGCTTCGATCTCCACGACTTTCTCAGCCACTGCATTCTTAAACACGCGCGAGGTATTGCGAAGCGTGCGGAAGATCAGCGCGGTGTCTAACTCGCTGGCCTGAACCATACGCTGCTTTACCTTCTGATGAATCGGCGCTTCCTCTGTTACCATGAAACGGGTACCCATATTGATACCGTCCGCTCCCATCGCGAGGGCAGCGGCAAGACCACGTCCATCACCGAAACCACCAGAGGCTAGAAATGGAATCTTCAAACGCCGAGCCGCCAAAGGCAGCAGGATCAAGTTCGTAACGTCGTCTTCGCCGGGATGACCGGCACACTCAAAGCCATCAACACTTACCATGTCACAGCCCAGCGCCTCGGCTTTTAGTGCGTGACGAATGGAGGTGCATTTGTGAATAACCGTGATGCCCGCTTTCTTGAATTGCGGCATCCAAGGCTCTGGATTACGCCCCGCTGTCTCGACAATGCCAATTCCGGCTTGAACGATGGCATCCACGTACTCTTCATAGGGTACCGGCTTAATAGTCGGTAGAATCGTCAGGTTTACAGCGAAGGGCTTGTCGGTCATTGTGCGACAGCGGGCGATTTCTTGGAACAGTGCCTCAGGGCTCGGTTGTGTTAGCGCGGTGAGGATTCCCAAGGCCCCAGCATTGGACACAGCGGCGCAGAGTTCAGCGCGCCCTACCCATTGCATTCCACCCTGCACGATCGGATGTTCTATACCGAGCATTTGCGTAACTCGTGTTCTCATACGTCTCCCCCAAATAGTGTATCCCCTCTGGCGCTCCGGCCTTTCGGGGTCTAAATCGAACGCTGATTATAGGCATAGAGTGAAGCGCCTTGAAACCCGCTACAAAGCGTAACTACTGGCGATTTTAACTATGCTATATTCCTCTGCCTCAAAATCCACTACATCGAGTAGCGGTTATAAAAAGACCACCGGGAGAGTAAAAATGCCACACCAATGCTCATGCCTTAATGTCCCAACTCATGGCGTAAGCCCTCGCTTATTAGCCCTGTCCTGTGCCGCGGCGATCGCCACCTTCGCCAGCCCCGCACTGCTTGCTCAAAACACCTCCGAACAGCGTGCGATAGAAGAGATCATGGTGACCTCAAGCACACGACGCCCGGAGTCTTTAGCTAACGTGAATGCAAGCGTTGGGGTTCTGTCCCAAGAAGAGCTAACCCTGGTCTCACACCAACATATTCAAGAAGTTGCAAACCGCCTCGCGGGCGTGAACATCAACCGCAACAACGGCCAAGAGAGCCTAACTGCGATTCGCTCGCCCGTACTCACTGGCTCGGGCGCCTGTGGCGCCTTCCTGCTCGCCGAACAAGGCATTCCCTTGCGTGCCGCCGGTTTCTGTAACGTCAACGAATTGTTCGACGCCAACACCGAGAATGCCTCACGCATCGAAGTAATCCGTGGACCAGCAACAGCCTTCTACGGCTCCAACGCAGTGCATGGCATGATCAACGTAGTACTCCCCGACCCGAGTGCCGGTGGAGACCTAACTCTCGAAGCGGGCCCCCGCGGCACGACCCGCATAAACGGCACTCTAGGAATGGACTACGGTAACTTCAAGCATATGTTCCTCGCCAACGGCACCAGTGAGAATGGTTATCGCGACAACAGTGGTTACGACCAGCAGAAGCTGTCCTGGCGCTACCAATATCAGACAGATGGTGGTGCACTTCTAGATGGCGGTTTCACCCTTACTAACCTGAATCAAGAAACTGCGGGTTATGTGGAGGGCACCGACTCCTATAAAGACGATGCTCTGCGCGACAGCAATCCAAACCCGGAGGCCTACCGCGACAATCAGAGTCTGCGCGCATGGACACGCATCAGCAAGACACTCAATAACGGCTGGGAGCTAGTTGCGACACCCTACTACCGTAATACTGACCTAGTCTTCATACAGCATTTCTTGCCGGGAGCACCGACCGAAGACAATAAACACAGCAGCGTAGGACTTCAGTTCGCCAGTTATAAAGACCTCAGCACCAATACCATGCTGTCCTTTGGTGTGGATACTGAAGTGACCCAGGGTACTCTAGGCCAGCAACAGCCAGGCCCGACAGTTGGCTCCGCATTCCTAGTGGGCACGATCCCCGCGGGCAAGCACTATGACTACGAAGTCGATGCCACCCAGATCGCACCTTTCGCTCATCTGCAGCACTACTGGGAAAATGGTTTCGATATCTCTGTTGGGCTACGCTACGAGCATATGGAGTATGACTACGACAACAAGATGATCGACGGCCGCACCCGCGATAACGGCGTGCCTTGTGGCTTCGGTGGCTGCCGCTATAACCGCCCTGCAGACCGCAGCGACAGTTTCGGTAACTGGGCGCCCAAGTTCGCCCTTCGTTATCAGATCAACGAGACCCATAACGCCCAGATTCGCCTCAATAAGGGCTACCGTGCGCCACAGGCCACGGAACTGTATCGTCTTCAGAACGATCAGAGCGTGGCCGACTTAGATCCAGTAGAGATCGACAGCGCAGAGGTTGGCCTAGATGGTGCCGCCGATCTATGGCAGTACTCAGTGACTGCCTATTACATGGATAAAGACAACGAGATCATTACCGACAGCAATCGCTTAAATCTCAACAACAGCCACACCAAACACCGTGGTATTGAACTCTCAGGTGCGTTAGATCTTAGCGAGCAGTGGCGCGTCTCGGGAGCCTATAATTTCGCCCGCCACACCTATGAGAATGATGAAATCTCTGGTGGCGTGAACATCAATGGCAACGATGTCGATACCGCACCACGCAAGTTTGGAAGCTTCCAGTTGCGCTGGCAGCCAATGGCAAGCCTGTTCACAGAGTTGGAGTGGGTAAGCTCCGGCAAGTATTACACTAACCCTGAGAACCTTAATGAATATGCAGGTCACGATATCCTCAATCTGCGCACGCGCTGGCAGGCCACGAGCGATATTACTCTTGCACTTAACATCCTGAATTTGACTGACGAAAAATATGCCGAACGCGCAGATTTTTCCTTCGGTAATGACCGTTACTTCCCTGGTGAGCCATTGCGTGCTTTCTTCTCAGTGAATTGGAAGTTCAAGTAACGCTCTACTAATGCAGGGCTACATCTTAGAAAAGCTCGCGGCGTCGCAAACACCGCGGGCTTTTTTGTTTATAATCCCCCTGACCCCTTAATGCGAATAGCCCATGACCGTGCCAAACAGCCCCGATCCGATGCTCCAGAAGTTACTGCGCTTTTTTAAGAAGACGCAAGCCTTCGAGCGCCGTCCTATTCGACACCCAGATCAAGAGATCAATCGCTTAGTCTCGACCACAGAGTTACCTGAGAAAAGTTTCCGCCGCGCAGCAGTACTCATACCGGTTATTACCGACCTCGAAGAGGCGGCAATCGTGTTAACTCTGCGTACAGAGCATCTGAGCAGCCACCCGGGACAAGTCGCATTCCCAGGAGGCACGGAAGACCCGGGCGATGCTGGGCCAGTGCACACAGCATTGCGAGAGAGTGAAGAGGAAATTGGACTACCTGCGGATGCGGTACGGGTAATTGGAAGGCTAGGAGAGCTACTCATGCCCACGGGTTACTGTGTAACCCCAATCGTTGGCTTGCTGTCTGCACACACCCCACTAGTTGCATCACCCCGAGAGGTTGACCATATATTTCGCGTTCCTTTACGGCTCGCACTAGACCCAGAGCAGTACCAGCGCTGCAGAGTGACCTATCAGGATACCGAAAGAGAAATACTAGAGATGCACTATGAGGCCTACCGAATTTGGGGAGCTACCGCTGCTATTCTTCACCACTTAGCCTGTGAGATTCAGGCTATAGAAGACTAAGTGTTCAGAAATCCCCTAGGAGAAAATCTCGCTCTTCCTTGCTGACATGGGTCTCTTCGCGATCGCGCGCATGATGCACTCGATTACGACCTGCCTGCTTCGCCGCATATAGCCATGCGTCTGTACGAGCCACGAAACACTGTACATCGTCATTGTCCTTAGCCTTGAACACATCGACTCCGATACTCGCAGTCACCTTTATTTCTTCTCCGTTAAACACGAGTACCATTTCTTCGATGTTTTGTCGAAGTCGATTCGCTAAATGAATAGCGGCATGCAAACTCGTATCAGGCAGAATTACAGCGAATTCTTCGCCACCGTAACGGCAGGGAATATCGAGACGACGCAGGGCTCTTTGAATAATTTGCGATACCTGTTTCAAGGTGTAGTTGCCGCACTCATGTCCATGGCGATCATTGAGTGCCTTGAAATGATCGAGATCGAGCATGAGCAGCGATACTGAGTGACCGCTACGCCGAGCACGCTCCATCTCTAGATCAATTGAATATTGGAAGTGACGGAAGTTGAACAAGCCAGTGAGCTCATCCGAGCGCACTAAGTTATTGAGCCCTACTAACTCCCCCCTTACCGCTTCCAATTCAAGTACGAAACGACAGTTCTCTGCTGTGCCGTTACAAGGCACTTGCTCGCTTGTTGTGCTAGTTTCGCTTTGAGAAATAGACTTCGACAATGCAACCCCTCTTCACAAGCAATCTTTGACTGAGTCAATTTCTCAGCCATGGAAAAACAAACACCGAGGCATCTGTTGGATTACAACAAACCTCAGGCAAAGAGCTCAGCAAGGAAATCCGCAATCGCGCGTTGTGCTCTTTGATTCGCTAAGGCGTTATAAACTGTGCCCAAGCCCTGATCATTTGCCTGCGGATTGGTAAACGCGTGTTTCGCGCCGCCATACACATGCACCTGCCAGTCAGCCTTGGCTGCAGTCATTTCGCCCTCGAACTCCAATACCTTGTCGGGCGGACCCATTGGGTCGTCATGGCCATGAAGACATAGTACTTTCGCAACAATTTTCTCGTTAGCAATGTCACCTTGATGCAGCAAACCGTGAATGCTAATGACACCCTCGACATCGGCCCCAGAACGCGCCAACTCGAGCACTGCCATACCTCCGAAGCAGTACCCAATAGCCGCGACACGGCTCGGGTCTACCGGAGATAACTCCCTAACAGTGTCAAGTGCCACTTGTATGCGTCGACGTAGCAAAGCACGGTCATCGGCGAAGGGGGCCATTAGCGCGGAATTGCCCGCTGTATCACCATCTTTGCCGAACACACCTTGCCCATATAAATCCAACGCGAATCCGACGTAGCCGAGATCCACCATCTTTTCGGCAGCATCGCATGCCAGTTCGCGTCGTCCACTCCAATCGTGGGCGACTATAACTACCGGGCGCTGCTCGGACGACGTCTCATCCCAAGCTAAGTAGCCCTCGAGAGTCGTTTCCCCATCTTGATATTCGATATAGTCGGTTTTCATAAGAACAGGGCCCACGTCTGTAGGAATTAAAGTTTAGCGAGTATAGCCTCTGCTGCACTAACTTCTATGCCGCCAGCAGGCTCTACCGCAAGATGCGTCACTACGCCGTCCTCTACGATCATAGCGTAACGCTTACTGCGCGTGCCCATACCGAAGCCAGTTGCGTCCATTTCCAGACCCGCCGCTTTCGTGAACGCGCCGTTACCGTCGGCCACCATTAGCAACTCTTCCGCATTCTGTGACTTGCCCCAGGCACCCATAACAAATGCGTCATTGACTGATAGGCAGACAATAGAGTCTACGCCTTTGGCCTTTATCTTGTCGGCTAAAACAACGTAACCTGGTAAGTGAGTCACAGTACAGCCGGGTGTAAAAGCACCAGGCACAGCAAACATTACAACCTTCTTGCCCTTGAAAATTGCTTCAGTACCGATGTCTTCAGGGCCTTTTGCGCCCATGATCTTGAGTGTTACTGCTGGAATCTTGTCGCCTGTTGCGATAGTCATTTGGAAATCTCCAATTTGCTTGCTAGAAAGATTCGCCGAAGCTGTACTGATTGGATAAGCGCTCCGTCGAAGAAGAGTGTCTAGGGACGATAGTAGCAAAAATCTGTCTAACTTACACAGTGCACGCAAGTGCGGACGCGAGCATTATTCGAAGGTACACTAAGCCTAACTACGACTCGATGGACTCTCATGGATACCTTTTTTTTCTGGGCTTCAAAAGTGGGCTGGGCGCTCATTTCGCCAGACAGTCTATTGCTGCTTTTATGGATTGGCGGCCTCGTGCTATTGCTAGTAGGTGCGCAGCGCTCCGCCAAGGTACTCCTGAGCTGCGCAGGGGCTTTCGCCCTCGTAGTGGCATTTCTACCTGTAGGCGAATGGTTGCTTAAGCCGCTGGAGAGTAGGTTCACACCGCTAGAGAATCTCCCTGAGGACATCGATGGGATCATCGTGCTAGGAGGCTTCCTAGACAGCTCGCCTAGCCGGTCATGGCAACAAACTCAAAGCAATAATGGCGCGGAACGGCTGTGGGCGTTCACCACTTTAGCGCGGCAGTATCCCAGCGCTCAATTGCTGTTCAGCGGTGGCAGTGGCGCCTTGACCGGCCAGGATCTCAAAGAGGCCGACTATATACCTGCGTTGATGCGCGAGTCCGGGCTAGGCTCACGAGAACTAAGCCTAGAGGATCAATCTCGCAATACCTATGAGAACGTGCTGCTCAGCAAAGCGTTGGTGAAACCGCAACCGCAGCAACGTTGGATATTGATCACCTCGGCAGCCCATATGCCAAGATCGGTGGGGATTTTCTGCGCGCAGCAATGGTCGATCTTGCCCTACCCTGTGGATTATCGCTCAGATCCCGATCGCCCGTGGTCAGTAGAACTGCGCTTTGCGGAACACTTACAAGACCTAGCCGATGCTAGCCGTGAATGGGTCGGCCTACTGGCCTACTATCTCACAGGCAAGACAGCTAGCCTGTTGCCAGGTCAGTCTTCCGAGTGTGTGTTATCGAGTTGATCGCGCACTTTCACGCCCGCATTGATGACGGACTCTATCCAGTCTAAGTGACCCGAAACACGTTCATAGATCGCTACCGCACCATACAAGCCCTGCACCCCTGCTGGGGCTGACGCGGCCGCGATCTCGCCGATTGCCACACCCGCAATCCGCCAGCCATCTTCGGTCTGCAGCAGTGCGGGGCCACCACTATCGCCGAGACCAGGTAAGCCCTCTAACTCGACAGCGCGACTCTGTGGTTGGCGTGGATCATCGAAATCGAAACGCAGGCGACCATTCGCTTCTGTCACACGGTTGTTCGCCTTACGAAAACGACCATCATCACTCTGAATTCCAGTAGTACCTACGCCGAAAAATCCCCATCCTAGAAGAGTCGCCACACGGTCTAACTCGTCCTGCTCACGATACAGCGACATGGGCACGGGCATAGCTAAGGGTTCGCTCAAATGCAATAAGGCCAGATCCACCTCTTCGTTCGCATGGTCCTGATCGTAACGCAACGCATAATTCGGATGCATTACGACTGCGTCGATACCAGACATCAGCCCCGCAATTTGCACCACATATTCACCTGCGCGATCGATATGAGCACGCAGGTCGGTCTCCTCGACACAATGTGCAGCCGTAAGCGCCCACTGGGCATCTATCAAGGTTGCGACACAGATTTTGCGGTTCGAACGCTGCTCCAGCCAGAAAACAGATGGGAACATGGATTCGCTGGCAACGTAGCGAGCGTATCCAGTATCATGTCTTATAACAATTGCGTGCGCGCTAGTGATCGATGCCAGAAGCAATGTAAAAATGAGAATTCGACTTGGCACCGTACACTTTCCTATACATGGAATTAAATTCAAGCTTGCCCTCTACGAAGAAAGAGAAAGCCACTTATGACTAAAGAGATCGACCCACAAAAGCAAGATCTACTCCACAGCGCTAGCGAAGACGATGATCGCGAGTATGAGCAGAGCGGTCTGTATCCTCCAGGCGAGAAGCCCTTTCGCATTGTAGGACTTCTGGGCAGCTTGCTCGGCGTGATTGTGTTTATCGCCGTTGCAGCCGTCGTACTCGATAGAATTCTTATTCAGTAGCATTAACGCCGCAGGCGTCTTCCCGCGCGAAGTTTGGGTCGCTCGCGCTTCTTGGTACTCATCTTGAAAATTGTGTAAAGCCGATACGCCACCACCAGCGACGCCACGATGACAAAGCCAATTATCGAGACAATTAACCACTGCTCTTGCGTCCAATTATTGCCCATTAACCACGCTTCAAACATCTGCGCACCTCCTGTTTTTAATTCCTGCGCATACTCAATACAACTCTTTGCTTAGGCATCATCGATCATGCGATGGATGAGCCCTTCAATTTCCTCTACTCGTTGATAGGGGTCCTGCAATTCCAACAAGGCTTGCTTGCGCTCTAGTGGCAATGGTACCAATTCACTCAACCGCCAACCTAATTCGCGCAAATCATGATACGCGATTGCCATGCCTAGCTTGCTGATGACGGGATGACTGGCCAATTGCTCCACAAGATCAACTAGCACCTCTTGTTGCGGGCTGACCTCTAGAGGCTGCTCGCCGACGTAGTCGGTGTCACAAAATCTTACTGTGGCTATTAGCAACTGGTTCTCGTCGTAGGAACAATCGAGCACATTGAATTTGTGCGCGCCCTCTACCGTTACGCCTAAGAGCCCATTAGGCAGCTGATCCCAGTCTACCACCTTGGCATAGGTGCCCACGCGATGAACCTGTTGCTTAGACCCTGGCTTGACAACTTCTTCGCCCTCTTTCAATAAACACACGCCGAAGCCTTCGTCCTTGCGCAGGCACTGGGTAATCATGTTGATGTAGCGCTGCTCGAAAATTTGCAGCGGCAAACGCCCCTTGGGAAAGAGGACAGATTTAAGCGGAAACAGCGCAATCTGAGAAGTCTCACCACGCAAGTCCGTCTCTGCCTGCGTCATGATGCAGACGCCCGCAAGGCTTGCAGCAATTTCTGATGAATGCCACCGAAACCACCGTTGCTCATGATGACGATGTCGTCACCGGGCTGCGCCTCTGCTGCCAATGTGGCGACGAGAGTTTCGATCGAGTTTGCCAGTCGCGCCGGAGTCGAGCTTGCCTTCACAATGCTAGCGAGATCGAATGCGGCGGTGCCGGCATCGAACCAATACGTTAGGTCGGCACTACAACTTGATTGTGCTAACACGTCTTTGTGCACACCCATCTTCATGGTGTTGGAGCGCGGTTCTATCACCGCGATTAAGCGCCCGGAACGCTTCGCCTTGATAAATTTTGCCCGCATGCCCTCGAGGGTGATCGCGATAGCAGTGGGATGATGCGCAAAATCATCATAGACACGTACGCCATTGACCTCACCAAGTAGCTCCTGGCGTCGCTTCACGCCTTGAAACTGCTCTAAGGCTTCACAGGCTACTGCAATTGCGACACCCGCATGATGCGCTGCCGCGACTGCCGCCAGTGCATTGCGAACATTATGAGTACCGCTCAGTGTCCACTGCACCTGCTCAGAAGATGCCGGCTTGCCATTTACCCGCTTGCCAATCTCGAAATGACTGCCGTCGGGACTGTGCAAACGCACAAACCAAGACATGCCCTGCTCCTCCAGCGCCGCGTCTGTGCCCTCGGAGAGAAGATCCATAGCCTGTCTCTGGCTCCAACAGCCCTGCTCTAGCACTTCATTAAGGCTTTCATCATCACGCGGCGACAGAATTAAACCGTTACCTGGGATGATTCGAACCAAATGATGAAATTGGCGCTGAATAGCCGCTAGATCGGGGAAGATGTCGCCATGATCGAACTCGAGATTATTAAAAATAGCCGTGCGTGGAGCATAGTGAACAAATTTAGATCGCTTGTCGAAGAAGGCACTGTCGTATTCATCCGCCTCGACGACGAAGAAGGGAGACTCGCCAAGCGTAGCCGAGCTTGGAAAATTGCTCGCAACGCCCCCGATGAGATAACCGGGCTTCAAACCGGCATAGCTCAGAATCCAGGCCAGCATCGAACTAGTAGTAGTCTTGCCGTGGGTGCCCGCTACCGCCAATACCCAGCGACCGCGCAGCACATAGCGCGATAGCCATTCGGGTCCAGAACAATAGTCCAGACCTTGCTCTAAGGTGTACTCAACCGCTGGGTTACCACGCGACAGCGCATTGCCTATCACCACGAGGTCTGGATGCGGCTGCAAGTGCTCGGCCTTAAACCCTTCCATCAGAGTAATGCCTTGCTCCTCTAGCTGCGTACTCATTGGCGGGTAGACATTGGCATCGCAGCCGCTAACAGTATGGCCCATCTGTTTTGCCAATACGGCTAGGCTACCCATGAAGGTGCCACAGATGCCCAAAATATGAATATGCATGGTTCAGTCTCGCTGTGCTGATGGTTTGCCACTAGTTAGTAGTGGGGCACCTAGAGCTGCGCATTGTCTCAAAATAGTCAGTACAGTAACATCCCGAACTCCACCCTCAGCGAGATACGACGCGATGCACGAATCATTCTGGGACTATTCCTGTCGTGTCTATAGCCGCAAACAGGTCAGCGAGACCTGCCTAGCCCTACAGAACGAACACGATCTCGACGTTAATATGCTGCTGTTCGCAGTGTGGCACGCCGAGACCCGCGGTCCGCTCGACACTGCAACACTGCAAGCGGCAAAGGACTACTCAGTCGCCTACTCCAGCGCAGTAGTGCGCTCGCTACGCAAGGCAAGAACTTGGCTTAAGAAAGAGGCACTGGAGATGGACGACATTAGCATGCTGGAGCGGGAGGGCATGCTCGAACTTCGCGATCAAGTCAAAGCATTGGAGTTACACGCCGAGCACTTTCAACAAGACCGCTTAGAGGCCATTTGTCAGTTACCAATCAAGATGCTCGACGTGGCGACCCAAAGGCAGGCAGCCAAAGCTAATCTGTATGCGGTACTAGGCGCTGAAACGACGAGCGATGAGGCGCTGGAGGCCAAACTCAACACACTTCTCAGTGCGCTTTTCGAACCCCCTCCCAACGCTTAACGATACCGGGATCAAGATCGAACAAGTCCAAGACCCTACCCACACTATGATTGATAAGATCATCGATAGTCTGTGGATTATTGTAAAGAGCGGGCATAGGTGGAGCTATGATCGCACCCAACTGGCAAGCCTTCAGCATCAACTCGCAGTGCCCCGCATGCAGGGGAGACTCTCGCGGCATCAACACTAGGCGACGTTTCTCCTTAAGCACAACATCTGCCGCGCGAATCAGCAGATTGTCCGCATAAGAATGCACGATGGCGGAAAGCGACTTCATGGAACAAGGCGCCACGATCATGCCATCAGTACGGAAAGAGCCACTGGCGATAGAGGCGGCCATATCGTTTATCGAGTGAACGTGATCGGCAAGCGCCTGCACCGCACTCAACTCCCACTGTGTTTCGATGGCAATATTCATCTTCGCCGAAGGAGTCAATATTAAGTGAGTCTCGACCTCGGGCAGTGACTTCAGAATTTCCAGCATACGAATGCCATAGATCAAACCACTCGCACCCGACATACCAATCGTTATTCGCATCTTGCTTCCTTTTCTCCTATCTATATAGCCCGAGCCGCCGTTGCCTTGCCAAGCGGCAACGGGGTAACATCGTCGCTTACTATAACGGGCAGACTATCAGGTTCTCTCAACATGACCAAAGCAAACCTTTTTTATGCGCAATCCGGTGGCGTCACCTCAGTAATTAATGCCAGCGCCTGTGGCGTAATCGAAACCGCGCGTCAGAACAAAGACAGAATAGGTAAAGTATATGCGGGCCGCAACGGCATCATCGGCGCCCTTCACGAAGAATTGATCGACACCGGCAAAGAGTCTGCCTCTTCTATAGCCGCGTTGCGTCATACGCCTGCGGGCGCGTTCGGGTCATGTCGCTACAAACTCAAAAGCTTCGCTGAGAACAAGGCCGAATACGAACGCCTCATGGAGGTATTCAAGGCCCACAATATTCGCTACTTCCTCTACAACGGTGGCGGTGACTCTCAGGATACCGCGAACAAGATCGCACAGCTGAGCATGGAGGTGGGTTTCCCCATCCAGTGCATCGGCGTTCCCAAGACTGTCGACAACGACCTACCCATTACCGACAACTGCCCCGGCTTCGGCTCAGTCGCGAAATACGTCGCAGTATCGATCCGCGAGGCAGGGCTCGACGTTGCTTCAATGTGCGAGAGCTCGACCAAGGTGTTCGTCATGGAAGTGATGGGACGTCATGCAGGCTGGATCGCCGGCGCGGCCGGATTGGCCGCCGAAGAAGAGGGCGACGCACCACACATAATTCTTTTCCCAGAAATAGCGTTCAATCAGAAAAAATTCCTGCAGAAAGTGAAGAGCTGTGTGAAAAAATATGGCTATTGCGCAATAGTGGTTTCGGAAGGTGCGCAGAACAAAGATGGCAGCTTTCTTGCGGACGCCGGTGGCAAAGATGCCTTTGGACATGTGCAACTGGGCGGCGTGGCACCATTCGTCGCAGAGATGGTTAAGCGCGAACTTGGTTACAAGTATCATTGGGCAGTAGCAGACTATCTACAGAGAGCAGCGCGGCACATTGCTTCGGCAACCGACGTAGAGCAGGCCTACGCGATGGGCAAGGCTGCAGTGGAGTTTGCACTGGCAGGCAAGAACGCAGTCATGCCTACAATAGTGCGTAAGCCGGGCAAGAAATATAGCTGGAGTGTTGGCGAGGCGAAACTATCGGCAGTGGCAAACGTGGAGAAGACAATGCCGCGCAATTTCATCACGAAAGATGGTTTCGGCATCACGCAAATTGCGCGAGAATATTTCGAACCGCTTATTATGGGCGAAGACTACCCACCCTATAAAAACGGCCTGCCACAATATGCGCGCTTGAAGAAAGTATTAGCTCCGAAAAAGCTGAAGCCTTGGAAGGGTTAAATCTTGGTACGGAGCTGTTCGAGTAGAACAGCTCTTTTATTCAAAGGCACAGCGCTCATGGATTTGTGGTATTAGTTCAGTGGTATTAGTTCAGTGGTATTAGTTTAGTGGTATTAGGTCAGTGCTGGAGCGCGCTGCACGGTAGGGGCTGCTGAGAGACGCC